>CAVPLE010000126.1:0-17856 GCA_963705865.1 uncultured Holophagaceae bacterium | reverse complement strand
GAGCCCGCAGGAGGTCCGCCTGGGCAGGCCGGAAATTGGACAGGCCGAAGGAGCGGACCCGGCCGGAGTCCCGCAGCTCCGCAAAGGTCCCGGCCAGATCGTCCCGGTCCAGAAGCGGGTCGGGGCGGTGGAGGAGCAGGAGGTCCAGGTGGTCGGTCCCGAGGCACCGCAAGGTCCGGTCCACCGAGGCCGTCAGGTGGGCGCGGGATGTGTCGTAGTGCTTGACGCCCACGTCCCCGGCCCGGAGCCGGATGCCGCACTTGCCCACGATGCGGAAGCGGCCGCGGAGGCCCGGTGCTTCCCGGAAGGCCGCCCCCAGCGCGGGCTCCACCTCCCCGCCGCCATAGATGTCGGCCGTGTCCAGGACGCCCACGCCCGCATCCGCGGCCTGAGCCAGGAAGCGCGTCAGGCCTCCCGCATCCAGACTCCAGTCCAGGAGCCGCATGGTCCCCAGGGCCAAGTGCGCCGTGCCTGCGGGTCGGAGGTTCAGGACATTGTCGGGAAGAGGCGTGGATTCCATGCAGGCATCCTGCCAGGAATCCGCCGCGATCACTCGCGCCCGGAGCTCACTTGATCTTGAAGGTGAACTTCCCCTCGTGGCACTCCAGGCACTTCACTACGGATGGCTTGTGCTGGCGGTGGCAGTCCGTGCAGGGGTAGGGTTCGTGGGGCGAGGCCTGAGGAGGGGCATGGGGGTTGGGCTTGGCGTCCTTCGTCAGGGCCTTCATCGCGGGATAGTCCCCGTGGCAGACCATGCAGGCCTCGTCCGGCACCGCCGCGGTGGTGGGCTTCTCCTTCTGGTGGCAGTCGTGGCAGATCAGCTTCGCCTTGACGTGGGGCGCAGGCAGCGGCCGCTCCTGCCCGGCACAGATCCCTGCAACCAGGAGGCCCAGCACCCCCAAAGCTGCGATCCGACGAGGATTCATAGGCCCTCCCGTCCCGTCCTGGACGAATGACGACCATGATATCGCATTTATGGGCAGCACGGTGCTCCCGCCTGGAAGCCTCATCCCCGCACGGGTAAACTGATCCATTGGGTTGGCTGTTCCAATGAGGTTCGGTTTACTCACTCCAATTCGGCGCAGCCGATTTGGAGCCGGGAAAGGCTAAGGCTAAGGATGGCAATGCGCGAAATGGATAAGGCTTTCGACTTCAGGACGGCGCAGACGCGCTGGTACTCGGTTTGGGAGGAATCCCGCGCCTTCGAGGCGGCGCCGGAGAGCGGCAAGGAGCCCTGGTCCATCGTCATTCCGCCCCCCAACATCACGGGCAACCTGCACATGGGCCATGCCCTGGTGAACACGCTCCACGACGTGCTCACACGGTTCAAGCGGGCCCAGGGCTACGACGCGCTGTGGGTTCCCGGCACCGATCACGCGGGCATCGCCACGCAGATGATGGTGGAGCGCCAGCTCAAGGCCGAGGGCACGGATCGCCACAAGCTGGGCCGCGATGCCTTCGAGCAGCGCATCTGGGAGTGGAAGGAGAAGAACCAGGGCGCCATCGAGCACCAGCTCAAGCGCCTGGGCTGCTCCGTGGACTGGACCCGCAACCGCTTCACCCTGGATCCCGCCCTCAACAAGGCCGTGCGCAAGGTCTTCGTGGAGAGCTACAAGGCCGGCCGCATCTACCGCGGCCCCCGCATGATCCAGTGGGACCCGGCCCTCCAGACCGCCCTCAGCGATCTGGAAGTGAAATACGAGGAACGCAAGGGGAAGCTCTGGTACCTGCGCTATCCCCTGGCGGATGGCAGCGGGAACGTGGTGGTCGCCACCACGCGCCCCGAGACCATGCTGGGCGACACGGCCGTGGCGGTGCATCCGGACGACGAGCGCTACCGGGGCATGATCGGCAAGCTCATGAACCACCCGCTTACAGGCCGCCGGATCCCCGTGGTGGCCGACAGTTTCGTGGATCCCGCGTTCGGCACCGGCTGCGTGAAGGTGACGCCCGCCCACGACCCCAACGACTTCGCCGCCGGCCAGCGCCTGAAGCTGGATTCCATCACCATCATCGGCTTCGACGCGAAGATGACCGCCGCCGCCGGGATCTACGCGGGACTGGACCGCTTCGAGGCCCGCAAGCGCGTGGTGGCGGATCTCGAGGAGCAGGGTTTCCTGGTGAAGGTGGAGGACTACGTCCACAAGATCAGCCTCAGCGACCGCAGCGGCGCCGTGCTGGAGCCGCTCGTCAGCGAGCAGTGGTTCATGGACGTGAAGGAGGCCGCGGCCATGGCCCTGGAGGCCGTCCGCGACGGCCGCATCCAGTTCACGCCCTCCCACCACGCCGCCGTCTGGGAACACTGGCTCACCCACATCCAGGACTGGTGCATCAGCCGCCAGCTGGTCTGGGGCCACCGCATCCCGGCCTGGACCTGCGCGTCGTGCGGGGAGCTTCATGTGGAGATGGAGCAACCCTCCGCATGCTGCGCATGCGGAGC
Organism: uncultured Holophagaceae bacterium; assembly: GCA_963705865.1. Classification (GTDB taxonomy): domain Bacteria; phylum Acidobacteriota; class Holophagae; order Holophagales; family Holophagaceae; genus Geothrix. The sequence continues at coordinate 15,416 of CAVPLE010000126.1, read as the reverse complement.
TGGAAAACTGATTCAAGACCCCGATACGTTGGATACGTGGTTCTCGTCGGCGCTGTGGCCGTTCAGCGTATTCGGCTGGCCTGAGGAAACCACGGAACTCAAGCGCTACTACCCCACCAGCGTGCTCATCACGGGCTACGACATCCTCTTCTTCTGGGTGGCGCGCATGGCCATGGCGGGCCTCACCTGGATGGGTGACGTGCCCTTCCGCAAGGTCTACTTCAACAGCCTGGTGCGGGACGCCAGCGGCCAGAAGATGTCGAAGACCAAGGGCAATGTCATCGATCCCCTCGAGGTGATGGAGGAATTCGGCACGGACGCCCTGCGCTTCGCCCTGGCCATCATGGCCGCCCCCGGCACCGACATCGCCATGAGCCCCGCGCGGCTCGAGGCCTCCAGGAACTTCTGCAACAAGCTCTGGAACGCCTCCCGGTTCGTCCAATTGAATCTCGATGAATCCATCACGCTTTCGACCGAGCCAGAATTCGGCGAAGCCGAATTCTGGCTGTGTGAACGGCTGAGAACCGAACTCGGCGCCGTCACCGAGGCCATCGAGGCCTTCCGCTTCCATGACGCTGCCGATCGTCTCTACCACCTGGTCTACGACGACTTCTGCGCCACCTACATCGAGCTGGCCAAGGTCCAGCTGCAGAGCGGCACGAAGGCCCAGAAGGCCGCCATCCTCCACTTCCTCGACATCCTGCTGCGGGCCCTGCATCCGTTTGTGCCCTTCGTGACGGAAGAGATCCACGAGGCGGTAATCGCTTCGCGATTACCGAACTCAGAGCCAGCTCTGCTGGCTCTGAGAAGTTGGCCCCTTGGCGAGGCGGTTCTCCAGACTCGGGGCGGCGATGCCACCCTCGTCCCCCGCCTCCAGGAGGTGCTCACGGCCCTCCTGCGCCTCAAGGCCGAGCAGGGCGTGGATCCCGCCAAGCGGGTGGCGGCCTTCTGCTCGCTCATGGAACTGGAGCCCTTCGCCGAGGCCCTGAAGGCCATCGCCCGGCTGGAGTCCGTCACCTTCACGAAGGACGACCTCGCCTCGCCCACCCGCGCCGTCGCCGTGGTGGCCGGAGGCGCCGTGGCCCTGGAACTGGCGGGCCTCAAGGATCCCGCGGCCGAAAAGGCCAAGCTGGAGAAGGAACTGGCCAAGCTGGAGAAGGAACTAGAACCGCTCCGCGCCCGCCTCGCCGATGCCAGCTTCGTCACCAAGGCCCCCGAAGCCGCCGTGGCCAAGCTGCGCGGCCAGGCCGAAGAGAAAGAGCAGCGCCTAGCGAAGGTGAAGTCGCTGCTGGGGTGAAACGGGCACCGCCCCCCAACCGGAGGGCGGTGCCGTGCCTCGATGATCGGTTCATACCCATTCGCGTTCAATCGTAAAAGAATCCACCACGGAGGCACAGAGCATGGGCACACGGTAGGCGGCGGGCCAGGATGTCCCAAAAGGATCCGGGCCCGCCGCCTACCGTGGCTTCCGGCTTGGCCGGAAGCGGCCTTCGGCCTGCCCATGACGGAGGATCACCGAGGCCTCCGTGCCTCCTCTGTGGCCTCGGTGTCTCCGTGGTGGATCTCTATCTTTGAACGCTACCTGGTATCAGTCGCCGCCGCCCGAGCCCCCGCGTGCCTTCCACTGGAACTGGTGGGGCCACTTGGCCTGTTGAGTGACATCCTGGAATCCCGTGTGGCAGACGTTGCAGGCAGAAGCCTGGTTGTCACCCGCAGAAGTGTGCTTGTGGGCGAACTCGCTGAAGCCTCCGCCCCGGTTGGAACTGTGGCAGGCGGCGCAACTGGCGATGGCCTTGGCCTTGCCCTGGTACTGGATGGCCTGTGCATTGTCCGAGGCCTGGGAGGTGGGCACCATCGCGTGCGGGCTGCCGTGGCAGGCGGAGCAGTAGAGGTTGCCGTGGCCCCGCGCATTCCGGTAGAGCGCGGAACCCGTGTCCACCTCGGCGACCCCGCTGTGACAGGTCACGCACTTGGGTTCGCTGGCCCACGGCACCCGGGCGCCGCTCTTGATGGTGTTTGCCACGTTGGCCATGTCCCCGTGGCAGGTCGTGCAGTTCCCGTCGGTTGCGGTATGGGCCAGGCTCCGGTTGCACTTGGTGGTGGCGCCGGGATGGCAGTCGTAGCAGGCGGCGCCGCGGGTGGCGTGGAAGCCGTGCACGGCCTGCGAGAGGTACATCCCCGAAGAGCCCGGTCCTGACGTGCCGAGGGCTGGACTGCCGTGGCAGCTGGCGCACAGCACGGGCTTGTTCGCGAAGAGTTGAGTGCCGTGGGCCGCGTCATGCTTCCGGAGCACCTCGTTCAAGGCGTCACTGCCGTGGCACTTCGAGCAGCTGATCTCGTCCGAGGTGGGCACCGTGGTCGTGGTCTGGGCCACCACCTTGCCACTGTTGTCCTTCACCGTGATCTCGCCCACCTGATAGGGGTTCCATACGCCCTTGTCATCGATGGGCGTCAACGGGATGCCCGAGGCCAGGAAGTGGTCACCCTTGGCCAACATGGTCCCGGAGAGGCCATTGTTCACGGTCGGATCGTCGAGATTGAGGCCCTTGTCCGCGGGAAGGGACACGCCGAACAGCTTCTGCATGTTCGTCCAGAACTGCCCGAAGCTCCCCTTGGTCGAGGACTTGGTGTTGTTGAGGATCCGGTAGCTCACGGTGACACCGGAGGTGACGGGCTGGGGCGGATTGCCCCGCTTCACCACCTGGGCCTGCACGGTGTTGTAGGGGGGCAGGATCACCGCGGCGTCATAGCTGGGGTTCAGACAGTGCATGCCGAGGTCGTTCCAGGCCAGCACCACGTATCCGGAGGAACCGGTCCGGTTGGGCAGGACCCGCTGTTCCGGATTCAGCGCGGTGGAAGTCGCCGGGGCGCCCGGTTTCGAGCCGCCGCAGGCGGCGATGAGGCCTGCGAGCGCCAGGGCGGACACGGCGCCGGCGAAGGTCTTGAAGGCAGTCCGAGTCATGGGTCCTCCCAGGAAGGGGTGGAGCGTGATGGGGATGGACGCCCAGGAAACGAAGAAACCACGGACGCCGATATGACCGACGGTACGATCTGTGTCATGGTCACGCCATATGACTTAAATCACATATTATTATATAGTTACAACTATGGGACCAAGCCTAGCACCTTGGGTCTACCGCCCCGGCCCCATTCGTTCTGTCCTGCTTCCTGGGTGCTAGTCTTGAGTCATGACGAAGACCTACTACGCCGGCCAGGATGTGGATGCGCCCTGCGGGCGCTGTGGCGGCGAGACCCGCCATCAGGTCCTGACCGTGACCAACGGTGTGCCTGACCGGCTCATCTGCGGAAACTGCCGATCCGTGCACAAGTTCCGCGCGGCCAAGCCCGAGCCCCTGCCCCGTGCCCCCCGGATCCCCTCCGCGGCAAAGGCCGGCGGCCCGCGGCCCGGCTCGCTGATCTCCCAATTCCAGGAGGCCCTTGCTCTGGAGCAGGGCGGTGCCCAGGCCCGGCGCTACTCGGTGGCCGAGAAATGGGAGGAGGGAGCCTGGATGGACCATCCCAGCTTCGGCCTCGGCCGCGTGCAACGACGCATGGGCAAGAAGGTGGATGTGCTCTTCAAGGATGGCCTGAAGACCCTGGTCAGCGCATGACCCAGGAACCCCTCCTCGAAACCAGCTCCCCCGCGTTGCGGGAGCTGCGCTTCGCGGTGCTGGACCTGGAGACCACGGGGGGGAGCCCGAAGGCCCGGTGGGACAAGGAAGGGCGGTTCATCCAGCCCTCGGAAATCACCGAGGTGGGCATGGTGCGCCTCTCGGGGCCGGTGGTGGAGGACCGCTGGTCAAGCCTGGCGGCCATCCAAGGTTTCCTGCCCGAAGAGATCCAGCGCCTGACGGGGATCAGCCTGCCCATGCTGGCGGGCGCGCCCCCATGGGAGCAAGTGGCCCTGAAGCTCGTGCCGAAACTGGAAGGCCGCATCTGGGTGGCCCACCACGCGCCCTATGACGGCAGCTTCCTCAAAGCCTGGTTGCCGGAAGGCGTTTGGCGCCGCCATCGCCTCATCTGCACCCGCCTGCTGGCCAAGAAGTTCATCCCTGAGCTGCCTCGACGGAGCCTGGCCGAGCTCTGCACCTTCCTCGGCATCACCAACACCCGGGCTCACCGGGCCCTCCAGGACGCCGAAGCCACCGCCGAGGCCCTGCAGCATCTCCTGCAGCGCGCCGAGGACAAGGGCCTGGACGGCGAAGCCTTCCTCGCGGCCGGCGAGGTGGCCTGGAACAAGGTGTGAAGCAGACTGGAGGTAAGGAGTCAGGAGGCTGGAGGTACTGCTTTTTGATGCGGTCCTGCGGACCGCGCTGACGATAGCCACAGGTCCGTTCACATGGGTCGGCGCCAAACCAAACCATCGGCGCGCCGCAACGCGGCGCATCAGGGATCAGTACCTCCAGCCTCCAGTCTCCAGCCTCCAATCTCCAGTCTCCAGTCTCCAGCCTCCAGTCTCCAGCCTCCTCCCTACAGCCTCCTGTCGTAAGCTACCCCCATGGATCTCACCCGTTTTCTCGATCTTGTCCGCACCCAGGGCTGGCAGGGTGCGTCCCTGTGGGCCGTGCTGCTGGCCCAGGCCCTGCTGTGGGTGGGGCTGGTGCGTCTGCACCTTGCCATCCACCGGGAAGAGGCCCCCTGGGAAGAGTGCATCGGGAAGATCCGCAGCGCCTTCCTCCGCAAGGTGAATGGTGACGAGGAGGTCCAGGAGCTGAAGGTCCATCGCTACGCCCCCCTGGTGGACCAGATGCTGGCCCTGCATTTCGCCGAGGAGAAGAGCGACCGCTTCGACCGCTGGCTGCTCCTGCGCTGGAAGGTGAAGGAAGGTCTGCGGCCCTTCTGGATCCGCTGGGGTCACCTCATCATCGCCTTCGGAGCGGTGACCTGGTTCCTTCAGGGCCTGCGTCTCGACCTGGGCACGGAGGTCCTCAAGCGCACCCCGGTGGATCCCCGCATCCTTTGGGTCTGGCTTGGTTATGCCATGATCCTGGCCTGGAAGATCGTCCGCCTCCACGGCAACCTCGAGCGCGTCCAGCGCAGCCTGCTGCTGCCGAGGCGGGATGAGTAGCCCTTTCCGGATCGAACCCTTCCGCCCCGGCCAGGAGGAGCAGGTCCTCGGCCTCATCCTCCCCATCCAGCAGGGGGAGTTCGGTGTCCCCATCACGGCTGCGGACCAGCCGGATCTGGCACGGATCCCGGAGGTCTACCAGGTGGGTCGTGGGGGGTTCTGGGTGGGCCTCGCTGAAGGTCAGGTGGTTGGCACCATCGGCCTCATCGATTTCGGTCACCCTCCCGGGGGAGGCGGAGCCCTGCGGAAGATGTTCCTGCGGCACGACCATCGGGGCAGCGGGTTGGCCCAGGCGCTCCTGGACATCCTTTTGGTCCACGCCCGGAAGCAGGCCCTCCCGGGGATCTGGCTGGGAACGCTGCCGCACATGGGCGCGGCGCACCGCTTCTATGAGCGCAATGGATTCCGCCGGGTGGCGCCGGACGATCTGCCTCCCGACTTTCCTCGCATGCCGGTGGACACCGTCTTCTACGCTCTAGAGCCCACCCATGCCGCGCCGCGGTGAAGCCGCCCGACGTCTGGGGCTTCGGGCGGAGCGGCTGACGCTCTGGCTGATGTGGGCTCAGGGTTGGGATCTGGTGGCTTGGCGACTGAAGCTGGGCCGTTACGAACTGGACCTCCTCCTGAGCCGAGGTTCGGAACTGCGCCTTCTGGAGGTGAAGGCTCGGCGCCCCGGGGCCTGGATCGGAGCCGACACGGCCCTGGATCCCGAGCAGCGCCTCCGGCTCCAGCGGGCTCTCCGCACCTGGTTGGATCGCGTTCCCTGGCCCGGCCAAGTCCGTTTCCAGCGCGTGAGCTGGGCCGGTTGGCGCTGGAAATTCCATCCCCCCGAACGCTGGGACGGACTGAAGGTGAGCAGGGAATAGCTGTCAGCTATCGCCTATCAACTTGCCCCAACGAACGGCCAGCCGAGCGCCGATGGCCCACCGCCCGCTTGGCACAGCCCTCGCCCCGCACCCGGCGGGTGTCGGTATGTTGACCTTCCAGAACTGTCTATTTTCATCGAGAGCCCGCCAAATCTGGCGACGGGGTAAGGTTATGCGCCAACTCGCCGCGGGGCTGGTGGGGGAGCCGGAATGAACAACCACGCGGCCCCCCGGCTCCGCAGCCTCCCTCTCGGCCAAGGCGCGGAGGCCCCCCTGTTCGCCGCCCGGGTCGTGGCCATCACTTCCGGCAAGGGCGGGGTGGGCAAGACCAACGTCACCGCCGGTCTGGCCATGACCCTGGCCCGACAGGGACAGCGGGTGGTGGTCATGGATGCGAATTTCGGGCTGGCCAACATGGACATCCTGTTGGGCCTCTCTCCGAAGTACACGCTTGAGCAAGTCCTTCGCGGTGAGAAGGTTCTGGAGGAAATCCTGTTGGAGGGGCCAAATGGCATGCAGATTTTGCCCGCCAGCAGCGGCATCCAGGAACTGACCCGGCTCGACACCATGAGTGAACTGCGCCTGGTCCAGGGCCTCCAGAGGGTGGCCGAGACGGTGGATTGGCTGCTGATCGACACGGCCGCGGGCATCCACGAATCGGTCCTCAAGCTCCTCCTGGCCGCCCAGGAAGTCATCCTCGTGGCCACGCCCGAACCCACGAGCCTGGTGGACGCCTACGCCATGGTCAAGGTACTGCACCTGCGTGAGCCTTCGAAACCAATGTGGCTGCTGGTGAACAACGGCCAGAGCGCAGAGGAGTCCCGGGAGACCATCGATCAGCTTCAGGAAGCCACCGAACGCTTCCTGGGCAAGCAGCTCAAGGTGCTGGGCATGATCCCCAACGATCCCCACATCCTCCAGGCCGTGCGCCAGCAGCGGGGGGTGGTGGAACTCTTCCCCGACAGTCCCGCCGCCCAGGCCTTCGGAGCCGTCGTTCGGCAACTGCTTGGTCAAGCTTCCTTGCAGCCGGAGGACTTTGGAGCATTCTGGAAACTACCCGCCCCCTAGGAACCCGAATGGTCCTGATCCCAGACCAGCCCATCAATTCCGGCCAGTCGAACGATGACGAGGTGGCACGCGCCTTGGCGGCCGCTCCGGCCGCCCTCCGGCCCTGGGCGGCCCTGCTGGCGGCCAGCAACCAGGCGAAGGAAGAAACCGCCGCCTCAGGTGAGGGCGGCACCGAACCACCGGAGCCCTTCGACCGGGACAACCGCGAACAGATCATCAAGGACTACGTGCCTCTGGTGAAATTCGTGGCCCACCGCATCGCCTCGCGCCTGCCCTCCCATGTGGAGCTGGATGACCTCATCAACAGCGGCATTCTGGGCCTGATGGACGCCATCGAGAAGTTCGAGCCCACCCGCAACATCAAGTTCAAGACCTACGCCGAGCTCCGGATCAAGGGGGCCATTCTGGATGGCTTGCGGGAGCTGGACTGGGTCCCCCGCAGCCTCCGGCGGAAGAAGAAGGACATCGAGAACGCCTACCATCTCATCGAACAGCAGAAGGGGCGGGCCGCCACGGACGACGAGGTGGCGCGCCATCTGGACATCCCCCTTGACGAGCTCCACCACAACCTCGATGAGTTGAAGGGCGTCACGATCGGCACCTTCGTAGAAGTGGGTGAGGACGGCGAGGGCGAGAGTCTCATCAGCTTCGTGCCGGATCCGGATGCCGAGGATGCCCATCAGATCTTCCAGACCGCCGAGATCAAGGACATCCTGCGCACCGCCATCGAAGGGCGGCCCAACAAAGAGAAGTTCGTGGTCCAGCTCTACTATTTCGATGAGCTGACCATGAAGGAGATCGGGATCCTCCTGAACATCACCGAGTCCCGGGTATCCCAGCTGCACACCAAGGCCATGCTGCAGCTCCGGAGCAAACTCTTGGAGAAGCAGATCCGGGGCTGAGCCGCCTTGGACTCCAGGGACCGTGAGCCGCGGTTCCGGCACCACACCTGTGGTCTCCGGCCAACCTCAGGGCGTGTGCCGGCCACCACATTGGAACCTCAGCCTTACCCAGCTATGGTCAGGATCATCGGATCGGAGTCCCCCATGTGCGGAATCGTCGGTTACATCGGCCAGCAAGGCGCGGCGGGCATCCTGGTGAACGGCCTGAGGAGCCTGGAATACCGCGGCTACGACAGCGCGGGCGTGGCTCTTTCAGATCCGGCGGATGGCTTCCGCGTCATCCGGGCCTCGGGCAAGCTGGCGAACCTCGCGGGCAAGGTCGATCTCGCGGATCCCACACCCCTGGGCATCGGCCACACCCGCTGGGCCACCCACGGCCGACCCACGGAAGAGAACGCCCATCCCCATCGCAGCGGCGACGGCCTGGTGGTGGCCGTCCACAACGGCATCTTCGAGAATTTCCTGGAGCTGCGCGCGGAACTGAAGGCCGCGGGCGAGACCTTCCGCTCCGAAACCGACACGGAATGCTTCCCCGTGATGGTGTCCCACCTGATGAAGCGGGGCATGACCTTTCCGGATGCCTTCCGCGAGGCCGTGGGCCGCATGCGGGGCATCTACGCCCTGGCCTGCCTCCAGGCCGCGGACAAGGACCGCATCCTCGCCGCCCGCAGCGGACCCCCGCTGGTGCTGGGTCTGGGCGAAGGTGAGACCTTCCTGGCCTCGGATGTGGTGCCCCTCCTGCCCCACACCCGCCGCGTGATCTTCCTGGAGGACGGCGACCTGGTGGAGTTGACCCGGGACGGCGCCCGCATCTTCCGCCTGGACGGCAGCGAGGTGCAGCGACAAATCCACACCATCCCCTACGACCCGGTCGCCGCGGAGAAGGGCGGGTACAAGCACTTCATGCAGAAGGAGATTTTCGAGCAGCCCCAGGCCCTCTCGAACACCCTGCTGAATCGCCTGCCACTGGATGGGGAAACGATCCCCCTGGATCTGCCCTTCAGCGCCCAGGAGCTGGCGGACCTCAACCGCATCCACATCGTGGCCTGCGGCACCAGCTGGCATTCGGGGCTCGTGGGCAAGTTCCTCATCGAGCAGCTGAGCCGCGTGGCGGTCGAGGTGGACTACGCCAGCGAGTACCGCTACCGCGAACCTGTGATCCAGCCCGGCACGCTGCTCATCGGCATCACCCAGAGCGGCGAGACCGCCGACACGCTGGCCGCCATGAAGGAAGCCGCCGCCCGCGGGGCCCGCACCCTGGCCGTGTGCAATGTCATGGGCTCCACCGCCACCCGCCAGGCCGAGGCCACCCTCATGACCCACGCCGGGCCCGAGATCGGCGTCGCCTCCACCAAGGCCTTCACCACCCAGCTGGCGGTGCTGACCCTGCTGGCCCTGAAGCTGGGCGAGGCCAAGGGCACCGTGAATCCCGTGCTCAGGGCGGACCTGCTCCAGGGCCTGCGGGAGCTGCCCGCCCATCTGGAGCGCCTCAACAGCCTGGAACCCCAGATCATCCAGTGGGCCCAGCGCTGGAAGGACGCCACGGACTTCCTCTACCTGGGTCGTGGCCCCTGCTATCCGATTGCTCTAGAAGGAGCCTTGAAGCTGAAGGAGATCTCGTACATCCACGCCGAGGGCTATCCGGCCGGCGAGATGAAGCACGGCCCCATCGCGCTCATCGACAAGACCCTGCCCGTGGTGGCCCTCATGCCCCGGGACGCCCACCGGGAGAAGACCCTCAGCAACCTCCAGGAGGCCGCCGCTCGCGACGGGCGCATCCTGGCCCTGGTCACCGAAGGTGACACGGGCCTGTCCGGCATCGCGGAGGACGTGCTGGAGCTGCCGGCCGTCCACCCCTGGCTGGCCCCCATCGTCTACGCCGTGCCTCTCCAACTGTTGGCCTACCACATCGCGGTCCTGCGCGGCTGCGACGTGGATCAACCACGCAACCTGGCCAAGTCGGTGACGGTGGAATAACCCGGACACCAGAATTTCCAGGAAAGTCACAACGGGCCGCCGGGATGGGCGCCATCTTCTGGGTGGACGGTCGTCCCCGGATGGAGGCTGCCATGGCTGCCCACTTCCTCCGCCACCACGACTTCGCGCACAGTCCCTCGCTGAACTGGCTGCTGATCCTGGTCGGGGCGCTATTCGCCTGGCTCTTCTGGCCGGCCGCGCCCCACTGACCCCCCCGGACGCCTTGGTGAGGTGATGGCGCCGGGGGGGATCGGGACCCATGCTTGAGTCGGACCGTGGTCCTCAGGATTGGAGGTTCCCATGACCGCCCATGCCCATGCCCATCCCCATCCTCATGGTCATCCCCACTTACATCCCCAGGCGCCCCTGACCCGGTTCGCCCTGGATCATCCCTACGCCGGTGAATGGACCCTGGTGGCCGTTGGCACCTTGGCCGCCCTGCTGCTCTGGTACTGGAACCGCTGAAACGACCTGCCACCCCCGCCTGGAGGCTCGACAGCAGCCCCTGTTCCGCTAGAATGGACCTTCGCGCTGGCGCGTAGCTCAGGGGTAGAGCACTACCTTGACACGGTAGGGGTCGGCGGTTCGAGACCGCCCGCGCCAACCAGCCAAAGGCCGCTTTTGCGGCCTTTTTTGATCTCCCCAATCGGGCGGTCTCGGACCGCCGAGAAAGTCCGGCGGGCAGGTAGGGGCCCGCTGGAGGCCCTCCAGTGGAGGGCCGAAGGCGATCAGGCCCCGTGCCCAGCCGGACGCATGCTGACTCGGGGCTCCACCCCTCGCCCTTCGGGCGGCAATCCGCTCTACGGATTCCGTCCTATCCTCCCTTCGCTCCGCTTCGGTCGGATGGTGGGCCCGCTGGAGGCGCTCCAGTGGCCCGCCGAAGGCGATCAGGCCCGGGTCATGGCCTGGCCGTTCTTCGCGATGACTTTATCGGCGGCAGCCTGGATCTGGCCCCGGGACTCCGTGTCGTGGAGGCCGGTAGCCAGGTCGCGCAGCGCCAGCGCAATGAGGATCTGAGTGGTGGGGCGCTTCCCCCACTCGGGGTCCTCCCAGTGGCCATGGAACCAGTCCGTCAAACGAAGCAGGAAATCCAGGGCGGCTTTGGACAGCATGGGGTCCTCCTGAAACCGGGTTGCCTGTGGGATGCCGCCATGGCCGCAACCCATTCGCGACAGCGGCACTTGGGAAGTCGGGTCACCCAAACCCATGCAGATGGTCCATGACGGCCCCAGAACGAAGGCCGCCAATATGAGTCCCTGCTCAGGTCCATGAAGAAAAAACCGGCGAACGGTCGATTTCAGGCCCCCAGCGGTAATTGCCTGTTCCAGTTCCTCGGAACCACGCCTTGGGGTGCCCACCCCCCCTTCAAACGGCCGGTGACTGACAATCGCTCAGAACTGGAACCCTGCCGAGATCAACACGCTCTTGAGTTGGGTATCGCGTTCGTCCTGGCTCCGGGGGCGCCCCATGATGCGCTTCCAGTCGGCGGCGTACTCAAGCTTGAGGGGGAAGCCCAATTTCAGGATGATCCCCACACCAAGGGTGGTCCGGAGGGCCGGGAACGAGGGGGGAACACGCTCCAGGGTAATCGGGTCGGTCTGGCTCGTCAGGCTGCGGTAGACCTGGCCACTGTCCACGAAGACCTCGGCCCACACACTCTGCATGCCGAAGAAGGGGAAGCGGTACTCGATGTTCATGACCACCAGAGCCTGGCCCCCCAGCGGGATGGGCTGGGCGAGCTTATTGCCTAGGGAGTCCGTGCGCTGGATATCGCCCAGCATGTCCGGCTCCACGCCGCGGACGGTGAAAGATCCACCGCCGAAGAAACGCTCGGACAAGGGGAGATCCTTGGCTGATTGCGCGGTGGGGCGGGCGAGGCCCAGGCGGGTGCTGGCCATGATCACGCCGTACTCCGCATGGAACCCCACGGGCCAATTCCATTGGTGCCGGAGGTCGAGTTTCACGAAGCTGCTGTTGGTCGAGGTTCCAAACACTTGGTTCGCGAGTTCCAACCGGCCCAGGAAGATGGTGCCCTGGGTCGGATCGTAGGGCCGGTCGCGGCGGTCCACGACAATCTGGAGGTAGGGCGCGGAGATGATGCTCCGGGCCGGTGTCCGCGCCAGCAGGAAGAGATCCTGGTCCGCGAGCAATGGCACGTTATTGCTGTCCGTGTTGGAGGCCACTTCGACCCGCTCGAAGCGGTAACCGAACTGGACCACTTGCACGGGGCTGACCTTCCATTCCAGGCTTGGCGTGAAGCGCCGGCGCCGGGCGAAGAAGGCGGCCTGGGCCTCCTCGATATAGGCGCCTTCCACCCGGAACCGCGTATGGGGCGCCAGCAGGGAGTCCAGCGAACCGGGAAGGAACCAGGGATCGGTGTAGCCGACGCTGTAGCTGTCCACGGATCGCTTGATATCGCCGGTGGGGAAGGCCCGCCGCAGGAACGGGTTGTCGAGGGTCTGATCCCCGGCTCGCAGGCCGAAATCCAGGGACCGCCCCATGCCACCTACGTTCAGCCGTTGGGCGTTCAGGCCGAAGTGGTAGCCCTGGGTATTGTCATAGCCGAACGATTCGGTGAACACCCAGGGGTTCCGCTCCTGGAGGCGCAGGGCCAGATCCCCGCGCTGCCAGGGTTCCTTCTCCTGTCCTGGGAGCTCCTTCAAAGTGAGCAGGTCCACCCGCTGGAAGGCGCCCAGCCCGCCGAGCTGGACCTGGGCATTGTCCAGCTTTGCGGGATCCAGCGGGATGCCCGGGGCCAGCCCGGTTTCACGCAATACCGCCTCGGCGCGGGTCCGATCACTGCCCTGCACCACCAGCCGGCGCGTGCGATCCAGGGGCTGGGCCGGAACCTGGAAACGCACCACCGGATGGGTCTCGTCGTCCTCAAAGGTGAGCTTCACCTTGGGGTCGGCCGAACCCGCCGAGGAGAGCCGCTGCCGCAAGTCGGAAACCACCAGGGCCAGGTCGTTGCGGACCAGGGGCAAGGCCGGCTTGAAGGTCAGGCGTGCCCCCTCGGGCGTGGTCTCGAGGGTGCCCTCGAAGCCCTGGAGGTGTCGCCGATCCGAACGGTAGCGGGAGGTGCCCCGCACCGCCACGGGATGGTCCGACAGCACTTGCAGCAGGCTCTGCGCCAAGCGCTCCCTGGGGAAGGCAGGATCGGGCGGCAGCTCCAACACCAGCGCATCCAGGAAACGCCGCTGCCCTTCCCGGATGAGGAAGCGCACCTCCACGGCGGCACCCTTGACGCCTTCCACCCGGCGGCGCACCCGCACTTCGGGGAAACCCCGCTGGAGGTAGTAGGTGGTGAGGCGGTCCTCCATGGCTTTCATGGCTTCAGCCTTGGCATGGGTTCGCAGGAGGAGGAACCGCTTGGGAAGATGTACGGCCTTCTGCAACTCCTCTTCGGACAGTTCGCGATTCCCTTCGAAGTGCACCGTGCCCAGGACGCGACGGGGACCCCGAACCACAGTGAAGGTGATGGTCACCGCCTCGGGCCGCTCCGCCGTGCCGGCGGTGACGACGCGGTCATGGGACACCTGGACTTCGGGATACCCCTGGTCGCGGTAGTAGGCGGCGATCCTGCCGTCACCCTCGTCCAGCAGGCTCGGTGCGTAGCGTTCGGACCGGGCCAGCGGCACGAACTCCGTCAGCCGTGGACGGCCCCAGAGCGGGCCGAGCAGGTCCATACCCTTGTCCTTCAGCTTGACCTTCGGACCAGGCCAGACCTCCAGGATGAGGGTGCCGCTGTCACCCTCGGCGGGAGCGAGGCGGATGGACCCTTCCAGCCGCCGATCCTTCACCAGCCGCTGACGTAGGCGACGCTGGGCCTCGCGCTGGACCACCGGCGTCCATTGCGTACGGCCTGGCGTGATGCCCGCGATCTTCAGCAGGTACTCGCGTGTGTAGGGCGCGGGGTCGCCGTCAAGGCGCACCACGCGGATGAGCCGGGGAGCACCGAGGGTGAGGACCAGCCGGAGTTGCCGCCCCCCCGCCTCCACCGTCGCCTTCACATCGGCCTGCCGGTACCCGGCCTCCCGCAGGCGCTGCTCGATGCTGCGTTCCAGGATCGCCAGGCGCTGGGATCCCAGGCGCTGGCCCTTCCTCACCTCCGGCAGCAGGGTCTTGCGCAGATCGGCGGGCAGGGGATCCCCCTCCCAGCGCCAGGTCTCCATGGGCAGCAAAGGATCCAGGCGCAGGAACACCTCGCCATTCCCGCTGAAGGTCCCCTCCACCGTGCGATAGCGGTCCACCAGGCGCACCGCCAACAGGGCCTGCTGGAAGGCCGCCGGGTCCACCATCTGCCCGGGTTTCAGCCCCAGGGCAGCCCGCGCGAAACGCTGGTCATCGGCGCTTCCCCCCTCGACCCGGATGGCGGTCACTGGGCGGGCGGACACAGCCTCCTGGCCCGCGGCGGGAACCAGGGCCAGGAGGCTGTACCCGAGGGCGGCGCGGAGTCGCACCGCCTCAGAATCCGGCCAACGCCTCTTCCTCGGTGTCCTTCACTTCGAAAACCGAGTGCAGGCTGGTCATCTTGATGAGACTGAAGATCTTCGAGCTCATGCCGCAGATGCGCAGCTCGCCGCCCTTGCCCTTGATCGACGTGAAGCAGCCCACCAGCTCGCCCACGCCTGACGAATCCAGGTAGCTCACCTTGCTGAAGTTGATCACGATCTTCCGGGCACCGTTGGTGAGCGAGGTCCGGACGGCTTCGCCCAATTCCTGATCGCCATCGCCCAGAGTGATCTTGCCCTCCGGGTACGCCCTCACCGTCGCCAAAGTGGCCGAGCGGGCGAAAGTGACCGAGCGAACCGTCTACCGTCACTTCCTGACCCGCGAGGACCTCTTGAAGGCGGTCTGGCCGCGCATGCAGGCGCGCGTGGGCAGTTCGGGCTTTCCGCAGACCCCAGACGATCTGATCGCCACGCCGCTGCGGCTGTTCCCTCGATTTGATGAAGACGAGGGGCTGATCAGGGCGTCGATCTCATCCGAAACCGGACGCGAAATGCGCTTAAGCTCGAACCCACAGCGTCAGGCGGCGATGCTCGCCTGCGTCGCCGACGCGCTGCCCGAGCTGGATGACGCCGCCAAACGCCGGCGCGCCGCGGTCGCCCAGCTGATCGACAGCGCCTACGCCTGGTCGGTCCTCGAGGGATTCCGGGGATCGGAGGCGCAGAGGCCGGCCGCGCGGCGTCCGAGGGCATCGCCGTCCTGCTCGGTCGCCGTCGGCCGCCGATGAACGCGATTTGTCGCCTGAACCTGCCGCAAGCCGACACCGTGATCCATTTTGATCCCTGGTGGAACCCGGCGGTGGAAGCCCAGGCCACCGGCCGCGCTCACCGCATCGGCCAGAACAACAGCGTGTGGGTGGTGAAACTGGTGGCGCAAGGCACCATCGAGGAACGCATCCTGGCGCTGCAGGACCGCAAAGCGGCGCTGGCCGAGAGCATGTACAGCGGCGCGGTCGGGCGCAAGCAGCCGCTGTTTTCCGAGAGCGACCTGGCCGAACTGCTGAAACCGCTGTCGGTTTAATAGCTA
>CAVPLE010000125.1:0-14604 GCA_963705865.1 uncultured Holophagaceae bacterium | reverse complement strand
ATGAGGGCCGCGGTGAGGACTTCGTGGGGCCTGCCGTTACCCACGAGGTGGCCGTGATCCAGGACCAGCACGCGGTCGAAGCGATAGGCGGCTCGCAGGTCATGGAGGCTCACCACCACGGTGGCGCCGCCGTCCACCAGACGCCGGGCCAGGCGCATGACCTCGAGCGCGTGGCGGACATCCAGCTGGGCCACAGGTTCGTCCCAGAGCTGGATGGGGGCCTGGGTGGCCAGGGCCCGGGCCAGCCCGACGCGATGGCGCTCTCCGCCGGAAAGCCTTGTGGCGGGCCGGTCCGCGAGGAAGGTGAGATCCAGTTCCGTCAGGGCCTCGGCCACTCCCGTGAGATCGTCGCCCCAGGCATAGCGCCCCTGGGCCACCACGTCGCGGACGGGGAAGGCGAACTCGAAGTGGGCCTCCTGGCCCACCCAGGCCAGCTTGCGGGCCCTCTCTGCGGCCGGTATGTGCGCCAGCGATTGTCCATTCCACTGGACGGTGCCCTGAGCCGGCAGCAGTCCCGCCAGGGCCTGGATCAGCGTGGACTTGCCCGCCCCGTTCGGCCCCACCATCGCCACCAGCTCGCCCGGGCCGAGGTCCAGCGACACCGCCTCCAGGCGGCCCGGCACGGACAAGCCAGAGGCGTGGAGGGCGGCGCTCATCGCGGCCTCCGCAGCAGCCAGAGGAAGAAGGGGCCGCCGATGAGGGAGGTGACGACGCCCAGACGCAAGCCGAGGGGGAGGGTGCGGGTGACGAGATCGCAGGCGAGGAGGAAGGCCGCGCCGCCCAGCATGGAATAGGGCAACAGGCGCCGATGGTCGGGGCCGAAGGCGATCCGGAGCATGTGCGGCACCACCAGGCCCACGAAACCGATGATGCCGCCGACGGCCGTCGCCAGCGCCGTGAGGATGGTGGAGAGGACGATGAGCTGCCGGCGCACGCGGCGCACATCCACGCCCAGGCTCTGGGCGCTCTGCTCGCCCAGGCTCAGCAGGTCCATGGCCCGGCCCAGAGGCAGCAGCAGCAGACACGCCACGACGATGGCTGGGACACCCATCCACACGTGCTCCCAACTGCGGCTTTCCAGGCCGCCCATGAGCCAGAAGAGGATCTGGGCGTTCACCTCGAAGTGGCCCGCCGTGGTGGTGAGCAGGAAGCTGGTGCCGGCGCCCAACAGCGCGTTGAGGGCCACGCCGGAGAGCAGCAGCCGTTCCGTGCCAGCCCCCCGCTGGGCCAGCATCAGCACGGCGCCCGTGGCGCCGAAGGCGCCCAGGATGGAGGCCACCGGCAGGGCCCAAAGGGTGGCGGCAACGAAGCCCGTGGCGGGGGCCAGGGCCAGCACGGCCACGGCCCCCAGGGCTCCGCCGCTGCTCACGCCCAATAGGCCGGGGCTGGCGAGGGGGTTGCGGAAGAAGGCCTGCATGACCACGCCGCTGGCGCCCAGGGCCGCGCCCGCCGCCATGCCCACCAGGGCGCGGGGCAGGCGGAAATCGCGCACCACCGTGCGGGCGATGTCATCCCCGCCACCCATCAGCGCCGACAGCACCTGGGCGTAGGTCAGCCGCAGTTCCCCGAATGCCAGCGAAGCCAGGAAGGCCAGTGCCAGCAGCGTGGCCAGGATCGGGATGGCCAGGCGGGACCTCACGGCAACCACCGCAAGGAAAGACCAGGAAGAACCACAAAGAACACAAAGGGCGCAAAGAAAGACTGCCGCGAACGCCACGGCATCCTCTCTGTGTGCTTTGTGCCCTTTGTGGTCATGCCCTTCTTTCCCCTTTTTTGAATTTCTTTGCGGTTCCCGTCTCCGGCTAGTGGAACCGCTCGGGATGCAGAGCCCGGGCCAGCAGCTCGTAGGCGTCGATGCGGTGGTGGGAGACGCTGGACATGAGAGCGCCGGGGATGACCGCGAAGCGCCCGGCCTTGAAGGCGGGCAGGACGCGGTAGTGGGGGATCTCCGCCAGGCGGGCGCGGGTGTCCGAGGCGTCGGGCCGGTCCCCGGAGATCACCAGCGCTTCGGCGTTCCAGGTGAGCAGCTTCTCCGAGGGCGTGGGGGCATGGCCCTTGAGGCCAGCCTCGGCGGCCACGTTCACGGCGCCCGCGTGGTCACAGAGATCCTGGAAGGTGGTGCCGGCCCCGGCGGTGAAGGGGTAGGCCCCGGCGGTGAGCACGCGGAGGGGGCGGACCCCTTTGAGCCGGTCGGCAAGGGACTGCACCCGGCCGCGGCACTGGGCGATGAGGGCCTCGGCGCGGGCATCCTGGCCCAGCTCGTGGCCCAGGATGCGCAGGCTGACGTAGACATCCTCCAGTGAATCGAAGCGGTCCAGCACCACGAGCCGGACCCCGGCCCGCTGGAGCAGGGCCAGGGTCTCGGGACGCGTGAAGCTGGCAGCCAGCACCAGGTCGGGTTGGTAGCGCAGTACGCTTTCCGCGTCGCTATCCCTGAGGGCTGGGAACCGCTGGGCCTCGGCGGCCGTGGCGCTGAACCGCGCGTCCCGGCCGATGTGGCTCAGGGCGGCGATCTGGCCCGGATCCGCCAGGGCCAGCAGCAGCTCGTCGGTGCCCACGGACTGGCTCACCACCCGCTGCGGCCGCGCGGCGGCCAGGGGCTGGGGCATCAGAAGGAAAATCAAGAAGAAAAAGGATTGGAATTGGAAACCGCAGATGTCGCAGATTGCGCAGATGAAGAACGGCCGAGAGGCGGAAGCGCCCCTCCTCTCTCTTCTGGTTTCTATCTGTGTCATCTGCGTCATCTGCGGTTTGAAATCAGGTTTCTTTTTGGGGAGTTGCTGAGGCCTGTCACCACTTCCAGGTCGCGGCCAGGGTCCAGCGGGGGCCGGGGGCGGGGAAGCCGTAGACCAGGCTGGCATCGCCCTCCTGATCGTAACGGCCGCTGAGCCAATCCTGGACGGTCTGTCTCCGCTGGAGCAGGTGCTCCCCACGGAGGGCCAGGGTGAGGTGCTGCACGGGCTCGCAGGAAAAGCCTGCGCTGAGGTCGCGGTAGGGCTTGCGGGTGCTGAGCACCTCGTAGGTGGTGTCGTTCAGGTCGTAGCGCGGGCCCACGCGGGCGAGGCGCAGGTCGGCGCGCCAGGCCTTCGTCTGGACGAAACCCGCCACCGCGGCCGTGAAGAAGGGGTGCCGCAGGATGGCGGAGTTCTGCTGGCCGAAGCGGTCGCCATCCGTGTTGTGGTCCAGGTCCCGGGTCTCCTGGCTGCGGAAGATGACGTCCCAGCCGTAAGCGACGTCCTCGCCGCCGCGCCAACCCAGGGCGCCTTCGAGGCTCTGCGCCCGGATGGAACCCTGGTTCGCGTAGTGGGACGTGAACAGGGGCGGCCAGGCGAAGCTGGTGTCGTAGACGTAGGCCAGCAGGTCGCTGACGCGGGTGCGCTGGGCCTCCAGTCGGTACTCCCAGTGGCCCGCGAATTGGCCCGTGGCGCCAACCTGGATGGTGCGGCTGCGCTCGGGCAGGATCGGATAGATCGCGCCATCCTGGCTGGCCGCCTGGGCATTGAGGGTGAACTCGGTGGTGTTGGGGATGCGGAAGCCCTGGCCCGCGCTGGCATAGAGGCGCAACTCGGGCGCGAGCACCCAGTTGAGGCCCGTGCGCCAGGTGCCGGCCTCGGCGCTGCCGGCGCGGCTGCGCAGGCCCGTGTCGTAGCGGGTGAGGTCGCGGTGCCCGGCGTCGCGGCGGAGACCTGCCACCCAGTCGAGACCCTCGGCGAGGGTCCAGCGCAGCTCCAGGGCCCCGGCCAGGTCGCGGCCCTCGCCGCGGTAGTGCACGGCGGCATAGGTGGCAGGGTCGTAGTAGTTCTGGGCGTGGCTGGTGTCCTCGCGGCCTTCGAGGCGGCCCGACAGGCGGAAGGTGGAGACCGGCGTCCAGTGCAGGGTGAGCTGGTCCTCCACGCGCCGGAAGTCGCGATCCGTCTGCTCGCGCTTAGGTCCACTGGGATCGCCGGTGTTGCCCGACAGGGCCTGGAGGGAGTTCTCCAGCACTAGGCTTGGCGCCAGGATCCAGCGCAGGCTGGCGCCCCAGCTCTCCTGCCGAGCGCGCATCTCGCGCTGGGGTTCGTAGCTGCGGACCGCGGGCCAGCCGGAGGTGGTGAACGGGATCGTCGCCGTCTGGCCGCTGTCGCGGTAGAAGGCCGTCACCTCCGCATCGCCAAGCTTCGTGCCCATCCGGAGGAAGCCGCCCGCCTGATGGAAGGCGTCATCGGGGAAGTCGCTCTCCTGCTTCTGGGCTTCGCCACCGGCGGCGATCCAGCCCCGGGGCCCCGTGATCTGCACCTGGGCGGTGCCGCCGTACAAGCCGTTCGTACCCACCTTCAGGCCGGCTTGGCCATGAGAGCCCTCCGCGCCACGGCCCACGCTGGTGAGCGCGATGACGCCGCCGATGGCGTCGCTGCCATAGAGCACCGAGGCGGGGCCGAGGATCAGCTCCACGCGCTCGATGCCGACGAGGCTGAGGGCTCCCAGGTCGGGGCTCAGGGCGGTGGGATCGTTCAGGCGCAGGCCGTCCAGCAGGACCACCACGTTGCGGCTGAGGGTGCCATTGAGGAAGGCGGAGGCCTGCTGGCCGGTACCACCGGTGCTCATCACGGCGCCCGGTTGGAGGATCTCCAGCAGATCCGCCAGGGTGCGGCTGCCCAGGCGGGCCAGTTCCTCGGCTTCGATGATGCGCACCGGAGCCGGGGTGCGGACGACCGCCACGGGCTGGGCCTCGGCGCTGACCGTGACCGTGGCCTCGGCGGGCTTCCGGTCGGCTTCGGTCGCGGCCAGGGCGCTCGGCGCCACCTGGGAGAGAAGGGCGGACATGGCCGCCAAAGAGAAGAGAATGCGGGCAGAACCCATCATGCCTCCACGCATGACGTCGCGGCGGCTGGGCGTATCCCGGAGGGATCGTGGCCCAGCCCGTTCCCACGACGGGGGGTGAGGTGCAGGACCGGTCTCCGGGCTCGCACGCGACAGGGGCCTTTCAGCTCCCTCCGAGCCTTCCCGGGACGATCCCAGTGACTCGGACTTGAGGTCTCACACCCGGTGACGCGTGGGCGTGGTGCATACCGTTGCGGGGCAGCGCAGGAGTCTCACCTGCTTCCCGTGCATCCAGCACGAAATTGTCAGGCCTCCAGGGAAACACGGCATCGGGAACGGGTGCAAGTACAATGGCCAGATGAACGCACCCATCGGCATCATTGGCGGCAGTGGGCTCTACCGGATGGAGGGGCTCTCCCTCGAGCGGACGGAGCTGGTGCAGACCCCCTTCGGCGCACCGTCGGGTCCTGTGCATCTCGGCCTGCTGGACGGCGCCCCCGTGGCCTTCCTGGCCCGCCACGGCGAAGGCCACCGCTTCACGCCCAGCGAAGTGAACTACCGCGCCAACCTCTGGGCCCTGAAATCCCTGGGCGTCGAGCGGCTCATCTCCGTGTCCGCCGTGGGCAGCCTCCAGGCCCGCCACAAGCCGGGCGAGCTGCGCCTCGTGAGCCAGTTCATCGACAAGACCCGCCACCGCAAGGACACCTTCTTCGGTGAGGGCCTGGTGGCCCACGTGAGCTTCGCAGAACCCGTCTGCACCCACACCACCGCAACCCTGCTAAAAGCTGGACAAGCCCTGTCCATTCCCATCGAAGGCGGGTCCACCTACGTCTGCATGGAGGGGCCGGCCTTCTCCACCCGGGCCGAGAGCCGCCTGCACCAGAGCTGGGGTGCGGATCTCATCGGCATGACCCAGGTGACCGAGGCCCGCCTGGCCCGGGAGGCCGAGCTCTGCTACGCCTGCATCGCCCTGGTGACGGACTACGATGCGTGGCGGGAAGAGGAGGAGGGCGTGGACGCCGCCTCCGTGCTGGAGGTCATGCACGCCAACGTGGACAAGGCCCAGCGCCTGCTCCGGAAAGTCGTGCCCCAGCTCGCGAGCTCCCCCCGCTCCTGCGCCTGCGGCGAATCCCTGAAGGCCGCCCTCTTCACAGCCCCCGAGGCCGTGACCGAGGACGCCCGGAAGCGGCTCGACCTGCTGGTGGCCAAGTACGGATACGGAGGCCGCTGATGCCTGTCGCCGCTCCCAGCGCCAAACTCCAGGCCCTGCTCAAGGAGTTCCAGCAGGTGGCGGCCATGGCCGGCTTCCTCAACCACGGCTTCGATCCCCCGCAGCTGCGGCTCCAGTTCACCCTCTACGGCCGCATCCGGACGGGAACCGAGGCCGAGGCGGTGGGAGCCATTCCACGCCTCCAGGCCTGGTCCGAAGCGGTGCTACAGAAGCTGCGCGAGGACAGCGCTGGCGCCATCCTCCCCGGCCAGATCCTCGTGGCGCCCATCCAGCCTTTCCAGGGCGGCGGCTATACGGTGGTGGTGAACGCCACCTTCGCCACCAAAGTCACCGATAGCGGCTACTTCAAGGTGAAGACCGCCGTGCTCGCGGCCTACCAGGAGGCCGTGCGGTTGCGGGAGGCGGGGCTCGAACCTGAGGCTCCAGCCCTGGGGGCCGCAGAATGACCATGGCCCGATGCCGCGTGTCCGCTTTCCTGATGGTGGTGGCGGGGCCGGGGCTCAGCGGCGCCGAGCCCGCCCCACTCCCCTTCAAGCCCTCGCCCGTCCCTGGGGGTGTGGTGGTCATCGCCATACCGGGCAAGGGTGCGGCACCCGGGGTCACCTACCGCGGGGAATCGGTGCTGGTCCGGCGGAGCGGCCGGGGCTGGCAGGCGGTGGTGGGCATCCCGCTGAGCGCGAAGCCCGGCCGGGCCGCCATCGAGGTGGACGGTCATGCGATCCCCTTCACCATCAAGCCCAAGCGGTATCCCGAGCAGCGCATCACCCTGAAGGACCAGCGGAAGGTGACACCCAATGCGGAGGACGAGGCCCGTATCGCCCGGGAGCAGGCGCTCATGGCACCGGCCTGGAAGGCCTGGCCGGAAGGGCTGGTGCCCTCATTGACCTTCCACCAGCCCACGCCGGGGGGCCTCACCAGTTCCTTCGGCCTGCGCCGGATCTTCAATGGCGAGCCCCGGGCGCCCCACGCGGGGCTCGACATCAAGGCCCCCGCGGGCCAGGCTGTGCGGGCGCCGGCGGCGGGCGTGGTGGTGCTCACGGGCGACTTCTTCTTCAGCGGCAACGCCGTGTTCCTGGCTCACGGCGAGGGCGTGGTGAGCCTCTTCGCCCATCTGTCGATGGTCACGGTGAAGCAGGGCCAGGTGGTGAAAGCCGGCGACCTGCTGGGCGAGGTGGGCATGACCGGCCGGGCCACGGGCCCGCACCTGCACTGGTCCCTCAGCCTCAACAACGCCCGCGTGGATCCGCGGCTCTTCCTCTAGGCGGCGGGGCGGTGCCCCTTCGTCTGTACCACCACGACCCCCGCGATGGCGATGGCCCCGCCCAGGACCGTGAGCAGCGACGGCACCTCGCCCAGCCACACCCAGGCGATGAGGCTGGCCAGCACCGGCGAGAGGTACAGGAAGCTGGAGAGCAGGGAGGCGGGCATGCGGGAGAGGGCGAGGTTCCACAGCACGTAGGCGATGGCGCCCGGGAAGACGCCGAGGTAGACCACCGCGAGGGTGGCGGAGGGCGCGGCCAGGGGCGCCTTGTGGAGGAGGCCCGGCAGGAAGGCGAACATGGGGATCGTGCCCGCCCAGATGGAGTAGCAGGTGAAGGCGAGCGCGGAATGGCGGCGGAAGCTCCGCTTCGACAGGATGGAGTAGACGGCGGCGACGGCCGCGGACAGCAGGATGAGCAGGGCGCCAGGCGTGAGGCGCAGGCCCCCGCCGCTGCTGAGGGCGATGAGGGCCACGCCGGTGAACGCGACGAGGATGCCGCCCCACCCGAGGCGGGTGAGTCGCTCGCCCAGGAAGAGCGCCGAGAGGAGGGCCGTGAACACCGGACCGGCGGCGATGAGCAGGGAGGCGGCTCCCGCCTGGACCGTCACCTCGCCGAAGTTGAGGGCCACATGGTAGACGCTGATGCCCAGGAAGCCAGCCAGGGCGATCACGGGCAGGTCGCGCCGCTCCGGCAGCCGCATGCGCGTGGCCAGGGCGTATCCCGCCAAGACGATGGAGGCGGTGCCGAAGCGCAGCAGGGCCAGCTCGCCCGGGCCGTAGCCGTCCGGGCCCGACAGGCCCGCGGGCGTGATCCGCAGGCCCGCGCGGATGCCCGCGAAGGCCGATGACCACAGCAGCAGCACGCCGGCAATGGCCAGCCAGGTCCGGGGATCGCGCTTCCAGGTCATACCTTCTACCCTATCGGAGCGCCGGCAGAATGCACCCCAGCCGCCTGGTGGCCTGCTGGGCTCGGCATGTGTGAGGCACCGATCTCCCGCTTTGATCCGTCGCGAGATTCATGGTCATGGCGGCGCCACGTGCCTACACTCGATCCGCGGTCCAGGAAATACCAGGCGATCCAAGGTCGCGGAAGGAATCCCACCATGCCGACACCCACTGCCACCTCGGGGATCGCCTTTTGGCGGCTTCCCCTCGCCGGCCTGCTGGAGCAGTTGGGCGCGACGCCTGATGGACTGAGCCGCGCCGAGGCCACGGCGCGCCTGGCGAAGTTCGGCCCCAACGTGACCAGCGGCGAGCGGAAACGGGCCGTGATCCTCCAGTTCCTGGCGAAGTTCCTCAACCCCCTGGTGATCATCCTGCTCGTGGCCAGCGCCATCTCGGGCGCCACCGGAGACCGGGTCAGCTTCATCATCATCAGTGCCATCGTGCTGATCAGCGTGACCCTGGATTTCGTCCAGGAACACCGGGCTGGCCAGGCAGCGGAGCGGCTGCGCGATTCGGTGGCGGTGCGGGGGCGGGCCCTGCGGGACGGCCAGACCCTCGACATTCCTCTCGCCGAGATCGTGCCCGGAGATGTGGTCCTCCTCGCTGCCGGGGACCTGATCCCGGGTGATGGCCGCGTGCTGGAGGCGAAAGACCTGTTCATCAATGAGTCCCTCCTGACGGGTGAGCCGTATCCCGTGGAGAAGGCCCCGGCGGAGCTGCCAGATCAGGCGGAGGTGCTCCGGGCCGGCAACGCCGTGCTCATGGGCACCTCCGTGATCAGCGGCTCGGCCAAGGTGCTGGTGTGCCGCATCGGTCCGGGCACGTCCCTCGGGGAGATCGCGGACACCCTGGCCGCCAAGGCCCCGGCCAACTCGTTCCAGCTGGGCACGCAGAAATTCGGCCTTCTCATCATGCGCATGACGATCCTCCTCGTCTTGTTCGTGCTGTTGGCCAACGCCCTTTTCCACCGCCCGTGGCTGGAATCGTTCCTGTTCGCCGTGGCCCTGGCGGTGGGGCTGACGCCCGAGCTTCTGCCCATGGTGGTCTCGGTGACCCTCGCCCGCGGCGCCTTGCGCATGTCCGCCAAGAAGGTGATCGTCAAGCGGCTGGATTCCATCCAGAACCTCGGCAGCATGGATGTGCTCTGCACGGACAAGACCGGCACCCTCACCGAGGCCAGGATCCACCTGGAACGCCATGTGGATGCCAGTGGCAAGGAGAGCCAGCGGGTTCTGGAGCTGGCCTACTTCAACAGTTTCTTCGAGACGGGGCTGAAGAGCCCGCTGGACGACGCCATCCTCGAGCACCAGGAGATCGACGCCAAGGGCTGGCACAAGGTCGACGAAGTGCCCTTTGATTTCGAACGTCGCCGGGTGTCCGTGCTCCTGGAAAACGCCACAGGCCGGCTGCTCGTGGTGAAGGGGGCGCCCGAGGATGTCCTGCGCTTGTCCGAAAGCTGCGAAGCAGAGGGGGGCACCCGCGCCCTCGATCCTGCCGCCCGGGCCGCCATCACGGCGGTGTTCGAAGGCCTCAGCAAGGAGGGCTTCCGGGTCCTTGGGATCGCCTCGCGGTCCGTGGGGATGGACCATCCGCATGCCGTGGTGGGCGACGAATCGGCCCTGGTCTTCGCAGGCTTCGCGGCCTTTCTCGACCCCCCCAAGGAGAGCGCCAAACAGGCACTGGCTGAACTTGCCGCGGGTGGCGTCACGGTCAAGATCGTCACCGGCGACAACGAGCTGGTGACCCAGCACATCTGCGCCGAGCTGGGCATGCCCGTGACCGGCGTGCTCACCGGCACGGACATCCAGGAGCTGGATGACCATGCCCTGCAGGCCAAGGTGGAGCAGGTGAATCTCTTCTGCCGGGTGGCGCCCGCCCAGAAGAACCGCGTCATCCTCGCGCTTAAGCAGCGAGGCCACGTGGTGGGCTACCTCGGCGACGGCATCAACGACGCCCCGGCGCTGCACTCCGCCGACATCGGCATTTCCGTGGAAAGCGCCGTGGACGTGGCCAAGGCGTCCGCGGCCATGATTCTCCTGGAGCATGATCTGGGCGTGCTGCAGGCCGGTGTCCTGGAAGGCCGGCGCACCTTCGGGAACATCATGAAGTACATCATGATGGGCACCAGTTCCAACTTCGGGAACATGTTCAGCATGGCCGGAGCGGCGCTGTTCCTGCCTTTCCTCCCCATGCTGCCGGTGCAGATCCTGCTCAACAACCTCCTCTACGATGTCTCCGAGATTCCGATCCCCCTGGATAACGTCGACGAGGAATACCTGGCCAAGCCCCGCCAGTGGGACATGACCTTCATCCGCGATTTCATGCTGGTGATCGGCCCCGTGAGTTCGTTCTTCGATTTCCTGGTCTTCTTCATCCTGTTGAAGACGTTCCATGCGGGGGCCGAGCTGTTTCACACCGGCTGGTTCATCGAGTCCATGGCCTCCCAGGTCCTGGTCATCTTCATCATCCGCACCCGCAGGAATCCCTTCAGGAGCCGCCCGAACGCGTGGATCGTGGCCTGCTCGCTCGCCGTGGTGGCGGTGGCCATCGGCCTGCCCTTCACGCCTGCCGGCGTCCATCTTGGGTTCGTGGCGCCTCCGGCCTTCTTCTTCCTGGTGCTGGCCGGCATCCTGGTGGCCTACCTGCTGGCCGTCGAGGGCGTCAAGCAGTGGTTCTTCCGCCACCTTGCGCCTAGATAGCTATGAGCCCATGCCGAGCCGCGCCCGCAGCGCGACACACGCCCGCGCCCGGTGGCTGAGGGTGTGCTTGGTCTCCGAAGGCAGCTCGCCGAAAGTCTGATCGTAGCCGTCGGGGATGAAGATGGGGTCGTAGCCGAAGCCGCTATCGCCGCGATGGTCGAAGGCGAGGCTGCCCTCCACGGCGCCGCTCACCGTCAAGGCCTCTCCCTCAATGGGCGCGTAGGCCAAGACGCAGACGAACCGGGTGGCCCGGTCCGCGCCATCGGGAACCATGGCCAGCAGGCGCCGGTTCTTGTCGCGGTAGGCAGGCAGGTCCGGCGCGAAGCGGGCCGAGAGCACGCCAGGGCCCCCCCACAGCGCGTCCACGCAGAGGCCCGAGTCATCCGCCAGCACACCATCCACGGGCTCCGTGCCATGCGCGAGCCACCAGGCCCGCGCGCCCTCCGCCTTCTGCAGGGCGTTGTCCTGGAAGAAGGCGCCCGTCTCAGGCAACTCCGGCGCCGCCGCCGGCCAGGGCACGAAGTGGACCTCAGGCAGCAGCTCCGCGAATTCGCGCAGCTTGCCGGCGTTCCGGGAGGCCAAGAGGATCTTCAACATCTAGGTACCACCAAGCGTGAATGAAACATGAAACAGCAGATGACGCAGATGGCGCAGATAATCACCACCAGGATCCGTGCTTTTCATCTGCGTGAATCTGCGACATCTGCGGTTTAAAAATCAGTACCCGATCACTTCCGTGTACCAACTGCGGGCGCGTTCGGGGGTCATGGGGCCGTGGATGAGGGCGCGACCATCGGCGAAGAGGGTGATCTCGTCGGGGCCCTCCTGGCCCTTGAGCATCATCCCCGCCTGCTTCCAGGGGCTGCGGGTGCGGGTTTCCAGACGGGTCTTCAGCGCCGCCAGATCCAGTTTCCCGGGCGGATTGACGCGGATCTGCACGCCCTCCAGGCCGCAGAGGGCGCTGGCCTTGAGGGTCCAGCGGGCGTCCAGGAATTCCGTGACCTTCTCCGTGCAGAAGCGACAGCGAGTCCTCGGCGGCTTCAGGAACTGGCGCTCGTCGTGCCAGAAATCGAAGCGAGCCAGGTCGGCATGAGGTGTCTTCCCCGTGAGGATCTTGATGGCCTCCAGGGCCGCCCAGCTGGCGATGACACCCACGGCGGGGCCCAGCACGCCGGCGCTGTCGCAGGTATCCACATCGCCGCCCGTGGGGGGCTCCTCGATGAGGCATCGCAGGCAGGGGGTGTGCGGCGGGTTGAGGGGCCAGACGATGCCTTCGCCGCCGATGGCGCCGGCGTAGATCCAGGGTGTGCCCGTGAGGATGGCCACGTCGTTGATGAGGAAGCGGGCCTCGAAGTTGTCAGTGCCGTCGCAGATGAGATCGAAGCCGGACAGCAGCTCCCGGGCGTTGCCGCTGGTGAGGTCGGCCACCACGGGGGCCAATGCGATGCTCGAATTGGCTTCATGCAGCCGCTCCGCGGCCACTTCGGCCTTGGGGCGGCCCAGGTCGGACTCGCCGTAGAGGAGCTGGCGCTGGAGGTTGGAGGCCTCCACCAGATCGCGGTCGATGAGGGTGAGGTGGCCCACGCCCGCCCGGGCCAGCCAGGGCGCGATGACCGAGCCCAGGGCCCCCAGCCCCAGCACCGCCACCCGCTTGAAACGCAGGGCCTCGTCCGCCTCGCGACCGAGAAAGATGCGTTGCTTGGCATACCGGTCGATGGACATGCCTGGTGCCTAAGTGAGGGCTGGGTGGCTGGATGTGGAGGTCTCGCGTATCGCCGCAGGCGATACCGAGAAGATGCGTTGTTTGGCGTAGCGGTCGTTCATGGGTTCTCGGCTATCAGCTGTCAGCTGTCAGCTGTCAGCTCTCAGTCTAAAAGCAACGGCGCCCCACCGGGGCGCCGTGCTGATAGCTGACAGCTGAGATCCGACAGCCAATCCCTAGTTCGCGCCCTGGCCGGACTCGGCCATGGCCTTCTCGTACTCGGCCTGGAGGCGGCTGGCATCGGAGATGGCGAACTTGTAGACGTACTCGAAGCGGTCGGCGCCCTTGGTGAGGGCGATGATCACTTCATAGACGCCCTCGGCGGTCACTTCGAAGGGGGCCGCGATGACGTTGAAGGTGCCTTCCTTGGCGCCATCGGGGATCTGCACGTCGCTGTCGCGGATCACGTCCTTGCGGTCACCGGTGGGGCTCACGATGGAGAAGCCGAACTTGAACTGGCCGTCCATGCGGGAGAAGCGGGTGTAGAAGCACACCTTGGGCAGGGTGAAGGGCACCTGGGGCACCACGATGTGGTGGTCGTACAGGCCCATCAGCGAGGTCTTACCACCCATTTCCTGGCGGATGTCGTCGCAAAGCAGCGTGAATTCGTGCTTGGGGGCCTTGATCTGGACTTCTTGCATGAGGGCTCCGAAAGAGAGGTCATCCTTGGGTGAAGGGAAAGTTTACCCTTGAAGACGGTCCCATCCAACCACGGGTTGGCGACCGGCCCCCGGAGGCTGCATGCGCCATTGGTTCTGGATTCTGTTGATCACCCTGGGGCTCCAGGCCCAAGAGGCCCGGATTCAGATTCTTGGGACCACGGATATCCACGGGCATGTGCTGGCCGAAGATACCTTCAGCCTCCAGCCAGCCAATCTCGGCTGGGCGAAGATCGCCACTTTGATCCGCCGCCAGAAGGCCCTGAACCCGGACACGATCCTGGTGGACTGCGGCGACATGATCCAGGGTGAGCCTCTGAACTACGTTCGGAGTACCCTGCGCCGCGACCTGCCGGAACCCAGCGTGGCGATCATGAATGCCCTGGGCTATGCCGCCATGGCCGTGGGCAACCATGAGTACGACTTCGGCCTGGAGCTGCTGCGGGAGGTGGAGAAGCAGGCCAAGTTTCCCTTTCTGTCCGTCCGCAGCCAAGATCACGGCCGCGATCACGGAGCCGACACGGGGGTGCGCGTGGTGCGGAGGGAGCCGCCCGCCCGGCCCTGGAAGGTGGCCTGGATCTCCGCCAGCACCGCCACGGCGATGGTCTCGGGATCCTCCGCGCCCAGGTCCAGGCCGACGGGGCTGTGCAGGCACTGCCGCAATGAGATCTTCTGCGGCCAGCTCCGCCACCAGCTTTGCGCTGCGAGCCCGACTGCCCATGAGGCCGAGGTAGCCGGCATCGGAGACGGCCAGGGCGCGCAGGGCTTCCAGATCCTTCAGGTAGTTGTGGGTCATGAGCACCACGGCGCTGCGAGCGTCCAATTCCAGCCCGGGAACCCGCACGGCGGGATGGCCCGAAAGCACCCGGTCCGCCTCGGGGAAGCGCTCGGGCCGAGCGAAAGCCGGGCGGTGGTCCAGCAGGCCCACGGTCCAGCCCAGCTCCTTGGCCATCCGTACCAGGGGCCGGCTGTCGTCGCTGGCGCCCAGGATCCAGAGGGAAATGACCGGGGCGAAGGTTTCGACGAAGCCGGACGCCTGCGCGTCCGGCTGGGAGGGGATGCTGCGCATCCCCAAACGTTCCGGGGTGAGATCGATGTGGAGAGTGAGGGGGGTTCTCGCGGCTTGGGCCTGCTCGACCCAGGCGAGCCACTCGGGTGGCGCGGTGGGATCCAGGCGCTCCACCAGGATGTCCAGGAGACCCTCGCAGCCGCTGCCGCTGCCCCAGACGAGATCCGCATCACCTCTC
>CAVPLE010000124.1:0-10405 GCA_963705865.1 uncultured Holophagaceae bacterium | reverse complement strand
AAGACTCCGGGGAAGGGGGCTTCCTGCCCTGAGGGGGCACGGAACCCCGCTCAGAACCGGTAGGTGAGGCCTGCCGCGAAGGACGCATCGTTGGTGTTCTCGTGATGGGTGATGTTGTTCACATAGCGGAAGGTCAAGGTGGTGCGCGCGCTCACGTAGACATGGAAACCCAGATCGTGTTGCAGGCTGTTGTCGTGCAGCTTGGCGAAAGGTTGGGGCGTGCTGAAGCCGCTCAGAAAGTAGAGTTGCACGAAGGGCTGGACCCGCCGGTTCCGACGGCCCTGCCAAGTCAGATGGGCCCCCAGGTCCGAGGTGTAGTCCAGCTGGTTGTAGGCGGCGTTGCCACGGCCCCGGTGGGTGTAGGCGGCGCCAATGTAGATCACCTGGGTGCGTGAAGGCTGCCACCAGCCGCTGAGCCCGCCCTCGATGTCCCAGCCCGCCTGGAACGAGTTGTAGGTGCGGGCCAGGGGCGGCTTCACCGTGAAGGTGGCGCTCAGGCCGGTGGAGGCATCCTGGTGGATGAGGTGGACCACGCCGAACAGGGGATCCTGGACCCGGGTGGGCTGGGCGCCGACCCGCACGAAATCCAGGCGTCCGTACCGGATTGTGGCCACCACGGCCTGATTGCGGGCCACCTCGGTGCGGCCCCACTGCTCGAAGCCGAAGGTCTTGTGGAAGGCCTCGATGGGGGCATCCAGGTCGCCTCCGCCATGGCGCTCCACCGGCAGCTCCGCCCAGACATCCGTGCGCTCGGTGAGGCCGCGCCGCACCTGGAGGGTGGTCCGGGCAATCTCCTCGTCGAAGTAGAAGACGAAGGGGACCGTGGGGTACTCGGCGGCCAGGGCTTCCAGCGAGGCGCGGTCCACGCGGTGCCGCCCCTGGAACCACGCGGGCGGATGGTCCTTGATCAGGTCGGAGAACTCGAAGACGTTGGCCCGGACATGGGTGAGGGAGACCTGCCACCCGCCCGCACCGATGGGGCGCGGGGCCACGGGCTGGTAGGTCATGGGGGCCTGGAGCAGGGTGAACATGTTCCGGGTGGGCAGGGGACCCATTTCGGGATAGGGCTCGTCCTGGGCCTGCAGGGACAGACCGAGGGCCAGCGCGAGCAAGGCGCGCATGGGGAACTCCTTGGGTGGCTACGGCTGGGCGAGCCACCCACCGGGCCAAGGTCCGGGTGATGGTTGGATTTGGGGGTCGGCGTTGGTCCGACTTTTGCTTTCTTTCGGGAAGTCTATTTCCCGATGAAAGCAATATTGAGATTGTCACTTCCCCTTGTCAAGCGGCTTTCTTTGAGATAGTTTTAGGGCGACCCATCCCGGGTCCCGGATCAGCCCATGGACATGCCCGAATCCGCCAGTTGCCGATGCTTTCGCACGGCCATCGACCTGCTGGGCAAGCCCTGGACCGGCCAGATTCTGTGGATCCTCCAGGAGGGGCCTCTGCGCTTCAACGAGCTGGCCACCAAGGTGCAGGGCATCGGCGAGAAGGTACTCTCGGCCCGGCTGAAGGAGCTGGAGTGCCAGGGCCTGCTGGTGCGCCGCGTCCTGCCCACCACGCCCGTGCGGGTCGAGTACGAGCTCACCTGCAAGGGGCAGGGCTTCCGCCAGGTGGTGGAGGCCGTCACGCATTGGGGGATCCAGCTCGCGGATTCCGAAGCTCAGGCTCAGGCCCGGTAGTTCGGCATCACCTGGCCCTTGGCCCATTCGAAGATGAGGCTGGTCTGGATGTGGGCCACTTCGGTCCGCGTGGTGAAGGCATCCAGGGCCAGGTCCCGCAGGTGGTGGGCATCCCGCACCGCCACATGCACCTGGAAGTCGTGGGTGCCCGCCACGTGGAAGACTGACAAAACCTCAGGCAGGCCCAGGGCGTGTTTCCAGAAGGCCTTCACCTGGGCCCGGCTGTGCTGGCGCAACTGCACGGCGATGAGGGCCTGGAGGCCCACCCCCAGGGCTTGGGGATCCACCTCCGCATGGGCGCCCCGAAGCACGCCCTCAGAACGCAGGCGCTGCACCCGTGCCAGGCAGGAGGACGGCGCCAGACCCACGGCGGCAGCCAGCTCCTTGTTGGATAGCCGAGCATCCTTCTGGAGAAGGTTCAATAGATCGCAGTCAATTCTGTCCAATGCGATTTTCATAGGCCCATTCCAATGCAAATTCGGCAGACGCCGAATTTGCAGATTCTAAACTGATGGATAGCGAAAGACCAACCCGGAGTGTCTCCATGTCCAAGCCCCTCGCCTCGACCTCGTTGGAAACCCAAGCCGTCCACGCCGGCCGCGAGGTGCTGCACGAGCAGGGCATCCACGCCATGCCCATCGATCTCAGCAGCACTTATCCCCTGCATGATCTGGACGAAGGTGGACGCAGCCTGGAGGCCATGGCCATGGGCGGCCTGCCCATCGGAAGCCCGGTCTACTCCAGGCTCTACAATCCCACGGTGGCCCGCTACGAGCAGGCCCTGGCCCAGATGGAGGGTGCCGAGGAGGCCGTGGCCTTCGGCTCTGGCATGGCGGCCGTGACCGCCTGCCTCATGGCGGCCAAACAGCGCGGCAGCCACATCGTGGCAGTTCGTCCCGTCTATGGTGGCACCGACCACCTGCTGGCCTCTGGAATGCTGGGCCTGGAGGTGACCTGGGCCGAGGCCGACGGCATCGCCGCCGCGATTCGTCCCGACACGTCCATGGTCATCGTGGAAACCCCCGCGAATCCGACTCTGGCCCTGCTGGACCTGGACGATGTGGTGCGCCAGGCCGGCAAGGTGCCCGTGCTGGTGGACAACACCTTCGCCACGCCCATCCTGCAGAACCCCATCAAGCACGGCGCGACCCTGGTCCTCCACAGCGCCACGAAGTTCCTGGGTGGCCATGGTGACGTGCTGGCGGGCCTGGTGGCCACCAACAACGACTGGGCCACGGAGCTGCGCAAGGTCCGCGTCATCACCGGCAATGTGCTGCACCCGCTAGCGGCCTACCTGCTGCACCGCGGCCTGCCCACGCTGCCCCTGCGCGTGCGGGCCCAGCAGGAAGGTGCCAAGGTCATCGCGGAGCGCCTAGCCAAGCATCCTGCCGTCTCCGCCGTCCACTTTCCAGGCCTGGCCGGCCAGGACCCCAAAGGCCTCCTGGGCCGCCAGATGAAGGGCCCCGGCTCCCTCATGGCCTTCGATCTGAAGGGTGGTTTCGAGGCCGCCTCCGTGGTGATGGCTGAAGTGAAGCTCATGACGCCCGCCGTGTCCCTGGGCAGCGTGGACACCCTCATCCAGCACCCGGCGGCCCTCACCCATCGCGTGGTGAATGCCGAGGCCCGCGAACACAGCGGTGTCTCGCAGTCCCTCATGCGCCTCTCCGTGGGCCTGGAAGGTCCCGAGGATCTATGGGCCGATCTGGAACAGGCTCTGGCGAAGGCCATGGCCCGGCAGGTCGTCGGCTCAGCTCGCTGATTGTCCCGACAAGATCATCCGTAGCCTGGATTGACCCGGGTCGTATGCTGGGGTGTCTTCACCTCGGAGCGATCCATGGCTTCGCATGGCAGCCTGATCCATCTGCACTGCGGTGACGCTTCTGCAGAGGTGCACCGGCGGTCCGGTCTGCCTGGTTCCGTGCGCATCTGGCGGGATTCCCCTGCGGTGGGTCCCTGGACGGCGGAGGTCTCCCGACTGCCGGGTCTGAGGGCCACCTGGTGGGGCCTGCCCGAGGAGGAGGCGCCGGCGCGGCTCACCCTGGAGGATCTGGGTGGCACCGCGGAACCGGTCCTGTGGTTCGGTCCGGATCCCTGGGAACAGGCCTGCCTGCTGTGGGTGCTGGCGGAACTGCCCGAAGGCGCCTTGTCGGATCTGGTCCCCCTCGATCGCAGCGTAGGGCAAACCCCGCCGGCCGCCCTGCCGGGCCTCTTCGCCGGGCGCGTCCTGTTGGGGGAAGAGACCCTGGTCCAGGGCCGAAGCCTCTGGAGTGGCTTTCTGGAAGGGGGGTGGCGGGCCCTGGCCGGCTGCAGCATCCCCGCCCTGCCATGGATGGCCCGGGCTCTGGCGAGGCTGGCCGAGGACCATCCCGTGGCTGGCCCCGGCCGCACACGCTTGCAGATCCAAGGCCTGATTGATCGTGGGGTGCTGGAACTGCCGGCCCTCATGGCGGGTCTCCGGAAACTGGAGGATCCCCATCACGGTGCGTGGTACGGCGACCGCTTCGTGGTGAAGATGGTCGAGTCCATGGAGGCGCGGCTAGGCTGAAGCAGCCGCCATGACCATTGCGCCCCTCCCCCTTTCCTCGAAGATCACGGTCCTCCGGGGCCTGGGGCCGGCGCGGGCGGCGGCGCTGCAGGAGGCAGGGCTCGACAGCCTGAGGGATCTGCTGTGGAGCCTGCCTTACCGGTACGTGGACCGGGGCAGCTTGAGGCCCCTGGGCAGCCTCGAGCTGCGGGGCCTCGAGGCGGCGGACCCCGGCATCGTGACGGTCATGGGTACCTTGCGGGACCTGCGCCAGAGCACCACCCACGTGCAGCGCATGGCCCTCACCGAAGTCTTGTTGGAAGACGACACTGGCACCTTGCGCCTGATCTGGTTCAACCAGCCCTACCTGGCCCGCGCGTTGAAGGTGGGGGACCGCCTGCTGGTGTTCGGCACCCTGTCGGTGGGCCGTCACGGGCTGGAGATGCGCGGCCCGCGGTTCGAGCTGATGGGCCGCGGCGAGGACCTCGGCTGGGTCCGACGGTTTCTCCCGCTGTACCGGAAACTGGGCCCGCTCACGGGCCGGGTGCGACAGAAACTGGTGCAGGAGGCCCTGGTCCGGGCCCACGCGGCGGAGGAATGGCTGCCCCTGGACCTGGCGAAAGATCTGCCGGATGGCATGACCGCTTTTCGACTGCTGCATGACCCTCCGGACGACAGCGATCCCGTGCTGCTGGACAAGGGCCTGTCGCCGGCCCACCAGCGCCTGGCCACAGAAGAGCTCTTCGCGTTCTCCCTGGGCGTGGCCCTGCGGCGGGCGGGGCGCCTCAAACGCAGGGGCCTCGTGGTGCCCACCTCGCCCGCATTGCGTGAACGCTTGCGGGCGTTTCTGCCCTTCCGCCTGACTGGGGCCCAGCGCCGGGCCTTCAAGGAGATCGTGGACGACTTGACCTCGGGCCGCGTGATGAACCGCCTGCTCCAAGGCGATGTGGGCAGCGGCAAGACGCTGGTGGCGCTGTTGTCCATGGCCATGGTCGCGGAAACGGGAGGCCAGGGGGCCCTGCTGGTGCCCACGGAGGTGCTGGCCCGCCAGCACGCCGCCAGCTTCCGCCGCTATCTGGGGGAGCACGCCGGGGGCATGCAGCTGCTGTTGGGGGGCATGAAGGCCGCGGAGAAACGGGCGGCCCTGGCCCGCATCGCCAGCGGCGAAGCCCGCTACGTGGTGGGCACCCACGCCCTGTTCCAGGAAGCCGTCGCGTTCCACCAACTCCAGCTGGTGGTGGTGGACGAGCAGCACCGCTTCGGCGTGAAGCAACGCGAGGCGTTGAAGGAGAAGGGCGGCGATCCCCACTGGCTGGTGATGAGCGCCACGCCCATCCCGCGCTCGCTGGCCCTGGCGGTCTTCGGCGACCTGGATCAGAGCGTCCTGGATGAATTGCCTCCGGGTCGCCAGCCCATCACCACGAAGCTGCACAAGCCGGAGTTCGCCGAGCGGGCCTGGGAGCAAGTTCGCCGCGAGCTGGCCGAGGGTCGCCAGGCCTTCGTGGTGAGCCCCAGCATCGACCCGTCGGATGAAGGCAAGGTGCAGCTCCGCGACATCCAGGCCATGGAGGCGCTGTTGCGGGCTATCTTTCCGGACGAAGGCATCGAAGTGGTCCATGGCCGCCTCAAGGCCGATGACATGGCCGCCCGAATGGGGCGCTTCGTCTCGGGGGAGGCGCGGATCCTGCTGGCCACCACGGTCATCGAGGTGGGTGTGGACGTGCCCAACGCCACCGTGATGGTGGTGGACCATGCCGAGCGGTTCGGCCTCAGCCAGCTGCACCAGTTGCGGGGGCGCGTGGGCCGCGGCGCGCGCCGCAGCCACTTCCTCATGATCAGCAGCTCGGAGACCGAGCGCCTGCAAACGCTGGTCGAAACCCAGGACGGCTTCCGCATCGCCCAGCGGGACCTGGAACTGCGCGGCCCCGGTGAATTCTTCGGCGTGCGCCAGGCGGGCCTCCCCCAGTTCCAGGTGGCCGATCTGGTGCGGGATCGCCGTCTCCTGGCCCGGTGCCGTGAGACGGCCGAGCGGGCCCTGGCCCATGGTCTCAGCGAAGCCCAGGCCGCCTGGCTGAAGCGGGAACAGGTGCGGCTCAAGCTGGCCGAGGTCAGCTGACCGATCGGTCCTGGGGGAACCGCGTCTCCTTGGTGGATTCCGTGTCATCAGCGGACTACGGGGTTTGTTGACATTGATTTAGTAAATGACCACAATATCAAAATCAATCTATGTTTTTTCAATGGAACGGCTCGTCAATACAACCCCGCTGTCGGCAAGCCGACGGCCCTTGAAGGAGATGAACGATGAAACGCCTTCCAACCAGGCTCTTCCTCGCACTCGTACTGGCCGGGGGCGCCACCCTCGCCGCAGAGGGCCCGCGTCCCTACCTGATCCTGACCAAGGGACAGAGCGCCGACAGCCTGAGCCTGGACGATCTGATGGCCTCGGCGGGGGGCACCATCACCGGCCGACTCCCCGAAATCGGTGTGGTGTTGGCCTCCTCCGACAACCCTGGCTTCCTGGCGCTCGTCACCGCCGATGCCCGCGTACAACAGGCCGCCGAAGACATCGAGGTGCCGTGGCTCCCCGATGAGCACGCCACCGCGGCCCAGGAATCCGACCTCCAGGCCACTGGCCTCAACAGCGAACCGTACTGGGGCTATCAGTGGAACCTCCGCCAGATCCACGCGGACCAGGCGGCGGCGAACGGCGATCAGGGCTGGGGTGTGAAGCGGGCGCGGGTGGCGGTCCTCGATGCCGGGATCTGGAGCGGCCATCCCGACATCGGGCCCAACGTCAACCTGGCGCTAAGCCGGTCGTTCGTTCCCACCGAGCCCGGCATTGATCCGTCGGTGTACGGATTCAACCACGGCACCCATGTGGCCGGCATCATCGCCGCCCCGATCAACAATCGCGGCATCCAGGGCGTGGCGCCTCTCGCCGAGATCGTGGCCGTCAAGGTCCTCAGCCGGGTTGTTCGCGGCGACGTCGACCAGCTGGTCGTAGACGTCGTCCCCGTTCAGCACCAGGCCGCCGGCCCTGGTCGCGTCGGCGTGGCACGAGCTCTGCGCGCAGCGCACGGCGAAGATCTCGTCGCGGATCGCCAGCAGCTCGCCAGCCGACCGGCGTCGGCCCGCCGCCGGGCGTCGGTGACGGCTCGGGCTCGGGCTCCGGCTCGGGATCGACGCGCTCGCGGCTCGCGAGCGACAGCAGCGTGACCACGTCGCCGAAGCCGGGCGCCGCGTTGGGCGCGACCAGCGGCATCGCGTAGAGGATCCCCGGCGCCTCCGCCTCGCCCCAGCGCGAGCAGTCGAAGCCCTCGCCGTCCCGGCTCATGATGATGGACGTGCCGGGCTTGCCGTTCGCGTTGTCGATCCGGCCGGTGACGTTGCCGGTCGTGAACGGGATCGGGTTCACGACGTCCGCACTCCAGTCGCGCGTCAAGCATTCCTCGGGGCCGCCCGGTACCTGCAGCAGGCTCGCGTTGAGCAGCAGGGATGCGGCGCCGGGACCGCTGGTGCCGAGCCCGAGCTCGATCTGCACGTCGGTGGGGAGTGCGGTGCCGCTCGCGTTGTCGATCGTCGCGCGGATGTTCGCGCCCGTGCCGCCGCCGCGGCAGTGCAGCGAGCCGGTGTTCGCGCTCGGGTAGAAGCGCGCGCAGAACGAGCCGCTGTTGCCGAGCAGCGGGATGCCGAGGGTCGCGGTGCCGGTCTGGGACAGCGTCGCGACGCCGTTCTCGTCGGGCATTCCGGCGTCGAACTCGAGCACGCCGTCGCTGCTGATGCCGCGCGCGCCGTCGATCGCCGAGCCGTTGGTGATCGAGTTCAGGAAGTCGGTGGTGCCCGCGGTCGGGCCGCTGAAGACGATCGGGAAGGCGTGCTTGCCGAGCGGCGCGTTGCTCGCGAGCTCGAGCTTGCAGTCCGCGCTGCAGCCGTTGCTGCCGTTGCCGTCGCCGCGGTCGCACTCCTCGGCGGCACCCTTGCGGCCGTCGCCGCACACCGTCGCGGCGCCGCCGGTGACCGGATCGGCGCTGCAGATGAGCTGCTGGTCCTGCGGCAGGCAGCCCGGGATGCGCGCGCCGATCGGCGGCGCCGACGGCGCGCGATAGTAGATGCCGGTCACCATGCACATCTCGTCCTCCGCCAGCGGGCCGAAGGTGACCGGCGTGTTCTTCTCGTTGCCCTGCGTGCAGGAGAACTCGACCTCCGTGCCCTTCCGGAACAGGCGCGGCTCGTCGTAGGTGACGACCGTCGGGTGGCCCCACTCGTCGCTGCGGTAGAAGTCGCCGGGCTCGGGCTTGCTGCCCTCGGCGCGCGTGTCGTCGCCGTACGACCGTCCGACGCGGTCGCCTTCCGGACGGTCGACCGCGCCTGCGACGATGCGCGCGGTGAACTTCTTGCCGCGCTTGTGCTCGTGGGACGAGAGCAGGATGTAGTAGAGGTCGAACGGCACCGTCCAGCGCGCGGTCGTGGTCGCCGTGCGGTGCGGCGGCACGAAGATGCTGTAGTTGGCGATCGTCGACGCCTCCAGCGTGTTGACGATTTTCTGCTTGGCGCGGTAGAGGTTGACGTACACCGTCGGGCTGAACGGCTGCCCGGTGCTGTTGGTGTAGTGCGAGTTGAGCAGGAGCGGCTGGTGCGGCCGCAGCCGGATCCCCGTGCCGGGCGGGTACTGGACGTTCTCGTAGTCGTCGCCGGCCCCGGCCACCTGGACGAGGTTCATCGAGTCCGGTGGTCCGACCCCGGTGCAGCCCGAGGCCTTGAACTGGCCCGGCGGGTACATCTCGGCGCCCGTGCCCTCGTACGAGTAGACCACGAAGTGATGGCTGCCGAGCGGCTGCTTGATCTCGAAGCCGCCGATCTCGAGCGGCTCGTCGTTGTCGAGGACGAAGAGCTCGCAGATCTCGGTCTCGCCGCCGATCGGGACCTCGTGGTTGGTGATCGTGAGCTGCAGGCCCTCGTCCGTCGCCGGCACGGGCAGGAGCCCTTCGGGGGCGGGTAGTTCCGGGGCCGTCGAGGTATCCGTTCCGCCGCCGCCGCTCGAGCACGCGACGGCGGCGAGCAGGACGAGGAGGAGAATCGGCTGGGGGTGGACGGCTCGTTCCGGGCGCGTGCTCATGGTCCCTCCTGGCTGTCGCGAGATCGGCTCGGGCGCTGCTCGCGTGTCCGAGCCTCAGAGTACGATCCGGCACGCAGCGCAAGCGTTTGCTAGCTCCTGCCGTAGCGGGCGATGAGGCCGGCTGCATGGCGAATGAAGAGCGAAAGGGCGCTTGACCACTCCCGTACACGCCCTCTAGGCTCCTGGCCCTGCACCAAAGACGGCTGCGGCCGCTCTCCGTCCAGCTTTTCCGAGGAATCCGACCCCCGATGCCCACGTCCCGATCGATCGGCGCGCTCGTCGCGTGCCTCGCGCTGACGCTCGCATGCGCTATCCAGGCCTCCGCCGCGGCGCCTGCCGTTCCGAGCGCAGGCGGTGGCGCGCGCGCGTCGCAGGGGATGGTCGGCGTGATCGTCAGCCGCCGACGAGCCGGTCGCGACCTACCGCGGCGGCATCGCCGGTCTCGCCGCGACGAGCCGCGTCGCCACCGGCGGTGCGCGCCTCGCGGCGACGTCGTCCGCGGTGACCGCCTACCGGAAGCACCTGGCGATCCGCCTCGGCAGCTTCGAGAGCACGGTGCGCGCGGCGGTCCCGCGCACGCGCGTGCTGCACCGCTACGACGTGATCGTGGGCGGCGTGGCGCTGCTGGTGCCCGAGGACGAGGTGGCGAAGGTGCGCGCGCTGCCCGGCGTCGAGGCGGTGTACGCCGACGAGCGGCGCACGCTGCTGACCAGCAACGGCAGCACGGGGCTGATCGGCGCAAAGGCGGTGTGGGGCAAGGGCGGCGGCCCCGACGATGCCGGCGAGGGCGTGCTGATCGGCGTGCTCGACAGCGGCGTCTGGCCCGAGCATCCGTCGTTCGCCGATCCCGATCCGAGCGGCAAGCCGTACGTCGTCCCGCCGGGGACGCGCGATTGCCGCTTCTCGGGCGGTGCCAGCCCCGGTGATCCGTTCGCGTGCAACGGCAAGCTGATCGGCGCCTACCGCTTCCTCGACGCCTACGATGCCTGCCCCGACTGCCCGCATCCGGCCGAGGAGTTCTCGAGCGCGCGCGACTCGATCGGACACGGCAAGCAAGACGAAACTGAACGAGGCGCCTACATAACA
>CAVPLE010000123.1:0-4483 GCA_963705865.1 uncultured Holophagaceae bacterium | reverse complement strand
ACTATGTATTGCTCACTTCGTCCAGAACGGGGACTTATTCAGGGATGGATACCTGTCTCCCCTGAAATACTATTCGCCCGATGGGTTTGACCGCGCCAAGATTCGGCTTAATTCAACCGGGGCGGATTTTGATGACAAGAGCCTGAGGGATTACTACCGCTCAAGCGAGTTCCCTTCCAGGCTTCTCGGTGTGGTTCAACGGGCGGCGAAGGTAAAGAGAAACGTCCTGGTGTTCACGCGATTTATTGAGGAGTCTCAGTACATTGTTGATCGAATGAACGGGCAGGCGGCTATTGTGACGGGGGAGACGCCAAAGATTGAGCGGGAGAGGATCGTTAACGATTTCCGGGCCGGTCGGATCAAGGTTGTGTGCAACGCTCAAGTCTTCATCTTGGGGTTTGATTACCCTGAACTCGAAACAGTTATCATTGCCAGGCCGACGATGAGCCTTGCTCTGTTCTACCAGATGATCGGACGCGGGATTCGCATCCATCCGCAAAAGGAGTTCTGCCAGATAGTGGATCTGTGCGGAAACTTGGGGCTGTTCGGGAAGGTTGAGGACTTGCAGATTGTCAACGGAGGTAACGGGAAGTGGCATGTTGAGAGTAACGGCCGGCAGCTTACGAACAAATACTATGGAGAGAGACATTAAGT
This sequence comes from uncultured Holophagaceae bacterium, assembly GCA_963705865.1. Lineage (GTDB taxonomy): Bacteria > Acidobacteriota > Holophagae > Holophagales > Holophagaceae > Geothrix. Next base: position 3,829 of record CAVPLE010000123.1, on the reverse strand, counting down.
GTCAACAAAAGAAAGGGTGAGCCATGAGTTGGCAAGACGATATACCCGATAATGTGATAGTGTCTTTAGTGAGGCAGCAGGAGATTGAATCGAGATGGGAGGCGCGCATAAAGCAGATCCTCATGAGATTCTTGCTGCTGCTGCTGATGGTCCTGTGTGTTTTGTGGTGGAATTGGTAGCCAGAGTGCCAACGAGAAGATGGGAAGCGATGAGTCAACAAAAGAAAGGGTGAGTTATGAATAAGCAATTAATCCGAGATGTTCAGGCTTATGCCAAAGAAGCCATCCGGTATTTGGATGAGGCGGAAGGACTGGAATACTGTTCCGATTTTAAAAATAAGATCAGCGAGGCTGCGGTTTGCTTAGAAAATGCGGCTAAAGAGTTAAGAGCAATGGAGGATGGGAAGCGATGAACTTCAGGGATTTGAGCGACAAACAAGCCGAGGTCCTGGGCCAGATTGCCATTGGAGACATCAACGGCCATGACCCAAGAGTACTGAAGGCGTTGGAGGCCAAGGGACTTTTGGTAGGATATGATGATGTTCTTGGCGGGAGATTCCCGGTTAGGATCAGACAAAAATGGTAACTGGCAGAAGGCGTTACGTCGATGATGCCAGCAGCGATACCATGACGTCGATAGTCAGGGAGACCCATCCAATGGCATGGGCAGAGGAAAGCATGGGCTCCTATCACTGGAGGGTTGAAGCTGAGGGGGAAGAGCCGCGAATTGTGGCAGAAGCATGGATGCATCAAACGAAGCGCGGGTGGTGGTTGAGGATTGAGAAGATGTGATAGGAGAACGACGATGGATGTAAGAGTGAGCGTTTTTGAGACACCGAGATTTAACAGGATGAGAGACTGGCCACCAACAAGTTTGGTAGGCTTCATTGACTGGTTTCAACAGAAACTAAATGCAATTCCAAAGCAGTATAGAGATTTAGCCTGGATTGATTTGAGAACGGACTACGAAGGTGTCAGTTGGTATGTTGATTTTTCTATTTATTACACCCGTCCTGAAACTAACATTGAGATAGATGAAAGAGTGAAATGGGAGCACAAGACTAGGAGCAGCGAGGCCAACGAGCGCCGTGAATACGAGAGATTGAGTAAGGAAATTATACTCACTCAGGGACAAAGGGCTATTGTTGACGACGAAGACTATGAATGGCTCGTATCAATGGGTTCGTGGTATGCGCTCAAGCGAGTGTCTCCTTCGAATGGGCGATTCTTGGGGTTTTATGCTGCCAGGATGGATTACTCGGAAGGGAAAAAGACAGTCCACATGCACAACGTCATATTCGGCGCTAAGAGTGTCACGCATCTAAACGGGAAATCATTAGACAATAGGAGGGAAAACCTTAAGAAGATAGACCAGAGACAGACTCAGGGAATCAGAATAAAAAAGGAAGCTGGTAGATCGAAATATAAGGGAGTGCGGAGGTATGGCAGATTGACACGGTGGGAAGCCAGGATAACGAATCACGGGCAGCAGATAATAATAGGGTATTACGACACCGAGGTTGAGGCAGCTAAGGCATATGATGACATGGCCAGGAAATTCTTTGGGGAGTTCGCTACTGTCAATTTCCCTTTGCCGGGTGAACGGTACTACGGCGAGAGGAAGTAGCCACAGAAAGGGAGAGTACAATGACGAATAAAGAGATTAAAGAGAAGAAACAAGACGTCGGATACCATGACAAGCCATTGTATCGGAGGTGTAGGGCGTGTTTCCACCTAATTATCACACTTGCCCCGCATCCGAACGCTTCTTATGCTGGGAGGGGATATACCGTCGAGCCTTTGTCGTGTCGAAAACATGGATTCCCTGTGAAGCCAAACGCCATTTGTTCCTACTTCCAACTTGATCCAACCTACAAGGCATAAAGGGTGAGCCATGATAGTAGCAGTGTACCAGGAAGGCTGGACCACGACAGACGTTGACAACCGTTTTACCATTCAATGGAGAGACCCAGAAACGAAGGAGTTTGAGACCGAACAGGAGTATTGGGAGTGGAACGAGGAAAAAACCATGGAAGAGGCAACCGATCCAGGAAGGAAGTCGGACGGAGAGCAGAAGTATAGGTTTGAGATCTTCTTTGCCGGGGAAGTGATTAAGAAGCTATGAAAGGGGAAGAGTAGGCCGGAGCGGGTTAGTCACCACGCCCCATCGTTAGTGGGAGAGCGAAAATGCTCAAAATAGAAGTTATCTTCCTAGAAACCTCTTTTGCTACTGTATCGGCTGAAACCAGTAAGGACGATTGGATATGTGCTTGTGGATGTAAACTATTTACCATTAAACAATCCAACAAATGTGTTAACACTGTTTGTTCTAATTGTAGTAAAAGCACCTCAGTCTATTTAGCAACCAGGAAAATAACACATTTAAAGCTAACCCAAGGGAAAGAAGAGTAATTTATGGAAGAGGTTAAGGACGAAAGGGGGAATAAGGATATGTGTATTCCATTCTACGATAATTGCCAACATTCTGAATCCGGTTGGTGCCTGGAGTGCGTTGCCAAGTGGTACGAAAGAAACTCCATGGAAAGAGAAGCCATGATGGTGGTTGTGAATGCTGCCAGGTTGGTTTTTGATGCCGGGAAAGAGTCGGAGAACCTCCCTCCTATCCCCTGGACGGGTAAGATGTTGGACTTAAAAAATGCAATCCATACGTTTTACCGAGTCGAGATCAAGGACGAAAAGGACCGGTGGATTGAGGGGAGGTTTGAGGAATGAAGACTTTGAAGTCCAATGAAGCCAAGAAGCTCATCGGGAATCACGTAAAGTGGATTGAAGCATGGGATGCTCACCGGGGAGTCGGCATCCCAAGATCCGGTGTGATCCTAGAAGTGAGTGGCAAAAACGTAAGGTTTGAGCGCGACTGGAAGTGGCTGCCGGATATGTACTTTCTTGAGGAGGTGAAGGGATGAAAGAAGAGGATCTGAAGGTCGGAGAAGTCTACGAATTCAAAGCTTGTGCTCGGAGAATCATCTCAATTGACTACGGCGTTGGAAAATACAATATCTATGTCGTGTGGGAGTACGCCGATGGGGTGAAGCGCCAAGGCCCGGTCGTCTTCCGGTGTCCATGACTCGACGTGGATGCCTTTTTTGTGGATGATACCCTTGCTCCTCAGGTACTCCCAAAAAGGAGCCTTTGTCTTGATAATCTCGGCAAACTCCTCATGGGTTACGGTGACCGGTTTGAAGTTGTCCGTATTCTTGGCTGGCTTCTGATCGTAGTTATCTGACATTTATTCTCCTTTTTGGTCGCACGGATACTCTTTATCGCGGGTAGCCTTGATGTCTTCCAGTAATTCCTTGATAAGTTGCAATTCGTGTATCCCGGCGCTCAACCCGGTAACGACTTCCCTTTTGTCGTGATAGTCCTCTACGGTAGGATCAAGTATTCCAAGCCACCATAGATCTAGGTTCTCAGTGTGTTGCCGGATTCTTTGCTTGACGTGATCCACAATCCTCTGTTCGTCGGGCGTGTAGGGCATTGGCTACTCTCCTTTCTCTTTACTCACAAGTCCGGTCCCTTTGCAGCACGGGCAGGTGGTGTGCTTTGAGTTGCATACCATATGCTTTGTTCATCCTTTTAACAGGTGGTTGGGTTGTCAATTCTAAGAGTACACATTCCCGCCAAATCCGGTATCTCCTGCGATATAAAGTCCTGAATCATTTTCCATTCTGAGACCGGCAACTATGTCTTTAGCGTGAGCGGCGATGTTCCATATCTTGTATGCTGGGAAGAGAAACTTCCTGACAGTTCGTTCTGCCGTGGAAATTTCAACTAAGGCTTCGCCTTTTGGGTGAGAAAGATAATGAGTT
>CAVPLE010000122.1:0-22243 GCA_963705865.1 uncultured Holophagaceae bacterium | reverse complement strand
CTCGTCGTCTTGCTGGTCTCCTGCGGTGTGGTCGTGAGTGGCCGGGACACCGGGCGCTGATTCGCTTATTCGCTGATTGTAGCGCCCCTCCAGCGCGTTGCCCGCGCCCGGATTTCTTGCCGTGCTTCAGCGCCGCCGCCAGGCGTGAAAGCGCGCCACCCAGCGCAGCAGGGCTTCAGGTTGGTGGGCCTGTTGCCAGCGCCCGGCAGCGTATTTGTTGGCCTCCGCCAGGGTGGGATAGATGTGGATGGTGGCGAGGATCCTGTTGAGCCCGATGCGCTGGCGCATCGCCAGCACGAATTCGGCGATCAGTTCGCCGGCCTGGGCACCGACGATGGTGGCGCCCAGAATGCGGTCGCGGCCGGGCACGGTGAGCACCTTGACAAAGCCATCGGTGGCGCCTTCGGCGATGGCGCGATCCAGATCCGCCAGGGGATACCGGGTGACTTCGTGGGGGATGCCGCGCTCCTTCGCCTCGGTCTCGTTGAGCCCCACCCGCGCCACTTCGGGAGCGATGAAGGTGGCCCAGGGAATCACTGAGTAATCGACCCGGAACTTGCCGCCGCGCAGTGTCAACAAGGGCGCGAACAGCGCATTCACCGCGCAGTACCAGGCCATGTGGGCGGCGGTGTGGGTGAACTGATAGGGTCCGGCGACATCGCCGCAGGCGTAGATATTCGGGAAGCTGGTTTGCAGGAATTCGTTCACCTCGATGGTTTTGCCGGTTTTTATGCCGAGTTCCTCCAGACCGTACCCTTCGAGGCGGGCAGCGCGGCCCACCGCGACCAGGATATGGTCGCAGGGAATCCGGAATTCCTGTCCGTCACGGGCGCAGATCAGAATTTTTTCAGCGGCGATCCTCTCGACGCGGAGCGCCCGGGTATCCAGCAGCACGGCGATGCCTTCGGCGGCAAACTGCGCCTGCGCCGCACGACCCCCCGGGCCGCGCTGCCGGCCCTGCCTACGCCCGCCGTCGTGCCCGCGACCCCCATGCCCCACCTGGAGCGCCTGCTGCCCTACCAGGTTCGCGCCGTGGTGCCCGCCGCTGCGGGCGGCCAGGCGACCTCCGGCCACCTCGAGGCTCATCTCGCCCCAGGCACGCCGACCCAGCTCCTGGCGCGGATGCAGTCGGTCATGCCTCCGGTCAGCGAGGCCGAACTGAAAGCCCTGCTGCCCACCTTCACGCCGGCCGACCCGGACCACCTCGACCTGCTCTGGCCCGTGGAGACCCGCACCATCAGCTCGGCCTGGGGCCCCCGCATGCGCACCAAGACCGTCCGGGTGAAGAACCAGCGCAAGAAGCGGATCCGCTACAAGGGTCGCCATCGTGGCATCGACCTCACCGCCCCCATCGGCACCGCCGTGTTCGCGGCCCTGGATGGCCAGGTGGTGATGGCCGGAAAGCACAAGCAGTACGGCAACTTTGTGGTGGTGGATCACGGGAATGGGGTCGCCACACTCTACGCCCACCACAAGCTGAACCTGGTCCACGAGGGCGACATTGTCCGGCGGGGTCAGAAGATCGCCGAGGTGGGCCGCACCGGCAATGCCACGGGCCCGCACCTCCACTTCGAGCTCAAGATCGATGGCGTACAGCGGAACCCCCTGCCGGTCCTCGACGACGAAGAGGAAGTGCCGGCCGAACTCGCCGCCCAGAACGCCTTGCTGGGGACCGGCGCCCGGCGCTGAGAGCACTCTGAACCTCCGCGCCACCCGCGGCACTGGAAGGAAGCGTCCCACCGCATCCCGACGCGGGATCGGCCGTGGACGCCATGCTAGACTTGATCCTTTCGCCGTTTTGAGGTGGTCATGCCGCTGTACCGAGCTTCCCTCCGAGCCCTGGGGGCCGTCGCGCTCCTCGCCACGACGCTGGCCTGCGGGGGAAGTAAGGGCGGGACCACCGCCGCCGCCACGACCATCGCTGTTTCCGGGAACGTCACCTACACCCGCGTGCCCCTCGCCACGGACACCAATGGCGTGCCCACCGGCCTGGTGGACAGCTCCGTCGCCGCGAACGTCCAGACACTGCCCGCCAAGGGCGTACTGGTGCGGGTCTACCAGCGCTATGACCAGGTCAATCCTGATGGAACTACCAAGTCGTCTTGGTTGCTACCCATTGGGGGATCGACCTTCACGGATACCAATGGCTTTTACGCCGTGACCGTGCCCAACGACATGCCCCTCATGGTCGAGCTGCTGAGTACCTTCTACGGCGGGGAAGGCCACTCCGTGAACCTGGTCGGCGATCCCGCGGGCATCAACAGCACCCTCCCCCAGGCGGTCCGCTACCGCTATGGCATGCGCAAGGCGGTGGACGGCACGGCCCCTGCGGGCAATCCGACCCCGGTCGCCATGCCCACCGGGGATAGCGTCGTCAATTTCGCGGTCGGGCTGACCGATGCCTGGTGGCTGGTCAATCCGAGCTACATCGCCCCAAGAGATTCTAAGGCCCCCTCTCTAGCTCCCGACGCTGGCAACCCGATCGATGAGACCACCCTGCCCGGCCGGACCGTCGGTACGGGCAGTCGCATCCTGGCCATCGGCGACACCATCGCCAATTTCGAGAACATCTACGGCCTTGCCACCCCGGGGGCCACGCTAGACCTCCACTACGCCCCAGGCGTTTCGGAGCCCCGCGGGTCCTTCGTGGAATACGACCGCTCGGTCTACCCTTTGGCCTACGATGAGCATCTCGCAAACCTGCATTATTTCGGTTCGCTCCAGGGCGGCCCGACCAACGATGACGCCTGGGACGAAGGCGTGATCCTGCCCATGATCGCGCGAAACGCCCTCTTCAATGGCAACACCGGCCGAACCTACAGCGTCCCCCGCGCCCCCCTGCTCCCCGTCGCGGCGGCCCTCACCGACCTGAGCCTGGACATGGCGCGGATCGAGGGGTTGGCCGAGGCCATGGCTGCGAACATCCTCAAGTCCCCCTACCTGGCGGACACGCAGGGCTCCGCCCTGGCCGCGCCGGTGGTGGACATCCGGGACATCAGCAGCCTGACATCCGCCCAGCTCACGCCCTACTCCGCTCCCGCCATCCGCGCCCTGGCCTGGGAGATCATCCTCAAGGCGAACAGCGTGGCCAGCCCCGGAACGCCCACCACCTGGTCCACCCTCAACGCCTTGGCCGCCGCCCGCTTCTTCATATCCTCCACCCAGACCTCTGCCGGCAGCACCCTGGGTACGGAACCCCTCAACATCTACTCCCAGCTCCCCCGCCTCAAAGAGGGCAAGGCCGCGATCGAACCGGTTGATCTCGCCACCGTCTTCACCGATTCAGTCCTGACTTCCCTCACCGCTCCCTACGGGGTGCCTTGGCCCCGGCCCACCACCGGCTCCTACGCTTCCTTCGCCATGAACTGGGGTACGGACCCCAATGCCCTCACGGACCCGCTGGCACCCTTCCCCCTCAGCATGGCCAAGGCGATCCAGGTGCGGGGCACCTATCCGAACCTGTCCGAGGGCGAGGTGTTCTACAGCGGTTTCAGCCTGAGCGCCGACAAGCGTTACGTGATCGGCGTGTCCATCACCCCCGCGTTGGCGGCTGGCGGCGAGCTCGACCTGGACCTGCCCTACCTCGACCGGACCTTCACCTTCACGGGCGCTGGAGGCAGCACCCAGGCCATCGTCTTCGCAGCGAGCACCCCCCCGCCGGTCCACCACCCGGTTCGCGTGCGACTGAAGAGCCCCGACACCCTCCAGCCCGATGTCGCGGTGACCGTAACCTTCACGCCCAGCCTCTAGGCCGTCCGTTTCGGGAGCCGCCATGACCGCCTCCGCCGCCCTTCAGGCCCTCCAGGCCCGGGCGCCCTTTGTTCCGGACCTCGCCATCGTCCTGGGCTCCGGCCTGGGCGCCCTGGCCGACAGCGCCGAGGCGAAGGCGGGGGTGGCCATCCCCTTCACGGATCTGCCCGGTTTTCCCGCCCCCACGGTGGCGGGCCACGGCGGCAAGCTGGTCTTCTGCGAGTTCGAGGGCCGGAAGATCGTCCTCCAGGCGGGGCGCTTCCACTTCTACGAGGGCCATCCCATGCCCCTCGTGGTCGCGCCCATGCGCCTCTACGGGCGCCTCGGCGCGCGGGCCGTGCTGCTCACCAATGCGGCCGGTGCCCTCAACCCGGCCTTCGGCGTGGGCGAGCTGATGGCCCTCACGGACCACCTCAACCTGTTCGGCACCAACCCCCTCATCGGCCCCAACGTAGAACCCGGCCCGCGTTTCCCGGACATGACCGCCGTCTATGATCCCACTTTCCGGACTCATCTGGCCGCCTGCGCCGCGGGACTTGGACAGACCCTCCGCCAGGGGGTCTACCTGGGGCTGACCGGGCCGAGCTACGAAACACCCGCCGAGATCCGCGCCTTCCGCATCCTTGGTGCCGATGCCGTGGGCATGAGCACCGTGCCCGAGGCCATCGTGGCCCGACACGAGGGCATGCGGGTGGCGGGGATCTCCTGCTTGTGCAACATGGCCGCCGGCATCCTGCCCCAGGCCCTCACCCACCAGGAAGTACTCGAGGCCGGCGCGGCCGCCGCGGGCCGCTTCGAAGCCCTGGTGCGGGCGTTCGTGCGCAATCTTCCGCTCTAGTCCCGCGGAGCGGGGCACGCGCAGAAGCCCGGCTTCGCCGGGCTTCTGCGCGAGAAGGAAGACGGAGGGAGGATCACCCCTGACTTTTCTGGTGTTCTTCGATGAGCCGGTTGACCACATCCGGCTCGGCCAAGGTGGAGATGTCGCCCATGCCGTCGTATTCGGAAGAGGCGATCTTCCGTAGGATGCGCCGCATGATCTTGCCGCTGCGGGTTTTGGGCAGGCCCGAGGAGATGTGGATGACATCCGGGGCGGCGAAGGCGCCAATGACCTGCCGCACCTGCTCCTTGAGGGCCCCGATGAGCTGCTGGTTCCCCTGTTCCGTGTAGCCATTGTTGAGCAGCACATAGCAGTAGATGCCCTGGCCCTTGATGGGGTGCGGGTAGCCCACCACGGCAGCCTCGGCCACGGCTTCGTGCGCCACCAGGGCGCTTTCCACCTCGGCCGTGCCCAGGCGATGGCCGGACACGTTGATGACGTCATCGATGCGCCCGGTGATCCAGTAGTAGCCGTCCTCATCCCGGCGGGCGCCGTCGCCCGTGAAGTAGTAGCCCGGGTACTGGGTGAAGTAGGTCTCGCGGAACCGCTTGTGGTCGCCGTGGACCGTCCGGGCCTGGCCCGGCCAGGGGGCGCCGAGGCAGAGGGCGCCCGATACATCGTTGCCCTCCAGGGGAACGCCGGTGGCGGGGTCCACGATGACGGGCTTCACCCCGAAGAAGGGCAAGGTGGCCGAGCCGGGCTTGGTGGGGGTCACCCCGGGCAGCGGTGTGATGAGGATGCCGCCGGTCTCGGTCTGCCACCAGGTGTCCACCACCGTGCAGCGACCTTCGCCCACCACGTCGTGGTACCAGCGCCAGACTTCGGGGTTGATGGGCTCACCCACGGTGCCGAGGATGCGCAGGGACTTGCGACTGTACTTGTGGATCCAGCTGTCGCCGGCCTGGGCCAGGGCGCGCAGGGCCGTGGGGGCGGTGTAGAGGATGTTCACGCCCAGGTCGTCCACGACCTGCCAGTAGCGGCCCGCGTCCGGGTAGAGCGGCGTGGATTCGAAAATCACCGAGGTGGCGCCGTTGGCCAGGGGGCCGTAGACGATGTAGCTGTGCCCCGTGACCCAGCCGATGTCGGCGGCGCACAAGTAGATGTCATCCGGGTGGTAGTCGAAGACCAGCTTGTGGGTGAAGGCTGCGTAGGTGAGGTAGCCGCCGGTGGTGTGGAGCAGTCCCTTGGGTTTGCCCGTGCTGCCGGAGGTGTAGAGGATGAAGAGGGGATCCTCCGCGCCCATCCATTCACTGGTGCAGGTGGAGCGCTGCTTGGCGGTCTCCTCGTCCAGCCACAGGTCCCGACCGGGCTGCATGGGCACATCGCCATCCGTACGACGAGCGACCAGCACCGTCTCCACCAGGGACATCCCTTCGATGGCACGGTCCACGGTGCGCTTCAGGGGCACGCGTTTGCCGCCCCGCAGGCCCTCATTGGCCGTGACCACCACCTTGCAATGGGCGTCCACGATGCGGTCCCGCAGCGACTCTGCGGAGAACCCACCGAAGACCACGGAATGCACGGCACCGATGCGGGCGCAGGCAAGCATGGTGTAGACCAGCTCGGGGATCATCGTCAGGTAGATGCAGACGCGATCACCCTTCTTCACCCCGTTGTGCAGGAGCACGTTGGCCACCCGCGCCACGTGATGCTTGAGATCGCGATAGGTGATGTGGGTGTAGACGCCGGGTTCATCCTGGGCCCAGATGAGGGCGGTCTTATCCCCGAGGTGCGGCAGGTGCCGATCCACGCAGTTGAAGCAGGCGTTGAGGCGCCCCCCGGAGAACCAGGAGAAGTCCACTTCCTTGTAGTCCGCGTCGAAGACGGATTGCCAGGGGTGGAACCAGGTGAGGGCCTTCGCCTGCTCGCCCCAGAACCACTCCGGGTTGTCCAATGACAAGCGGTACAGCCGCTGGTACTCCTCCATTGACTTGATGTGGGCGCGCTCCCGAATGTGGGGCTTCACGGGGAAGAGGTCTTCGGACATGTCGGCTCCGTGCCATGGGGTGGGATGAATGCGAAAAGTGGCGGAGGAGCGTGTGGATGGCGGTGGAGGCCTGGATCTCCACGCAGGTCCGTCAGGCTGGGAAAGACGTTGGAAGGGTGGGGGCGGCGGCGATCATTCTCCGACCCGCACCAACCCCTGTCCAGTACTCGTTACCCTGGGTGGAGACTCCAGGCCGATGGCAGGAATGAGATCGCATCCAGGGTCTCGGCGGATGGGGCCGGGCAGCGGGATCATCCCTTCGCCCGGCCCCTTCTGCCTTCCTGGCGATGAGGCCGCCAGGAAGTTGGATCAGTGCTGATAGGTGCTGATGTCCCGATCCTTGGTTTCCTTCAGGAACAGGGCGCCGATCACCACCGTGATGAGGGCCACGATGATGGGATACCAAAGGCCGTAATAGATGTTGCCTTGCAGGGCCACCATGGCCGTGGCGATGAGGGGCAGCATGCCACCGAACCAGCCATTGCCGATGTGGTAGGGCAGCGACATGGAGGTGTAGCGGATGTTGGTGGGGAAGAGTTCCACCAGGAAGGCCGCGATGGGCCCATAGACCATGGTCACGTAGATGAGGAAGATGAACAGGATCAGCAGGGTCATGGCGTAGTTGACCTGGGACTTGTCGGCCTCCTTGGGATAGCCGAGGTCATTCAGGGCCTTCTTGAGGGCGCCCTCCGAGGCTGCGCTCCAGCCCTCCACCCGCACGGTGGTGACCTGACCCGTGGTGGGGTTCCTGCCTTCGATGGTGGCGACGGCCATCTTGTTGGGCTCAGGGGCGATCTTGTTGAAGTTGAGGCCCTGCTTGCCGAAGAAGTCGTTCACGCGGTCCAGTTCTGAGAACTTGCTCCAGGGTCCAACGAAGAGGTTGAAGGTCTCGTCCTTGGGATTGCCCGCCACGTTGATCACGGTGGAGTTCTGAAACTTCTCCAGGGCTGGATTGACGTAGTGGGTCAAGGCCTTGAACAAGGGGAAGAAGGTGATGGCGGCGATGAGGCAGCCCGCCAGGATGATCTTCAGGCGGCCGATCTTGTCCGACAGCCAGCCGAAGAAGACGAAGAAGGGCGTGCCCAGCAGCAGCGAGGCGCCGATGAGCATGTAGGTGGTCTGGTAGTCCAGCTTCAGCGTGATCTGCATGAAGAACAGCGCGTAGAACTGGCCGGTGTACCACACCACGCCCTGGCCGGCGGTAGCGCCGAGGAGGGCGAGCAGCGCGTACTTGTTGTTGGGGTACTTCAGGAAGCTGTCGCGGAGGGGCGCCTTGGAGGTCTTCCCCTCGGCCTTCATCTGGGTGAAGACGGGGGATTCGTGCAGCTTCAGTCGGATCCAGACGGACACGGCGAGCAGGATGATGGACACGAGGAAGGGAATGCGCCAGCCCCAGTCGGCAAAGGCCGCGCTGGTCATGCCGTGGCGGCAGGCCATGATGATGCCGAGGCAGAGGAAGAAGCCCACGGTGGCCGTGGTCTGGATCCAGCTGGTGTTGTAGCCACGACGGTCATGGGCGGAGTGCTCAGCCACATAGGTGGCGGCACCACCGTACTCACCACCCAGGGCCAGGCCCTGGCAAAGGCGCAGGGTGACCATGATGATGGGGGCCCACCAGCCGATGGAGGAGTAGGTCGGCAGGAGGCCGACGCCGAAGGTGGAGAGGCCCATCACGACGATGGTCACCAGGAAGGTGTACTTCCGGCCGATCAGGTCGCCGATGCGCCCGAACACCAGCGCGCCGAAGGGGCGCACCAGGAAGCCGGCAGCGTAGGCCGCGAATGCAGAAAGCAGGGCGGCCGTGTCGTTCCCTTTGGGGAAGAAAAGGGTCGCGAAGAAAGGTGCCAGCGTGGCGTAGAGGTAGAAATCGTACCACTCGAACACCGTCCCCACGGACGATGCCACGATCACCAGGCGTTCTTCCTTGGTGAGTGGGGTCCTTGCTGCGACTTGCTCAGTTGCAATGGCCATGTCTTGTTGCCTCCTTGAGCGTTTCTTCAAGTTGGAGCTATGCGGTCAGTGAGCCTTCAGCGATCGATCTGGATGACACAATCAGGTGCGGAACCGTTTGAAATCCCCCTTGGTGATGCCGGCCTCGACCGGGACAGTTGGATCAGTTACGCCTGGATCACTCCAGACGGGAGTGTGACGAAGCGATATGGCGTTCGCGATGCACATGCCCGCGGAACGGGTTGGGATGGATTGGCTGACCCTTAGCTAACGCGCTCCTTTCCTCCGGGTCAAGCATGTCCCTGTCCGAAGGCCTATTTTTTTTTAGCGGGGAAAAAATGCCGTAAGTCCAGGCATAAGACGACCATCCGATCGTCTTATGCCTGACAGATGTGATTCCCTTCCGTAGAATCCCGAGCCATGCCCACGGGGGTTGGCAGATTCCGGGAAGCCTTGGCGTGTATCTAGCCTCAACCAGAGACAGCCGAATCCCCGAGGTGGGCTCAAACCCCTATCATGGTCCCTGACCCTCCACCCTTCCGGACAACGCCCATGCGCATCGCCCTCATGGCAGACATTCATGCCAACCGGTTCGCGCTGGAGGCCTGTCTTGAGCATGCCCGGTACCACGCCATGGAGCGGCTCGTGTTCCTCGGCGATTACGTGGGCTATGGCGCCCAGCCGAACGAAGTGCTGGAGCTGATCATGGCCGAGACCGCGCGGGGGGCGGTCGCCGTGGCGGGCAACCACGATCAGGCCGTGGCCAATGACCGGGACATCATGACTCCCGATGCGGAGACCGCCATGGCCTGGACCCGCGGCCAACTGGGCCCCGCGGCGAGGGAGTTCCTGGCCAGCCTGCCCTTGCGCTTGGAGGACGGAACCCGCCTTTATGTGCATGCCAGCCCCCAGACCTATCCACCCTGGATCTACATCCGCGAAGGCCGGGACGCGCGCCGGGCGCTGGAAGCCAGCCGTGCGCAGACGGTCTTCTGCGGGCACACCCACTTGCCAGCCCTGCATGGCATCACCGCCACTGGACAGCTGGTCTCCTTCAATCCCGTCCCCTCCGTGCCCGTGCCCTTGCCGTCCCACCGCCGCTGGTTGACCGTGGTGGGCGCGGTTGGGCAGTCCCGCGATGGCAATCCGGCCGCGGCCTATGCGCTGCTGGACACCACCACTTCCGAACTCACCCATTTCCGGGTGCCCTACGATGTGCAGGCGGCCGCAGCGGCGATCCTGGAGGCTGGCCTGCCACCAGCCTTGGCGACGCGGCTCCGGAAAGGGCTCTGAACATGCAACCGGCGACGATCGCACCCGGATCCATCCTCGACGGCTTCCTCGTCGGCGAGCGCATACACCGCGGTGGCATGGCCTCGCTTTGGGCCGCCTCCCATCCCGATATCCCGTTCCCCCTGCTGGTGAAGGCGCCGATCCTTTCAGAAGGCACCGACCCCGCCGCCATCGTCGGCTTCGAGATGGAGCAGATGATCCTCCCGCGCCTGTCGGGATCGCATGTGCCCAAGTTCATCGCCCAGGGCTCCACCGGCCTCCAGCCCTACCTGGTCATGGAGCGGATCCCCGGCCCATCCCTCCTGTCAAGGCTGACCCAGCTGCCTCTGCCTTGGGCGGAGGTGGCGACCCTGGGCGCCCGCATCGCCACGGCCCTGGACGATCTCCACCGCCAGCATGTGGTCCATCTGGATGTGAAGCCCTCCAATCTCCTCACGCGGCCCACCGGCGAGATGGTTCTCGTCGACTACGGCCTGTCCCATCACGATGAGCTGCCCGACTTGATGGGCGAGGAGTTCCGGCTCCCCTATGGCACCGCGCCCTACATGGCCCCGGAGCAGGTCCTCGGCTTCCGGAAGGACCCCCGCAGCGACCAGTTCGCCCTCGGCGTGCTGATGTATTTCTTCGTCACGGGGGTGCGGCCCTTTGGCGACCCGCAGCGCCTGTCCGGCCTGAAGCGCCGCCTCTGGCGCGATCCGGTGCCTCCGCGCCTGCTCCGTCCGGATTGCCCGCTCTGGTTCCAGGAGGTCATCCTGCGCTGCCTGGAGGTGCATCCAGCCTGGCGCTACCCCACCGCCGCCCATCTGGCCCTGGCCCTTCGGCACCCCGACCAGGTGAAACTGACCGCCCGTTCGGAAAAGCTGCGTCAGGATTCCTTCACCACGGTCCTCCGACGCCGCTTCGCCGATCGCCAGCTCTCGATTCCCACAGGCAAGGCCCCCACCCAGCACGATGGGGACGCCCCCATCCTCGCGGTGGCCATCGATCTCTCCCCCGAGGCGGCCCCCACCGCGGAGCTGCTCCGCAGCATGGTGGCCCATATGCTGCCCGCCCTGCCGGGGGCTCGGGTGGCCTGCCTGAACGTGTTCAAGCTGGGCCGCATCACGCTGGACCAGACCGTGGACGATCAGGGCCGGAACATCCACCTCCAGCGCCTGGTGGAGCTCCGCCACTGGGCGGAGAGCCTGGGCCTGGAGGAGGGCCGGATCAGCTTCCATGTGCTGCAGTCGCCGGATTCCGCCTCGGCCATCCTGCATTACGTGAACGCCAACCACGTGGACCACGTGGTGCTCGGCGCCCGCGCCAGCTCACTCCGCCGGTCCCTCCTGGGCAGCGTCTCCAGCCAGGTCGCCGCCCAGGCCCCTTGCACGGTCACGGTGGTGCGACCCCGCCAGCTACGCAAGTCGGACTTCAGCCAGGAACCCGAGGATCAGTCCGACGTCCCCTGGACCGTGGGCTGATCGTTCCGTACATGGAAACGCCCCGGCAAGCCGGGGCGTTTCCATCATGGCGGTGGAATCCTACTCGGCGTCCTCGGCCTTGGGCTCGGGGAGGGTGTAGTCCACGAACTCGATGAGGGCCATGTCGGCCGCGTCGCCAAGGCGATGGGCCATCTTGAGGATGCGCGTGTAGCCACCGGGGCGGCTTTCGAAACGCTTGCGGAAGTCGGCGCCGAAGAGCTTCTGCACGGCGTCCTTGCTTCCG
Source organism: uncultured Holophagaceae bacterium (assembly GCA_963705865.1). Taxonomy (GTDB): domain Bacteria; phylum Acidobacteriota; class Holophagae; order Holophagales; family Holophagaceae; genus Geothrix. The sequence goes on along the minus strand of CAVPLE010000122.1, from coordinate 10,682 downwards.
AGGCGGGCCATCGCCAGACGGCGGTTGGCCACGGAATCGGTCTTCGCGAGGGTGATGAAGGGCTCCACATAGGTGCGGAGTTCCTTGGCCTTCACGAGGGTGGTCTCGATGCGCTCGCTCTGGATCAGGGCGGTCGCGAGGTTCTTCATGAGGGCCTTGCGCTGGTTGGTGGTGCGGCCCAGGCGCTTGCCGGCAACGTTGTGACGCATGGGGGCTCCTTACACTTCCTGCTCGAGCCGCATGCCGAGGGAGAGGCCGATACGAGCGAGCTCGTCCTTGATCTCCTGGAGCGACTTCTTGCCGAAGTTCTTGGTTTTCATCAGCTCAGCCTCGGTCCGCTGGACCAGCTCGCCGATGGTGGTGATGTTGGCGTTGCGGAGGCAATTGTTGGCCCGCACGGAGAGTTCAAGTTCTTCGACGGACTTGCCCAGCCAGGTGTTGGCGGCCTCGGCGCCCAGGGTCGCGGAACCCATTTCCATCTCGGTGAAGTCCTCGTCCTGACGGGCGAACACGAGGAAGTGGTCGCGCAGGATGAGGGCCGCGTCGGAGACGGCTTCCTTGGGGTTGACGGCACCGTTGGTCCACACCTGGAGCGTGAGCTTCTCGTAATCCGTGCTCTGGCCCACGCGGGCGGGTTCGACGATGTAGTTCACGCGGATGATGGGGCTGTGGTTGGCATCCATGGGGATGAAGCCCAGGCCCAGGCTCTCGTCGTGGTTGTGGTCGGCGGTCACGAAGCCGCGGCCGGGACGCACCACCAGCTCGATCTCCAACTCGCCTTCTTCACCCAGCGTGGCGATGTGGATGTTGGGATCCACGACCTCCACGTTCTGGTTGCAGCGGATGGCGGCCGAAGTCACCGTGCCCTCGCCCTTGGCGGAGATGGTGACCGTCTGGGGTTCGGTGCCGTGCAGCTTGAACGGCACTTCCTTGAGGTTCAGAAGGACGTGGGTGATGTCCTCCCAGACCCCGGGAAGGGTGGTGAATTCGTGCATGACGCCCTTGATGCGGACGTTGGTGACAGCCGCCCCCTGGATGCTGCTGAGCAGCACCCGGCGGAGACTATGCCCGACGGTCGTGGCGAAGCCACGCTCGAATGGGTAGGCCACGAATTCTCCGTAGGAGTCCGTGAGGGACCCGGGGGTCACCTCCGCGAATCGCGGCCTCTGGAAATCGCTGAGGTTCAGCATCCTGCCCCCTTACTTGGAATACAGTTCAACGATCAGCTGCTCGTTGATGTCCAGAGTGATGTCCTCGCGGGTCGGCGCGGCAAGCACCTGGCCCTTGAAGGCGGCGGCGTCCAGAGAAAGCCACTTGGGAACTCCGCGGCCAGCGGAGGTCTCGACGGAGGACTTGACCCCGTCATTCTCGCGGGCACGGCTGCCCAGCTCCACCGCCTGGCCAGGCTTCACCTGGAAGGAGGGGATGTCCACCCGCTTGCCGTTGATCCGCACGTGGCCGTGCATGACCATCTGGCGCGCGGCGGAGCGGCTGGACGCGAAGCCCAGGCGGTAGACCACGTTGTCCAGGCGGCTTTCGAGGAAACCAAGCAGGTTGTGACCGGTGACGCCCTTCTTGGCGTCGGCCTTCTCGAAGTAGTGGCGGAACTGCTTCTCGAGCACCCCGTAGATGCGCTTCACCTTCTGCTTCTCGCGAAGCTGCAAGGCGTAGCCGGTGGGCTTCTTGATCTTTCCCGCGCCATGCTGGCCGGGGATCTTGCCCTTGCGGGTCTCGAACGAGCACTTCTCCTTGAAGCAGCGCTCGCCCTTGAGGTAAAGCTTCATGCCCTCGCGTCGGCAGAGGCGGCAAACGGCGTCTGTGTAACGTGCCATGTCTCTCCTCCTCTCTTAAACCCGGCGCCGCTTGGGCGGCCGGCAGCCGTTGTGGGGGATGGGGGTGACGTCGCGGATGCTGGTCACCTGGATGCCGGCGGCGTTGAGGGCGCGAATGGCGCTCTCACGACCGGCACCGGGGCCCTTGACGCGTACGTCCACCGAGCGGACGCCCTGCTCCTTGGCGGCCTCGGCAGCGATGCCGGCGGCCACCTGGGCTGCGAAGGGCGTGCCCTTGCGGGTGCCGCGGAAGTTCTGGTTGCCGCTGGAAGCCCAGCAGAGCATGTTCCCCACCGGATCAGAGATGGAGATGATGGTGTTGTTGAAGGACGCCTGGACGTGAGCCACGCCATGGGGAACGTTCTTCTTTTCCTTCTTCTTGACCACCTTCTTGCCGGCGGTCCGGGTCTGGGTCTTTGCCATGTGCTCCTCGCCTTACTTCTTCTTGCCGGCCACGGTGCGTCGCTTGCCCTTGCGGGTGCGGGCGTTGGTGTGCGTGCGCTGTCCACGGACGGGCAGGCCCTTCCGGTGGCGCAGGCCGCGGTAGCAGCCGATGTCCATGAGCCGCTTGATGTCGAGGGAGATGTTCTTGCGGAGGTCACCCTCCACGGTCTCCTCGGCGGTGATGACGCGGCGGATGCGACCGACCTCGTCCTCGGTCAGATCCCGGACCTTCGTGCCGAAGTCGACCTTCGCGCGGGTCAGGATGCTGTGCGCCTTGGCGCGGCCGATGCCGTAGATGTAGGTGAGCGCGATCTCGATGCGCTTTCCGATGGGCAGATCAATGCCTGAGATGCGTGCCATCGTTTCTCCTTAACCCTGACGCTGCTTGTGCTTGGGGTTTTTCTTGCAGATGATCCGGTTGATGCCTTCGCGCCGGACCACTTTGCAGTGCTCGCACAGCTTCTTGATGGAGGGCCGTACTTTCATGGTGTCCTCTCGTTTACTTGAATCGGTAGATGATGCGGCCGCGGGTGAGATCGTAGGGGGTCACCTCTACGAGCACCCGGTCACCGGGAAGGATTCGGATGAAGTTCTTGCGCATCTTCCCGCTGATGTGCGCCAGCACCTGGTGCTTGTTCTCCAGTTCGACCCGGAACACCGCGTTGGGCAAGGCCTCGACCACTGTGGCTTCGAGCTCAATGGCTTCTTCTTTGCTCAAGCGCGCTCTCCGAAGACGTGACGCAGCGATTCAAACACCAGCTCCGGCGCGCGATTGCCATCCACGCTCCGGAAGTTCGGCCGATGCTTGTAGAAACCCAGGAGCGGCTGGAAGGTCGAGTGGAACTCGGCCATCCTGCTCCGGAAGGCTTCAGCGGTATCGTCGGATCGGTGCTTCAGGGGACTTCCACACAGATCACAAATACCGGCCTGCTTGGGGGGCTTGGATTCCATGTGGTAGATGGCGCCGCAGGCGTTGTTGCCGCAGACGCGCCGGCCCACCACGCGGGCTTCCAGCACCTCCTGGGGGACATCGACCAGCACCACGTGCCCCACTTTCATGCCCTTGGAGGAGAGGAAGTCTTCCAGGGCCTGAGCTTGCTGAAGGGTTCGTGGGTAGCCGTCGAACAACACGTCAGAGGTCTCGTCCAGCAGCCGCGCGAAGACAAGGCCGTTGACGGTGTCGTCGTCCACCAGTTTTCCTTCGGCCATGATGGCTTTCGCCCTCAGGCCGATCTCCGTCCCTTTCGAGACGGCATCTCTCAGAATGTCACCGGTTGAGAGGTGAGTCAAAGAGAATGTTTCCATCAGGCGCTTGGCCTGGGTGCCCTTCCCCGAGCCGGGGGCCCCGAGGAGAATGTTCGCGACAATGTTGGCATCGGCGCTCATGAGCCCCCCCCTCGGGTGGAACGGCCGCGGATGCGACCCTTCTCGAGGAAGCCGTCGTAGCGACGCATGACCAGCAGGCTTTCCAACTGGGCCGCGCTGTCCATGGCCACACCCACCACGATCAGCAGGCTCGTGCCGCCGAAGTAGAAGTTGAGGCCCTGGATGTTGTTCGTGATGAGCAGGGGCACGATGGAGACCAGGGCCAGGTAGATGGCGCCCACGAAGGTCAGCTTGGACAGGATGCTGTCCATGAAGATGCTGGTCTCCTTGCCGGGCCGGATGCCCGGGATGTAGCCCCCGGACCGCTTCATGTTGTCGGCGGTCTCATCGGGGTTGAACACGATGCTGGTGTAGAAGAAGGCGAAGAAGATCACCACGCCCACGAAGACCGGGGTATAGATCCAGAAGTGGGTCTGCGGATTGAGATAGGCCGCCGCCTTGGCCAGCCACTCCCAGCGGGTGAACTGGGCGATGGTGGCCGGGAAGAAGATCACCGAGCTGGCGAAGATCACGGGCATCACGCCGGCGGTGTTCAGTTTGAGCGGCATATAGCTGCTGCGCTGACTGGACATGCCGGCCGAATCGGCCCGGCGGGCGTAGTGGATGGGGATGCGCCGGTAGGCGTTCTCCACCAGCACGACGGCCAGCAGCACCACGGCCATGGCCCCGATCAGCAGGATGAAGATGCCCGGGGGCGGGACGTTCGGGGCGTTCCTCAAGGACTGCGTGATCATCACCGTGATGGTGGTGAGGGCCTGCGGAAGGCCCGCCACGATGCCGGCGAAAATGAGCAGGCTGATGCCGTTGCCGATGCCGCGCTCGGTGATCTGCTCACCGATCCACATGACGAAGAGGGTGCCCACGGACAGCGTGAAGGCCGCCAGGAGCCGGAAGGCCGTCGGCGAGATGGCCGAGGTCACGACCTCGAGGCCGGGCGCGTTCTGGCTCTGGGCCAGGGACGCGATGCCCATGCCCTGGATGAAGGCGAGGAACACGGTGAGGTAGCGGGTCCATTGGGTGATCTTCTGCCGGCCGGCTTCGCCTTCCTTCTTCTGAAGGTTCTCCAGATAGGGCACCACGGCCCCCATCAGCTGCAGCACGATGCTGGCGGTGATGTAGGGGGCGATGCCAAGGGCGAAGACGGAGAACTTCTTGAACGCACCACCGGAGAACAGGTCGATGACATCGAAGAGGCCACCACCACCACGGCGAAGCGCGGCCGCCAGGTTCTCGGCGTTCACCCCGGGCACGCTGACGTGCACCCCCAGGCGGTAGATGGCCAGGAGGATCAGGGTGAAGAGGAGCCGCTTGCGCAGCTCCGGGATTGCGAAGAGGTTCCTGAGGCGGTTCATCGGCCGTTACTCGGCAGACTTCGCGGCGGGCTCCTGAATGGTGCCGCCCTTGGCCAGGATGGCTTCCCGGGCGCCCTTGGTGATGCGATCGGCGACGACGTTCACCTTGGTGGTGAGTTCGCCGCTGGCCAACACCACGATCTTCTCGACGCGCGAGTTGACCAGCTTCTTTTCGCGAAGCGCCTCAAGGGTGACTGACTCGCCATCCTTGAAGTGGATGGAGATGAGGCTGAGGGTGATCTCCTTCGTTTCAGGAGCGAAGATGTTGGTGAAGCCGCGCTTGGGCAGGCGGCGGACGAGGGGCATCTGGCCGCCCTCGAAACCGCGCTTGCTGCGGTAGCCGGACCGGGACTTCTGGCCCTTCTCGCCGCGGCCGGAGGTCTTGCCGAGACCGGAGCCCTTGCCGCGGCCCAGGCGCTTGCGGTTCTTGGTGGCGCCCTCAGCGGGCCGGAGTTCGTTGAGCTTCATGGTCTACCCCTTCACCTGAACGCTGATGAGATGGGGCACGAGCTTGACCATCCCATGGACGTTGGGGGTGTATTCGCATTCGCGGGTGTCGCCGGGACGCTTGAGACCGAGGGTCTGCATGAAGGCCCGGTGCTTGGGAGTGGTGCAGATGATGGAGCGCTTGAGAGTCAGCACCACCTGCTTGCCGATGAACTGCGACATGTTAAACCTCCGCCTGATCCAGGCCCCGATTGGTCAGGACCGTGTAGGGATCCATGAGTTCCTTCAGGCCCTCGAACGTGGCGCGAACCACGTTGTGGGGATTGGAGGAGCCCAGGCTCTTCGTCATCACGTTATGGACGCCGGCGGCCTCCATGATCGCGCGGACCGCGGCGCCGGCGATGATGCCGGTGCCCTCGGGGGCGGGCTTCAGCAGCACGCTGCCGGAGCCGAAGATGCCGGTCACCGGGTGCGGCAGGCTGCCGTTCGAGGTGACGGGGACCTTGATCATGTTGCGCTTGGCGCTCTCGATGCCCTTCTTGATGGCGGAGGGCACTTCGAGGGCCTTGCCGAGACCGAAACCGACCTTGCCGTTGCCGTCGCCCACGACCACCAGCGCGGAGAAGGAGAAGTTCTTGCCCCCCTTCACCACCTTGGTGACGCGGCCCACGTAGATGACCTGGTCCTTGAATTCCCCGGCTTCGGAGTTGCGGGTTTCTTTGTTGTCCTTGAGCTCTGCAGTCGCCATGGTCATCCCCTAGAACTGGAGCCCGGCTTCGCGGGCGCTGTCAGCCAGCGCCTTGACGCGGCCGTGGTAAACGTAGCCGTTCCGGTCGAACACCACGGACGTGATGCCCTTCTCCTTCAGGCGAGCGGCGATGCTGGCACCGACGGCCTTGGCGGCCTCGATGTTCGCGCCGTTCTTCAGCGAACTCCGGAGATCCTTCTCCAGGCTGCTGGCGGACGCCAGGGTGATGCCCTGGGTGTCGTCCACCGCCTGCACGTAGATGCGCTTCAGGCTCTTGTAAATGGTGAGGCGGGGCCGCTCGGGCGTCCCGCTCACGCGGCCGCGGATGCGGGCCTTGGTCTTGTCGCGTCGAATGGTGATTGAATTCGCCATGGTTTCCCCTTACTTCCCGGTCTTGCCGGCCTTGCGGCGGATGACTTCGCCGGTGTACTGGACACCCTTGCCCTTGTACGGCTCGGGCTTGCGGAACTTCCGGATGTCGGCGGCGACCTGACCCACCAGCTGCCGGTCGATGCCGGTCACGACGATGTGGGTGGTCTTCTCGACGGCCATCTGGATGCCGGCAGGGGCCTCGTACTTGATGGGGTGGCTGTAGCCCAGTTCGAGATTGAGCTTGGCGCCGTCCATGGCGGCCTTGTAACCGACGCCGACGATGTCCAGCTCCTTCTTCCAGCCTTCGGTGACGCCGGTGACGGCGTTGCCGAGCAGGGCACGGGTGAGGCCGTGGTAGGCACGGGTCTGGGCTTCATCGTTGGCACGGGTGAGGTTCACGGAGTCGGCCTGGATGTCGAGCGTGATCCCGGCTGGGATCGGGCAGGTGAGCTTGCCCTTGGCGCCCTCGACGACGGCCTCGGACCCGGTGACTGTGACTTTCACGCCCTTGGGCAGCGTCACGGGCTTCTTTCCGATTCGAGACATGGTTGATTCCTTAGATGAGGGCGGAAGATCCGCCCATTTCAGGATGGGTTACCAGACGTGGGCGAGGATTTCGCCGCCGACGTTCTGCTTCTTGGCGTCCTTGCCCGTGAGGAGACCCTTCGGGGTGGACAGGATGGCGATGCCGAGGCCCCCATGAACTTCAGGGATCTCCTGGGCGCCGGAGTAGATGCGGAGGCCGGGACGGGACACGCGGCGCAGGCCGTGGATCACGTTTTCCTTGTCCTTCACGTACTTCAGGTTGACAATGAGATAAACGCGGCTCTCATGCTCGACCTGCTTGAAGGAGTGGATGTAGCCTTCCTGTTTCAAGATGCCGCAGAGACCGGCCTTGATCTTGGAAGCGGGCACCACCACGGCATCGTGACCGGCCATGATGCCGTTACGAATGCGGGTGAGGTAGTCAGCGATGGGATCGGTATGCATGGTCCCCTCTCCTTACCAGCTGGACTTCTGGACGCCCGGCAGCTCGCCATTGAGGGCGAACTTGCGGAAGCACAGACGGCAGAGTTCAAACTTGCGCATGTAGCCCCGGGGACGGCCGCAGCACTTGCAACGATTGCGGTGCTGGGTCGAGAACTTCGGCTTGCGCGAATCCTTGACGATTTTGGAAATCTTGGCCATCGGTATGATCTCCTTGGCTATTTGCGGAAGGGCATACCGAGGTGGGCCAGGAGGGCCCGCGCTTCGGCGTTGTTGGCAGCGGTGGTCACGAACGTGATGTTCATGCCCTTCATCTTTTCCACCCGGGAGTAGTCGATCTCCTGAAAGATCAACTGATCCTTGAGGCCCAGCGTGTAGTTGCCACGGCCGTCGAAGGACTTGGTGGGCACGCCGCGGAAGTCGCGCACGCGGGGCAGGGACAGGGTCACCAGGCGGTCGAAGAACTCCCACATGCGCGACCCACGCAGGGTCACCATGCAGGCGATGGGCATGCCGGCGCGCAGCTTGAACTGGGCGACGCTCTTCTTGGCCTTGCGCACGACGGCCTTCTGGCCGGCGATGGCGGTCAGTTCGTCGACGGCCACGTCCAGGACCTTGATGTTCTGGATGGCATCGCCGACGCCCATGTTGATGACGATCTTCTGCAGGCGGGGCACCTGCATGGCGGAGGAGAATGCGAACTCCTCCTTGAGCTTCGACACCACCTCCTGGTGGTAACGAGCCTTGACGCGGGGCTCCGCGTGGTCCTGCTTGGCAGTCATGGATTCCTCCATTTCCGTGGGGCGGCTATGCCCCAGGGGTTCGGGAGAGCGGGGGGGCTTGGGAACGGCGGTCCGGCCCGTTTCCCCCCAACCTCAGTTGTCATGGCGCGGAACGCGCCGTGAAGCTCCACCCCGCGCACGGGGCAGAATGAACATCTTCCCACAGGAACGATATTGGGGGAAGTGGTAAAGCCCGAGGAGGCTAAGCCTCCGAGGGCGTGGGGGTCCGGGGGCCGAAGACCGGAACCCCCGGAGGAAATCAAACGCGTTTGCGAGTACCCTTGCCGGTCTTGGGGTCGAGGAGCATCACGTTGGAGGCGTGGATGGAGGCCTCCTTCTCGATGATCCCGCCGCCCTCGCCGGTCTGGGGATTGGGCTTGGTCGCCTTCTTGATCATGTTGATGCCGGCGATGACCACCCGGTTGGTGGCGGGGCTGACCTTGGAGACGGTCCCAGTCTTGCCCTTGTCCTTGCCGGCGATGACGACGACCTGGTCGCCCTTCTTCAGCTTCATCTTGATGGTGGTGGCTTCCATTACAGCACCTCAGGGGCGAGGGAGACGATCTTCATGTACTTCCGCTCGCGCAGCTCGCGGGCCACGGGGCCGAACACGCGGGTGCCGACAGGCTCGCCATCCTTCTTGATGATGACGGCGGCGTTCTCGTCGAAGCGGATGTAGGAGCCGTCCTTGCGGCGGTAGGCCTTGCGCTGGCGGACGATCACGGCCTGGACGACGGCCTTCTTCTTGACCGTGCCGCCGGGGATCGCTTCCTTGACGGAGGCGGTGATCACGTCGCCAAGCTGGGCGATCTTGCCCACACCGCCGCCCAGGGGCAGGATGCAGCAGATCTTCTTGGCGCCGGAGTTGTCGGCAACGATGAGCATGGTTCCCATCTGAATCATGTGAGCTCCTTACTCGCCGGCCTTCTGAACGATCTCAAGGACCATCCAGCGCTTGCGCTTGGAAAGGGGGCGGGTCTCGACGATCTTGACCACGTCGCCGATACCGCAGGCGTTGGTCTCATCGTGAGCCATGAATTTGGCGGTCTGCTTGACCGTGCGGTGGTAGAGCGGGTGCTGGAACTTGCGCTCCACCTTCACCACCACCGTCTTGTCGGCCTTGTTGGAGACCACGACGCCGTTACGAATCATCTTGTTTTCGAGGCTCATGGGGTCTCCTAGGCCAGCTTCGTTGCCAGGGCGCTCTTGACACGGGCGAGCTCACGGCGAGTCTTGCGGATCTCGGCGGTGTTCTCGACCTGGCCCACGGCGTGCTGGAAGCGGAGGGTGAAGCGCAATCGAATCGTACTATTTAAGAAAAAAGATTAAGTATCACCTCACCACACTAGACAAGTATTTGAAGCTCGAAGAAATACCAGAAACGCATGATGAGAGCGTTGATGAATATTATTCGAATGTAGAGATAAAAGTAATTGAGATATGCTTACTCACAAGAAAACTTGAGGACCTTGGTAAGCTGCCCGATGATTCACTAAAGAACGCCAAGATTAATGTTAAAAAATACATATCAAAAGGGCCCGAGGAGCAACGCGCATATGTAGACTTTGAGAAAGAATACGACCTAGATGACTACAAAGATGAAACAGTCTCGCTAAGAGATGTGTGTAACATGGTCACGCATTCTTATATCCTTCAAGCAACAGGCACTGAAAGCAAAAGCCTTTAGCGAGATCCTTGTGACATCTGATAATATGCAATTCAAAGGCTTGTATTTGATATCCATCTCGGACTTAATCTCAGCATGTCGAAAGGTGGTGAATCTATATCCCAACCACCTACAGTCCACATACGACACTAAGCTCCATAAGTCGGTGCATACAAGGGCAATCAAGGAGCACGATTCTTAGTGCTTAGTTAAGCGAGTCATGGACGTTTATTGTAAAATCATCTTCGTCTAGGTAGGCATCATCGAACTTCTCCTCGGCGTATTCTTGGAGCTTGCGGCACTCAGCCTTTGACTTGCGGATAATATGCACATCAGGATATTGGCCCCACTCCCAATCGTCCGATTCGTAATGGTCAATGTATTTACGGATGCGCTTCTTTACTATAAATAGATGCTGGCCTTCTGTTAGCTCAACAAAATAGTGCTTCTGACCCCTTGGATTAACATACAGGCTCGGCAAAGGCTTCATGACCCCCTCAATGCTAGCTATTTCAGGACCCGTCATTATCGCTGCACTAGCTCCGTACTTGACCTCTAGGGCGATGTAGGCACCATGTATGGCTACTTGCTGATCTATGAAGCTTTCCGACTTTGTGCGCTCCCTCAGACGGCTAGTCAGGCTGTCCTTACTGATATCTGGCATTT
>CAVPLE010000121.1:0-22026 GCA_963705865.1 uncultured Holophagaceae bacterium | reverse complement strand
ACCGTCGCGACCTCCACGACGTGGGGCGCGGCGCTCGTCGGCCGGCCGGGTGTGCACGTCGTGAGCGGCGCTGGTGACCTCCACGACACGATCGATCGAGTGCTGGAGGAGCAGACCGCACTGGGTCGTGCCCTGGCGCAGCTGGGCGTCATCGCACCCTCCGCGGATCTACGTGCCGGCTGCCCGCAGCCGTCGTCCATATCGGCGACGCGCTGGCGGTCAGCGCCGGCTATCTCCACAACACCGTGCGGGAGCCGCTCGTCACCTGCGCGACCTGCTCGACCCCGGTCGAGGGCTATGACCTCTGCTACCAGTGCCATACGCACGTTCGGTCGGGCATGCCGATCGCCGACCGGGCGGCATCCATGGTCTATGCCGTGAAGTCCTCCCGGCCCGCCGGCAACGACCAGGTTGCTTAAAAATTCTTTAAAGTTTCTTTTCCCAATGAAACAAATCCCAGTGCTATCCTTTTTTGCAAAAGTGGGGAGATTGGCACTTTTTGCAATCTCTCTGACCTCTTTTTTTTGCAGAGCGCCAATTGGAAAAAGTACTTTATTAAGCAACTCCTCTTTAAGAGTGTAGATAAAGTAAGTTTGGTCTTTTTCCCTATCGACTGCCTTTAAAAGTTGAGAGCGGCCTAAGTGAGTACCAACTTGTGCATAGTGGCCTGTCGCAAGATAGTCGGCCCCAAGCTGGAGAGCTTTATCTAGCAAGAGTTTAAATTTAACTTCACGGTTGCAGAGAATGTCGGGATTGGGGGTATAGCCCGCTTTATATTCTGCGAGAAAATGGGAGAAAACTTGGTCGAGATAGTGCTGAAGCATAGATGTAACTGAACGAGCAGTTACATAACCACGGCCTGGTGACACTGGAGGACGTGCTGGAGGAACTGGTCGGCGAGATCCAGGACGAGTTCGATCGCGAGGCCATCCAGTTGCGGAAGACCCGCGGGGGCGCGTGGCTGGCCCAGGGCAACGTCATGCTGGAGCAGCTGGTGGATCACCTGAAGCTGGATCTGGTGGCCGAGGCCGGCTCCGTGAGCCTGGGCGGCTTCTTCCAAGAGCGCCTGGGCCGCGTGCTGCGCCCCGGCGACGAGCTGCGGCTCCAGGGCTGGCGCATCCGCGTCCTCTCCATGCGCGGCCTGGCGCCCAGCCAGTTCCTGCTCAAGCCTCTGCCGCCGGCGAACGGCGACCCGGAAGCTGGCGATGCCTGAAGCGCTGGACGGCTTTCTCTTGGCGGCGGGCCTGGGCACGCGCATGGGGGCCCTGAGCGCATGCCTGCCCAAGCCCGCCTGGACGCTTGGGAAGAAGCCCCTCCTCCAGTGGGGTGCCGACGCCCTGCGTCGGGCCGGCGCCTCCCGTCTCGGCTGCAACGCCCACCTGCTGCCGGACCGCCTGCGGGCCGTGGCGGAGGGCCTCGAAGTCTTCCACGAACCCACCCTCCTGGGCAGCGCGGGGGGCCTGGTCCACGCCCGGGGCCGGGTGGAGACGGAGCTGCTCACCTGGAACGCGGACATCTGGGCGGACGAGGTGCCCTTCGACCTCCTGCGATCGCGCCACCGCGAGGCCGGGGCCAGCCTCAGCTGGCTGCTGGTGCCGCACCCAGGTGGTGACTGGAATCCGGTGTGGATGGATCACGAGGGCCGCGTGTTGCCGAAAGGGGTGGCCGGCCCCTGGGGGCCCTACCACTTCACGGGCGCCGCCGCCTGGTCCGCCGGGGCTCTGGCCCTGCTGCCCGAAGGCCCCAGCGAGGTGAACGATCTGCGCCCCCGCATGGCCAGCCTCCCAATGGGGCATCTCGGCGTGGTGGCCGAGCCTTTCCCCTGGCGGGAAGTGGGCACGCCGCAAGCCCTCATCGAGGCCGCGTCGGACCTGGCGCCGGATGCGGAGGGTCGTCTGCCAGGCTGCTACCTCCATCCCACCGCTCGACTCGCCGGACGCCTCACCCGCTGCGTCCTGGGGCCCGGCGCGGCGCCGCCGCCCGCCATCACCGATGTCGACGCCCTGTGGTTTGAAGAAGGCGGCAACCAGGTACGGCTGGGATTACCCTGAAGTCATGGATTCCCGCCTCACCCGCGCCCTGGAGCGCTGGAACCTGTCGGATCCCCGCCCCCTGGCGGGGGACGCGGGAGCCCGGCAGTACATCCGCGTGGCCCACCCCCAACTGGGGACAGCGCTGGTGGTGCTGCATCCCCTGGACACCCCCGACAAGCCCGACGACAGCTATTTCGAGTTCCGGGCCCTGCAGGCCTATCTGGATCCCGTGCTGCGGGTGCCCACCATCCTCCAGTGCGACGACGGGGACCGCTGCCTGCTGGTGGAGGACCTGGGCGACACCTCCCTGGAACGCCGCCTGGTGGAGCACCCCGAGGAGGAGACCCGCTGGGCCGAGCAGGCCGGCTGGCTGCTGGCGACCCTGGCGGGCCCGCTGACCCTGGGCGCGCCGTCCCACGCCTTCTTCATGGGCCGGGCCTTCGACGAGGCCAAGTTCGCTTTCGAATGGGAGTATTGCCGCGTCAACTTCTTCCACGACTTTCTCGAGAAGGATCCGCCCCGCTGGCTGGACCGCATGATGGAAGAGGCCCACGCCAGCCTGGAAACCCGGGCGCACTTCTTCGCCCACCGCGACTTCCACGTGCGCAACCTCCTGGTCCACGGTGACCGGCTGGTGGTCATCGACTTCCAGGATGCCCGCCGGGGCGCCGCCACCTACGATCTGGCGAGCATCCTCTACGACGGCTACTGGGACTGGTCCCGGGAGGCGGGCCGGGCCCTGGTGGGGCCCCTTCAGAACGAGCTGGGCTGGAACCACGAGGCCCTGCTGGAGGAGCTGAACCTCAGCGCGCTCCAGCGCAACCTCAAGGCCCTGGGCACCTTCGGCCACCAGATCGTCCACCGCCACAAGGCCCACTTCGCCCCCGCCATCCCCCGCACCCTGCGGCACCTGCGCGGCCACTTCCAGCGCATGAACCATCAGGATGGTGTTCTCGCTACCGAGCACTTGCTGCGTCTGGCTGAGGATCGGCTGCTGAGGGGATAGGTCACAAGCCGCCTCCAGCTTCCTGGGAGGTTGGTGAAGCGGGTTATGCTCTTGGCCATGTCCTCCATGGAGCGCGAGTCCAATCCCCTGATGCAGGCCCGGAAACTGGTCAGGGGCAAGGCGCTCTCCCACCAGGACCTGCAGCTGCTGAAGGAGATCCTCCGGGTCACGGAAGGCGAACTCGGGCCCCTGCTCGATTCGGGGTCGGGACCACCGCCCGCCACCGCTGACGCTCCGCAGCTCGCCAGGCTCCAGCGCTCCTTGGGCCTGTTCCTGGTCTTCCTCAACAGCTTCGCCAATCTGAAGCCGGGGAAGGACCGGGTGGCCATGGGGCTGGTCCTGTCCCACAGCCTGAACGAGCTGAAGGCGATCGCCCAGGAAGCCAACATCGAGGTCCTCGAGAGCCATGAGGAGCCGGGCTGGGTCGTCTACCTCCTGGATCTCGTCGCCTCGCTCCGGACGATGGCCACCTCGTTCGGGCCGGAGGATCCGTTCCAGCTCCTGGATGACTGGGCGGCCTTCCTCCAGGAGCGGCGGGACAGCTTCAGGGACCTGCTCGCGGTCCTGGTGGATGGGCCGGGCGGGGAAGAACGGGTATCCCAGCTCAACAGCCGCATGAAGGCCCTCAACCGGGCGTTGCAGGGCGCGGGCGGGCGACCCATCGAGGCCATCCACAAGCTGGTGGATCTCCTGGAGACCTTCGTGCCCAAGGAGACGCTCTCGCGCGTCGAGCCTCTGCTGCTGGTCCAGCATGTCCTCGATTCGCTGCGCCTCATCCTCCTGTGGCCCCTGGATCAGGGCATCAACTGGGGGGCCCTGGAACAGATCCGCGGGAGCCTCACTTGGCTCTGGAACCACCTCGGGTGGTCCCTGCCCCGTTACGATGGCCGCCGGCTCGAATCGATGTTGACCCAGGAGGTCCGGGCCACCCTCAAGGGTGTGCGCGGGTCCCAGCCCAAGGCTTTCCGCCTCCTCGCCCACAGTCTGGCCTCCCACCTGACCATCCTGGGCCTCGTGGATCCGATTCCGCCCGCGGGGAACATGCCCGAACAGGAACGGTATGCGGCGGTGCCAACCTACTTCGTCGTGGAACGCGAGCTGGGGCGGCTGGTGGAGCAGCTGGAGCGGCCCCAGATCATGGAGGGGCTGCCGGAGGGAACCGAGGAGACCCTCTTGCTATCGGCCTTCCTCCAGCAGGCGGTGCTCACCTTGAGCCAGGACCAGACCACCATCCATGAGCTCCTGCAGGAGGCCCTGATCCAGGCGGACGGCGACCACCTCGCGCTCACCCTGGACCACCTGAAGACCGGGCTCATCAACCACCAGCGTCAGCTGATGGCGGATCTGGTCAGGACCTTCTCGGCGGAACTCCGCCAGAGCATGTTCCCGAACTCCCCGACCCTGAAGGATGAAGGGGACCAGCTGCGGCAGCGCCTCTACCGCCTATGGGAACAGCTCACCCGCCAGCTTCCCAGGCTCCGGACGCAGGTCCGGGAGAAGGACTACCTCCGCCTGGCGCTCACGCTGTTCCAGGCCCACAACCACGTGAACGCCTTCCGGCGGAGTCCGGAGTTCTTCCTCATCCGGGCGCAGGATCGCTCCGAAATGGACCGGTTGACGTCCACGTTCGGGTGGGTCCTGGACGCGCAAAGCGATATCGAACTGGCGCTGGTCAACGGAACGGAGCTTGTGGAGGAACTCTTCAGCTACCTGGAGGGATTCCTCGCCCGGATCAACGCCCGGGTACCGCTCATCAGCCACGACCTCATGGTGGCGAGGGAGGCCTTCCGTCTCAGCCAGCAGATGCAGGAAACCCAGGGGGGCGGGGCGGGGCGGACGAGGCTGGCCAAGATCTTCATCCAGTCCACCAAGAAGCTGGGCGTCCGCGATCCCCAGACCCTGTCTCTTCTCCGGCGATGGGTGCGCTCGGAACGGGGTAGGCGGGAAACGCCGGATCCCCTCGATGCGCTGAGTTCCCACCTGGAGCGGCTGATCACTCGCCTGGAAGCGGCCCTGGGCCAGCCCGAGTGAGGGCCAAACCAGCCAGGGCGAGCGTCCTCCCCGGGCCCTTTGACCGGTCAAACATTGACCGGCATGGACAGTTTCTGATCTAAGAGGAGGGCTTCCAGTCTTTGAATTGCTCTAAATAAGTCATTTTATATATATAAATACATCGTTAAGGGTGGATTGGCTGTCGATTTGCTTTGGAGGTCTTCAGTTGCTGCCGATTCAAGAACAGCACCGGGAGGCTCCGGCGGCCCGGTTTCCAACGCTTGGTTGAGGGGTGCCATGACCCAACGAAAGAAAATCCTGCTCGTCGACGACTCCAGCACGGTGCTGATGGTGGAGCAGATGATCCTCAAGAACAGTCCCTTCGACATCCTGATCGCGAGGGATGGGGAAGCCGGATTCGAGACGGCGCTCAAGGAGCGGCCCGACCTGATCCTGATGGACGTGATGATGCCGCGCATGGACGGTTTCGACGCCCTGAGGGAGATCCGGGCCAATGACGAAATCAAGGACATCCCCGTGATCATGGTCACCACCCGTGGCGAGGGCGTGAACATCGAGACCGGCTACACCGTCGGCTGCAACGACTACGTCACCAAGCCCATCAACGGGTCCGAGCTGTTGAGCAAAATCAACAACCTGATCGGTTCCTGAAGACTGGATCCCTTCCTGGTCCCAACCACTGCAGCCGGTCCTTGGAGCCTCCCGTGGCCAACGAACCCAATCAAGAATCCTACGTCCGGCGTGTGCTGGAAGAGACCCGCGAGTACGAGCGGCGCCTCCGGGAGGACAACGAGGGCTTGAGAGAACTCGTCGCCACCCTCGAGTGCGAGCGCGTGGCGCTCCAGAAGCGGGTGGAGGAGCTCGAGGCCGGAGCGACCCAGCAGCTGAACGAGCTGAGCGCCATGAGGGAGCGGCTGACCGCTCAGGTGAACGCGAACCAGAAGTCCACCGAGCAGCAGCTCGCCATCGAGCAGCAGAACACGAACCTGGCGAACCTCTACGTGGCGAGCTACCGGCTCAACAGCGCGTTGGACCGGGCGGAACTCGTGGACGCGATCCGGGAGATCGTCATCAATCTGGTCGGCTGCGAGGAGTTCGCGCTGCTCGAACCGGACGGAAGCGGGGGATGGCAGGTCTGCGATTCCATGGGGTTGCCAGCGGATTTCCTGGTCAGCATGACGCGCCCGGAGGGAGCGCTGGCGGGGCATCTGAGATCCAGGCAGATGCACGTGACGGACCCGGCGGTCCTCAGCGTGGACGAGCTGGACGTGTCCAGGCCTTCGGCCAGCATTGTCATGAGCGTCGGGGATGAGACGGTGGGGGCGGTCGCCATGTATCGCCTGCTGCCCCAGAAATCGGGCCTCGAGCCCCTCGACCGGGAGCTCTTCGACCTGCTGGCGGCCAACGCGGCCATGGCCCTCTACCGGCTGAAGCTTCAGGAATACGTCAAGGGAGTGAAGTGACCCGGGTCCCCCGAGTCCGATTCGATCAAGGAGACCCATGCCCCACTTGCCCGCCCCCGGCTGGATTCCGGCGGATGCCGTCAGCGGTGGTGTATCGGTCTATCTGCATCCCGGGCACCTGCACGTGTCCCTCGTGCCCTGCACCATGACCACGATCCTGGGCTCCTGCGTGGCGGTCTGCCTCTGGGATCCGGTCTCCCGCGTCGGGGGCATGAATCACTTCCTGCTCGCGCACCATCCGCCGGCGGAAATCGATTCCGCGCGGTACGGCGACTCGGCGACGGACATGCTGATCAGCGCCGCCGCCCGGGCGGGAGGATCCCTGGGGAGGCTCCAGGCCAAGCTGTTTGGTGGGGCCTGCGTGCTCGGGAAGGTGGCTGCCGGCACCCAGCACCTCGGCCTGAAGAACGTGATGGTGGCCCGGGAGCGGCTTGCCGCGCACGGCATCCGTGTGGTGGGCGAGGACGTGGAGGGCCCTCGCGGCCGTAAGATCCACTTCCAGACCCTGGATGGCGTGGTACTGGTCAGGACGCTCTAGGAGACCGCATGGACATCGATATCAAGGCCATCCGTGCGACGTTCTTCGCCGAGACCGGTGAGCATCTGGATGAATTTGAAGCGGCCTTGATCGAGTTGGAGCGGCAGCCCGGGGACAAGGACCTGGCCAAGACCATCTTCCGGATCGCCCACACCATCAAGGGCGACGCCTCGATGGTGGGCTACTCGGCCATGACCGAATTCGCCCACGGGTTGGAGAGCCTCCTCGAGAAGATCGCCGGGGGGATGTTCGCGTTCACCCCAGCCTTGGCCACCATCCTCCTCCGTTCCGTGGACGCCCTGCGCGACCTGGCCGGAGCCGAGGATCCGACCGCCATGCCTGCCTCCACCCAGGATCTCCTGGGGGAGCTGGAAGAAGCCTCCCACGGAGCCACGCAGACGCGCGAAGAATCCCGTGTGGGTGAAGAGCGGCGGGCCCACGCGCGGGACGCTTCCAAGACCCTCCGCGTGAAGACGGCCAAGCTGGACCGGATGCTCGACCTGGTCGGGGAACTGGCCATCAGCCGGGGGCGGTTGGACACCCAGCTCGCGGTCCTGTCGGGGCCCCGGGTGGCCGCCGCCCAGGACGCGCACCGGGATATGGATCGCCTGTTCACCGAGCTCCAGGAGCATGTGATGCAGGCCCGGCTCGTGCCCATCGGAACACTCTTCCAGGGATACACGCGGGCGGTCCGGGATCTCGCGCTGCAGACCGGGAAGGAAATCGGCCTGACCATCGAGGGGAGCGAAGTGGAAGTGGACAACGCCGCGGTCGAGCAGCTGCGGGAACCCCTCATCCACATCCTCCGCAACGCCATCGATCATGGCCTTGAGGCCAAGGCGGAACGGCGCAAGGCGGGCAAGGCCCCGGGTGGGCATATCGGCCTGAAGGCACGGTACGAAGCCGCGTTCGTGATCATCGAGATCGCCGATGATGGCCGCGGGATGGTCCGCGAGAAACTGCTGGCCAGGGCCCGCAAGTGGGGCGGCCTGGAGGATCCGGAGCGGCTGACCGACGCGGACCTGCAGCAACTGATCTTCGAGCCAGGTTTCTCGACCGCGGACAAGGTGACGGACCTCTCCGGCCGTGGGATCGGCCTGGACATCGTGCGACGCGCGGTCGAGCGGCTGCGGGGGACCGTTTCGGTGAAGAGCCAGCCGGGGCAGGGGACCACGTTCACGCTCAGGCTGCCTTTGACCCTGGCGATCATCGAGGGTTTCCGGGTATCGGCAGGCGACGAGTCCTATGTCATCCCGCTCGAATCCGTGGTCGAATGCGTCGACCTGCCCGCCGAATCCCGCCGCGAGGCTGAGGGCTCCGGCGTGCTCGCCTTGAGGGGTGAGGCACTGCCCTACCTGAGCGTGGAGGAACATTTCAACTTCGGTTCGAGTGGGGGAGGGCGGCGCAAGATCGTCGTGGTCCACCACGGTGAAGGCCGGGCCGGGATCGCCGTCGATGAGCTCCATGGCGAATGTCAGGCGGTGATCAAGCCGCTGGGCAGCCTGTTCAAGCAGGCCACCGGCATTTCCGGATCCACCATCCTGGGTGATGGGAGGGTCGCGCTGATCCTGGACGTCCCCACGCTCCTGCGTGAGGCGGTGGCCCGCCAGGCAGCCCACGGCGAGGCGCCCTGAGGCGGTGCCGACCGGAAATCCCACAATCCGCTTCTAACCTTGACCCTCTCATCCGTTCGCAAAGTAGAAAGGAGTTCCTCATGCCCTCGATCCAAGACCTGAAAATCAGGACGAAGCTGTTCCTGGCGTTCGGGGCCATCGCCACCCTCCTCGTAGCCGTGGCCGTGGTCGGCAATAATGCCGTCGACCAGCTCAGCCGGGAAACCAACGCCATCCTGAGCCATGAGTACGTCCTCGCCGAGGCCTTCACGAACATCGGCACGGATACCCTCAGCCTCCGTCGTTTCGAGAAGGACGTGTTTCTCAATTTCGATGACGGGGCCAAGCGGGAGGGCTATGTCCGGAAGTGGAAGGAGACCCACGCCTCCCTGGTCGAAACCCTCGACCAGGCCGACAAGCGGGTCGAGGCCAGTGAGGACAAGGAGGCCATCCGGGCGATCCGCCTGGATCTCGGCACCTACGCCACGGAGTTCGAGCGCATCCTTCCCCAGATCGACATGGGCCTGTTCAAGACCTCGCAGGAATTGAACAAGGCCGAAGAGCCCTACAAGGACACCGTCCACCGCCTCGAGACCGCCGCGGATAAGGCGATGACCAGGCATGAGAAGGAGATGACCGGGAAGGCCCAGCAGATGCAGGGCTTTTCCCAGACGGTGCTCCGGACGGTGCTGCTGGTCACGATCGCCTCGGTGATCGCGGCCCTGGTGGTGGCGTGGCGGATCTCCCGGGGCATCTCCGTTCCCCTGCTCCGGGTGGCTGAGGGCATGCGGAAGATGGCCGACGGCGACCTGAGGGACAAGGTCGACGTGTCGGGCAAGGACGAGCTGGCCGAGATGGGCGCCGCCTTCAACCGCATGGTGGAGAACCTGTCCCAGACCATCGGGGAGGTGAGGACGGGCGCCAACGCGCTGGCCTCGGCGGCCCAGCAGGTGTCCTCCACCTCGCAGGGGCTCTCCCAGGGGACCAGCGAGCAGGCTTCCTCGGTGGAAGAGACCACCGCCAGCCTGGAGGAGCTGAGCAGCTCCATCGAACAGAACGCCGACAACAGCCGCCAGACCGAACAGATGGCCATGCAGAGTGCCCGGGACGCCGATGACAGCGGCCAGAGCGTGGAGAAGACCGTCGAAGCGATGAAGACGATCGCCGAGCGCATCTCGATCATCGAGGAGATCGCCTACCAGACCAATCTGCTGGCGCTGAACGCGGCCATCGAGGCGGCGCGGGCCGGCGAGCACGGCCGCGGTTTCGCCGTGGTGGCCACCGAGGTGCGGAAGCTGGCGGAACGCAGCCAGGCCGCGGCCAAGGAGATCAACGAAGTGGCCGGCGGCAGCGTGGGGGTGGCCATCAAGTCCGGCGAGCAGCTGAAGGAACTCGTCCCCGCCATCCGCAAGACCGCCGAGCTGGTCCAGGAGGTCGCCGCCACGTCGCGCGAGCAGGCCAGCGGCGTGAAGCAGATGAACAAGGCGATGTCCCAGGTTGACCAGGTGACCCAGCGGAACGCCTCGGCGGCCGAGGAACTTTCCTCGACGGCGGAGGAGCTGGCCTCCCAGGCTGAAGCCCTTCAGCAGCTGGTGGCCTTCTTCAAGATGGCCGGGGAGGACGCGTTCGCCCACCGCGCGCCGGTCGCCCACCACGCCCGTCTGGAACCCGCGCCCTCGACCTTCCGGCCTGCAAAGTCCGCTGGTAGCCTCGAGCATGACCACAACTTCAAGCGGTTCTGAGGGAGGGACTGATGAATGCCTACCCTCTGGCCGACCTGGCCACCCATGATCAAAGCCAGCACCTGACGTTCTTCATCGCGGACGAGGAGTTCGCGGTGAAGATCCTGAAAGCCAGAGAAATCCTCGAGTACGGGGCGGTCACCAAAGTGCCCGGCGCTCCGCCGGCGGTGCGCGGGGTCATCAACCTTCGCGGTTCCGTGGTGCCGGTGGTGGATCTGGCGTTGAAGTTCGGGCTCCCCGAGAGCCCGGTGACGAAGCAGACCTGCATCGTCATCGTCGAGGTGGAGAGCGGAGAGAACAAGACGACGATGGGGGTGATCGTGGATTCGATCAGCCAGGTGGTCGACCTGCCGCCGGAGCAGATCGAGCCTGCGCCGGATTTCGGGACCATGGTCAAACTCGAGTACCTGCTCGGAATGGGCCGGTCAGGCCAGAAATTCGTGATGATTCTGGATATCGACAAAGCCCTTTCCCCCGCCGAGCTCTCGTCGGTCGCCGCCATCTTCGGGCAGGCTCCGTCCACGGAGGAGGCGCCGGAGGCTCCTGGAACCGACCGCGGCGAATGAAAGGCCTTCGGGAACCATGACCATTCCACGGCGCGCCGCTCCGCCGGCATCGGGGGCATATGGTGATTATGAGATCCGGAAGGAGGATTTCCGCGCCTTCCAGGACCTGATCCACCGGGAGTCCGGAATCTTCCTCGCGGAGCACAAGCAGGCCCTTCTGGGTGGTCGCCTTCACGCGCGCCTCCGCGCCCTCGGCCTGACGAGCTACGCGGAGTATTTCAGGACCGTCCAGAAGGATGAAGGCGAACGCATCGAGATGCTTGACCGGATCTCGACCAACGAGACCCATTTTTTCCGGGAGCCACATCAGTTCGAGTTCCTCAAGACGCGGGTTCTTCCGCGATGGGTGGCAGACGCGCAAGCCCGGCAGCGCTCCAGGACCATCCGCGTCTGGAGCGCAGCCTGTTCGACGGGGGAGGAGCCCTACTCCATCGCCATGCTCCTGCTGGACCAGCTCCCCCCATCGGAAGGCTGGTCCATCGAAATTCTGGGCACGGACCTGTCGACGCGGGTCCTGCAAAAGGCGAAGGACGCCTTGTGGCGGATCGAGAAGGCTGAGGAGATCCCCACGCCCTACCTCAAGGCCTTCATGCTCGAGGGGACCGGGCCCGAGAAAGGCAGGATGAAGGCCGGGCCTGAGATCCGGTCCCTGGTGACCTTCTCCAGGATGAACCTCAACAGCCGGCCCTATCCCGTCCGAGGGGTCTTCGACATCATCTTCTGCCGGAACGTCCTGATCTATTTCAACGCGGCCACCAAGGTGAACGTGGTGGAGGAACTGCTCAGCCACCTGGCTCCGAGCGGCCTGCTGCTGCTGGGGCATGCGGAGAGCCTCCACGGCCTCACCGAGCGGGCCCGCAGCGTGGGTCCGACCATCTACGCGCCGCTGCAGTCCACCTACTTCAGCGGACAGAAGCTGCCACGGCTGCGTTGAGTTCAGTTTCAAGGGTGGGGCGCGACCGCCGATAAGACGCGATGCCATCCGTATTCTCTTGCCTCGCGGCGCCGAGTCACGTACCTCTTTAGCCAGGCCAGGCCTGGACCATGCCGGCAGGGTGGAGCGCGATGTCAGACCTCCAGCGGAACACCAGACAGCTCCCGATCCAAGTCCTGGTCGTGGATGATTCGGCCGTGGTCCGGCAGGCGCTCACGGCCATTCTGGAGCAGGAAAAGGACATGCGGGTGGCGACTGCCGCGGATCCGATCTTCGCCCTCCAGAAGATGCAGACACTGAGGCCTGACGTCATCGTCCTGGACCTGGAAATGCCCCGGATGGACGGCATCACCTTCCTGCGGCGCCTCATGAAGGAAGATCCGACCCCCGTGGTGATCTGCTCAAGCCTCGCCGCCCACGGGGCCGAGGCCGCCATGCTCGCCCTCGAGGAGGGGGCCTTGGCGGTCATCACCAAACCCAAACTCGGCGTCCGGGATTTCCTGCATGAATCCGCCGTGCAGGTCGTCGACTCGGTCCGTGCCGCCGCCCATTCGCATCTGCGTCGCCGCCGCCCGTCGCCGCCGCCCGGACGCCTGACGAGGCCGGAGGCGCCAACGTTCGGAACCACCACGGACCAGGTGGTGGTGGTGGGCGCTTCCACGGGTGGAACCGAGGCACTCCGGGAATTGCTGTCCGCCATGCCCGTGGACTGCGCGGGCATCGTGGTCGTCCAGCACATGCCGGAGCTGTTCACGGCCGCCTTCGCCAAGCGGCTCAACGAGACCTGCCGGATCGAGGTCAAAGAGGCCGCAGATGGTGACGGGGTTCTTTCGGGACGGGCCCTGATCGCGCCTGGGAACCGCCACACCGAAGTGATCCGGTCCGGCGGCCGGTACATCGCCCGGGTCAGCGACGGGCCGCTGGTCTCCCGGCACCGACCGAGTGTGGATGTCCTGTTCCACTCCGCCGCCCGAGCCGCGGGGTCCAACGCCGTGGGCGTGATCATGACCGGGATGGGGGATGACGGCGCCAACGGCATGCTGGAGATGAAGCGTGCCGGGTCCTACAACATCGCGCAGGATGAAGCCACCTGCGTGGTCTTCGGCATGCCGAAGGAGGCGATCGAGCGAGGCGGGGTGGATGCCGTCGTGCCACTCCAGGGCCTGCCGAATGCCATCCTGCACGCGGTCCGGAGGAGTCGGCGGGAAGGCTGAAACGGTCGCCTGGCCTATTCCGCCTTGGTGCGCACCGAGAACGAGTACATCTTCGAGTTGGAGTACCGCGTGACCACGCGGAAGTTTCTCAAGAGATACCAGCAACGGGCCTTCACGTTCCCGTCTGGCGTGGACGACCAGAGATTGGATTCATCCTCTGGATTCAGGAAATCCCCGTACGGGTTCCGGTGGCCCACGAATGGGATCTCCAGGATGGCCTGGGCGTTTCCAAGACGGCTGTTGTCGCTCAAACCGGGAATCGCCTCGAAGATGGTTCCCCACTCGTCGTCGGAGGGAATCCGGGCGCCGAATAGCTTCATCGCCGAGGGCCAGGTGAACAGGCTGTGACCGCCTGCTTCATAGATGCCAGCCTTGTGGTCCGGGGTGGCACTCTCGTTGCTGCGCCGGAGCCGGATGCCCCCGAGTTCGACACAGTCGGCGTGGACCGTGATGGCATGGACCTTGGCGAGCTCTTCGGCATTGCTCGCGTAGCGTTCCTCCAACTCCACGAGGAACTGGACCACGGCATCACCGGCGGGGGCCGTGTGCCGATCGGAGGAGGGGGCCGCGGCGGCGTTCTCCGGGTTTGGCCGGGCGGCTCCCAAGAGGAGATCCGCCTCCTGCTGGAAGGTGGAAATGGGAACCTGGATGCCGGCTTCGACCAGATTGGCGGCCCGTTCGATGCGTTCGGTGAGAACACCGTGAATCAGGAGAGCCTCCTGATGGAGGCGGGCCATCTCCGGTGTGTCCAGGACGGCCGGGGGGCCAGAGTCCGGGCGGAGCAGCAGCTGGGCACCGGCGTGCGTCAATTCACCGATCGACGGCTCCGGGGCC
This sequence comes from uncultured Holophagaceae bacterium, assembly GCA_963705865.1. Lineage (GTDB taxonomy): Bacteria > Acidobacteriota > Holophagae > Holophagales > Holophagaceae > Geothrix. Next base: position 8,070 of record CAVPLE010000121.1, on the reverse strand, counting down.
GGGTTCGTCGCCCAGGGGACAAGACCGGCGCCCGTTCCGGGTGGCCGCTGGAGCACGGGAGGGATCCGCTGGGGGGTATCTTGGGAGGGATCCGCGGAGCCATCCTTGGTCGAGGTGTGCAGGAACTCATCTCGCAGCCTCAGACCCTCCAGCAAGAGCATGGCCGTGCTTTCCCGGATCGAATACACGGGCGCCTCCGCGCCTTCTTGCATGTCGAAATTTCCACCCCTCCACGCGATGAGGTCGTAGACCGCCTGGGCGCCGGTGACATTCTCACGAACGGCGTGGACCGCCTGCCCGTCCTTGAGCCAGATGCGGCCCGTCTGGCGGCCCAGCTTCACGGTCAGGCAGCCCGTGATCCGGGTGGCGGAGTACAGCTGCACGAGATCGACAAAACCGAGGCTCAGGGAACCCGTGAAGCCGCCCCGGTTGGACTGGAGGGCGAGGTCGACCTCCTCGATCAGGCTCTTGGGCGCGAAGGGCTTTTCAATGAAGCCGAACGCCCCCCGCTGGTCGATCTCCTTGCGCATCTGGGGGCTGCCAAAGGCCGTGATGAAGATGACGGAGAGATCCGGTTGGATCTTCTGGGCCTGGATCATCAGTTCGATCCCGTTCACCACGGGCATCTGGAAGTCCGTGATCAGGACATCGACTTTCTCCCGATGGAGGAGCGCCAGGGCCTCCATGGGACTGGAGCAGATCTTGAAATCCACCGCCGGGCGCTCACGCGAAAAGTGCTGAGACACCGACCAGAGGAGATCCTCTTCGTCATCCACCATTACGACACTTGCCATGTCTGAACTGGATGCAATGGGAACGCCAAGTGCAGGATTTTAATTAAATGAACACACGACTGGGTTTGAATGTTAATCGTCCCGGACGGCAAGCAGCCGGCGGGATCATTAATTATCCAGGTGATCAGTCTTTGACCGGGTAGGCCCCTGTCTTCCGCAGCCACGAACGCAGGGTCACGCGGGTCACTCCGAGATCCCTCGCCGTTTGGCTGAGGTTCCGGCCAGAGGCCTCCCAGGCCTCCACCGTCCGGCTCCGCAGGGTGTCTTCCAGACTTTCCTGGGGGGCGCGGCTGGCCGGCGCCGAGGAAGAGCTGGCGATCTCGGGGGGGAGATCGGCGAGCTGGATCTCAGACCGGGGCGCGAGGATGATGGCGCGCTCGATGACATTGCGCAGCTCGCGGATGTTCCCTGGCCACCGATAGCGGGTGAGGGCCGCCATGGCTTCGGCCGAGCAGCCCGAAGGCGCGGTGCCCATGCGCTCCCGGAACTTCGTGAGGAAGCAGGCCACCAGCAGGGGGATGTCCGTCACCCGCTCCCGCAGGGGGGGGAGATGGATCCCCAGGACCTTGAGCCGGAAATAGAGATCCTCCCTGAACCGGCCGGCGTCGACGAAGGCGGAGAGCTCCCGATGGGTGGCAGCGACGATGCGGACATCCACCCGGATTTCCCGCTCGCCTCCCACCCGGCGGAAGGGATGCCCCTCCAGCACCCGGAGCAGTTTGGGCTGGAGATCCAGGGGCAACTCCCCGATTTCATCCAGGAAGAGCGTGCCCATGGAAGCCAGTTCGAACAGCCCCCGATGGGCTGTCTTGGCTCCCGTGAAGGAGCCCGCCTCGTGCCCGAACAATTCGGATTCCACCAGTTCCTTGGGGAGACAGGCCGCATTGACCACCACGAAGGGGCCATCCTTGCGTGGACTGGCCCGGTGGACGAAGCGGGCGGCCAGTTCCTTGCCGGTGCCCGTCTCCCCGGTGATGAGAACGGGGGCATGCACGGCACCGGCAGCTTGGGTGAGTTCCCGCATCGCCCGGCGAAAGGTCGGGGCCGAGCCCACGATCCCTTCACTCTCCATGGACTGGCGTCGCATCGCTTCGAGGCTGCGGCGGAGGGTGCTCTGCTCGAGCGCTGCCGCCAGGCTGGAGAGGAGGGTCTCAGAACCCACCGGCTTGGTGAGGTAGTCCGCCGCGCCGAGGCGGAGGGCCTTGATCGCGGAGGCGGCCTCGTCCCGGGCCGTGAGGACGAGGACTGGCGTGGTGGGATCCTGCGCCAGCAACCCGCGGAGCAGGTCGTGCCCGTCCTCGTCGGGCAGGCCCAGGTCCATCACCACGAGATCGTGCAGGGCCTTGGCCGCCAGGGCCCGTGCCTGGGCGGCCGTGGCGGCCCGCTCCACCTCGTAGTCGTGGTGGCTCAACAACCTGGTCAAGGCGAAGGCCAGATCGTCGTCATCTTCCGTTAATAGCACCCTGGGCACGAGGGGCCTCCCGTGGGAGCGAGAGCAAGAAGCAGGTCTCTTGCTGGGGAATGGACGTGGCCACCAGGCTGCCCTGGTTCTCCAGGGCCAGGCGGTGGGCGATGGCCAGCCCGATCCCGGTGCCCTTGGGTTTGGTGGAAAAGAAGGGTGAAAAGATCTTGGCCAGCAGATGGGAGGGGATGCCTGGGCCGTCATCGCGTATGCGGAGATGGGTCATGGTGCGTTCCTGGACGGTTCCGCCAGGGGCCGCCTCGATCCGGACGCGGGTGGGGTCCTTCACGGCGTCCAGAGCGTTTTCCAGCAGGCCCACGAGGATGCTCACGGTCTGTGCCTCATCAGCGTAGACCGTGAGGCCGCCCGACGGGAAAGACAAGGCGGGGCTCGTCCCGGAGGGTCGCAGGCGGTTTTCCAGGCTCTCCATGGAGCGGAGGACCAGGGATTTCACGTCGAGGACCTTGGGGGCAGGAACCGAAGGGCGGCTGAAGTCGAGGAAGACCTTCATGAGGGATTCGATGCGCATGGCCAGTTTCTGCAACCGTTCGACGCATTCCGTCTGGGGGCCGGGCTGAAGGTCCTGGTTCAGGAGTTCGCAGAGGGTCCTGATCGAGGCCAGTGGATTCCGGACTTCGTGGGCGAAAGAGGAAGCCAGTTGGCCCAGATCCGAATACCGCTGGCGCTGGCGCTCGTTGACCTGGAGGTTCCAAACTTCGACCTTCCTCCGAATGGTGGCCAGGAGGCCATCGAACAGGAGGTCGGGAGTGACCGGTTTGGCGAGAAAGTCCGTGGCGCCGTTGCGGAGGCTCTTGATGGCGGAGGCCGCGTCATCTTGAGTCGTCATGACGAGGATGGGCAGGCTGGGGTACTGGTAGGAGAGCCCCCGCAACAGGTCGAATCCGTCCTCGTCCGGAAGGCTCAGATCCATGATCAGCGCGTCGTAGCCCTGGCTTTCGAGACAGGCCCTGGTCTCCACGGCGTTGGAGGCCGACCGCACCGAGCAACCACGGGCCTGCAAGGCTTCTTCGGCCATCAGCGCGGAGGCCTGGTCGTCCTCGGTGAGCAAAATCGAGTACATGGGATCCCAGCGAAAGGGCAACGGGACCGGAAGAGCGTCCGGTCCTGGGTGGAATGCTTCAGGCTACCGCAAAGCCAGGAATGGGCGCAGGAAACGGGCTCTGGCCGGAGCCACCTCGACTCATGTCCTCAAGCAGAACGGGGCTTGTAGGCCACCAACCGAATGGCGAGAGCTTCTTCGAGCAAAGGAAAATGCAAGAAGGTTGGCAGTAGCCAAATTGGTTGGCCGTTTCGGCAACCAGGGGATGGTCTTTAACCAGGCACACACCCATCTTTTAAGATAAGAGCGCGGATCATGCTACGAATATAGGTTTGACAACACTGCAAGCAAATTGGAATAATACGATATGAACGTGGACTATCAAATTCAAGGTGCTCCAAGTTCAAATAACGGGGCTTTTCCATGATGGTTTCCCAGCCGCCGATCCCCACCTGGGCCGGGATGTGACCCGATCGGCCATTAAATTCATCTGGAGGCGCTATCTTCATGGGTCACGAAGAGGAATTCGTTAAGGCCTTCATTACATCTGAAAAACGGGCGCGGTGGGCCCAATTCCTGTCCACGCCTAAGCGAAGGAAAGAGATCCTTGCCCGCCTGAACCACGAGCTCCCGTTCATCCCGGAATTCGGGACGGAGGTTCCAGGCCATCAGGATTTCCCCGCTGAACTTGAAAAGCTGCTCAGGGCGAAGGGCGCTGGGCCCACCTGTCACGTGATGGTGGATGGCTTGAAGATCGATGGCCTGGAGCTGGCGCTTTCGAAGGCGCTCCGAGAGATCTGCATGCATGGATCCGGCGCCGCGCTTTCCTGCCTTCCAGGGCGCCTCGCGTACTACAGACCAGAATCTCCGGGGCGCGGCCTCATCCTGGAACGGCTCCCGCGATGAGCCGCTCCATCGTACCCACCCGAGGCGAACCATGAAGATCTTCGAATACACTCCCCACCCCCATATCGAGTTCCGGAAAAAGCGCGCCCCCAAGCCCAAGCCCAAGGCTCCCCCGGCGGGTCCGGTGACCCGTTTCAACGCTCTTCTGGGCGACAGGATCACCAAAGGAGTGGGCACCATGTGGTGCGCCTACGCCTTCGCCCTGATCGCGTTCATCAGCCTGCCGGCAGCGATCCACGCCGGGACCAGCGCGCTCATCTCCTGGATCGCGCAGACCTTCCTGCAGCTGGTCCTGCTGTCCATCATCATGGTGGGCCAGAAGGTCGAGGGCGCGGCGGCCGATACCCGGGCGGACGACACCTACAAGGATGCCGAGGCCATCCTGCACGAGGCCATTCAGATCCAGAAGCATCTGGAAGCGCAGGATGCCGTGCTTCAGCAACTGATCGGTTCGCTTCAGAAGAGCCGGAATGAATGATCCGGGTCTATTGACGCCCGGGCCCAGCTCTGGGAACCGGAATCCCGGCATGGTGTTCAATCCACCCGTGCTCGTTCCCGAGGACCGGCCGTGGGATCGGTTCCTGGGGCCGGGTTGAGCCTCCGCCGCCGCGCGGTAGCATGGGGGCGCCCCTCCCCCCGAGTCCAGTCCATCAGCGAGGACATCCATGTCGCTCCGCACGCTTCTGAATCGGCTGATCACCCCGAACACGAAGGGTTCGACGGGGAGCTGGGGGGCGCCGCGAGAATTGGACCGGGGGCGGGTGGGCCGCCCGCAGATCGCCGTGGACGACCACGGGAATGCCATCGCGGCCTGGCACCACCGGGGAGAAGTGGAGGAGGGCGTCTACATCTGTCGTTACTACGCGGACCAGCGGTCCTGGGATGTGGTCCCCCGGCGCCTCGACAGCGCCCGCACCCAGGCTCATGCCCCGGAGATCGCCATGAACGTCCGGGGCGAGATGGCCGTGGTGTGGCAGGAGCAGGAGGGCCCGCAGGCTCGGGTCTGCGCCCGTCACATGCTGGGCTCGGCGGAGACCTGGGTGCCCTACCCCCTGACCCTCCAGGCCCTGCCCGGCGAGATCCACAGCCTGCACACAGGCATGGACCTCGCCGGCAACATCCACGCGCTGTGGTGCCTGGGCCAGCCCGGCGACTACCGCGTCTACACCTGCGGGTACCACGCGGAGGATGGTGCCTGGGATCCCCAGCCCACGCCCCTGGGGGACCCCTCGCCGATGCCGCTCTTCCCCCAGCTCGCCGTGGACCGCGGCGGTCAGGGGCTGGCGGTCTGGGGTGAGGAGGGGGCCGATGGCCGCCATCACCGTCTCGTGGCTTCCCACTACGACGCCGGAGGCCGGTGCTGGAGCGACCGGCCGACGCTCGTGGCCCAGGGGCGCGCCAGCTACCTCCGCCTGGCCCTCGACGGCCGGGGCAACGCCGTCGTTCTCTGGGTGGAGGACGGCGAATCCGGCATCCGAACCCTCCATGCCAGCCATCTGAACGGCAAAACCATCGAGTGGACCCCGGCCCCGCGGCTTTCCACGGGCCGCGCCATCCTCTGGCCCCAGGTGGGCCTCGACGCCCAGGGCCGTGCGCACGCCGTGTGGCGCCAGGAAGGCGCGGGTACCATGAAACTCTTCACCAAGCGGTTCGCCAACGGCCAATGGGACGAGCAGCGCACACCCCTGGTGGAGGACCTCGGGCAGAGCCGCGCCCATGCCCTGTCCGTGAATGCCCAGGGGCACGCGCTGGTCATCTGGTCCCAACTCCAGGAAACCCAGTCCTCCGTTTGCCTGCGCCGCTTCGATGGCGTGGCCTGGAGCGCCCGGCCCCTCCTGCTGGGGACTCCGGGTCGAAGGGAGATCCAGGATCCCGGCGCCGTGTTGTCCCCCGGTGGCCACGTCGCCGCCATCTGGCGACAGGGTGATGGCGGGAACGCCGTCATCGTCAGTGCCGTGGGTCAGGCCTAGCTTCACATCGCCTCTGGACGGGGCGTTTCCCGCTAGACTGGCCCCCATCCACCTCGCAGCCGGTCCGGCCTCTCGCGCCCTCGCGCCAGGGCCCGTCCACCTCCGGGGCGGCAGGAGGCGGTCATGGCATTCCGGCGGACTCTGGGCGTGATGACGGCGCTGCTGGCGGCGGGCCTGGTGGCCCAGGCGCCTCCGGCGACGCTCCCCAGCGAGATGCCCACCGAGTTCAAGGTGGCCTCCGAAAGTTGGGACTACACACGCCGCGAGGTGATGATCCCCATGCGGGACGGGGTCAGGCTCAAGACCAACATCCTGGTCCCCAAGGGCGCCAAGGACGCGCCGATCCTGCTCACGCGCACCCCCTACGACGCCGTGGAACAGACCAGCCATGCCTCCAGTCCGCATCTGGAGCCCGTGCTGCAGGGCTACGACAACGTGGCGGACCTGATCGTGGAGGGCGGCTACATCCGCGTGATCCAGGACATCCGGGGCAAGCACGGCTCCGAGGGCGACTACGTGATGAACCGGCCCCTGCGCGGGCCCCTGAACCCCAGCGCCGTGGACCACAGCACGGACACCTACGACACCATCGACTGGCTGGTGAAGCACCTGCCGGAAAGCAATGGCCGCGTGGGCATCCTGGGCATTTCGTATGACGGTTTCCTGCCCCTCATGGCCCTGGTGGATCCGCACCCGGCCTTGAAGGCGGTCGTGCCCATGAACCCCATGGTGGACGGCTGGCGGGGCGACGACTGGTTCCACCACGGCGCCTTCCGCGCCCAGAACCTCAGCTACATCTACGAGCAGCAGGCCACCCGCGCCAACGAGCTGAAGTGGTGGAGCGGTTTCCATGACGACTACGACCTGTTCCTGCAGGCCGGCTCCACGGGCGCGCTGGCGCAGAGCCATGGCATGGACCAGCTGGGCTTCTGGCGCAAGATCGCGGAACATCCCAGCTACGACGCCTTCTGGCAGCAGCAGGCCATGGACAAGGTGCTGGCGGGTCGGCCTCTCAAGGTGCCCACCCTCCTGGTGCACAGCCTCTACGACGCCGAGGACATCTACGGTGCCCTGGCCGTGTGGAAGGCCCTGAAGCCGAAAGATGTGGGCCACAACCTGGTCTACCTCGCCATGGGCCCCTGGAGCCACGGTGGCGAGATCGGCGAGGGCAGCGGCCTCGGGCCCCTGAAGTTCGGCCAGGACACGGCCCTGCAGTTCCGCCGCGAGATCCTGAAGCCCTTCCTCGACCAGCACCTGAAGGGCGCCGGGAAGGCCGACCTGCCCCCCGTGAGCGCCTTCGAGACGGGCACCAACACCTGGAAGAAACTTCCGGGCTGGCCCGTGGCGGGCGAGGGCACCGCCGTTCGCGCCACGCCTTTCTATCTGGAGGTGGGCCTGACGGTGACCACCACCGCGCCCAAGGCCGGGGACGCGCCCTACGAGGAGTACGTCTCGAACCCCGCCAAGCCCGTGCCCTTCCGCGCCCGGCCCATCCAGGCCGTCGGCTATGACGCGGCCCATACCTGGTCCCAGTGGCTCACGGACGACCAGCGCGAGGCCTCGGGTCGCACGGACGTGTTGGCCTTCGTGTCCGATCCCCTGAAGGAACCCCTGCGCATCGCCGGCGAGCCCGTGGCGAACCTGGTGGCCGCCACCAGCGGCACCGACAGCGACTGGGTGGTGAAGGTCATCGACGTCTACCCTGCCGAGGTGGCCAGCCAGCCTGCCATGGGTGGCTATCAGCTCATGGTGTCGGCGGACATCTTCCGGGGCCGCTATCGCGAAAGCGCGGAAACGCCCAAGGCCCTGAAGCCGAATGAGCCCCTGGTCTACCGCTTCGCCCTGCCCGCGGCCAACCATGTGTTCCTGCCGGGCCAC
>CAVPLE010000120.1:0-66058 GCA_963705865.1 uncultured Holophagaceae bacterium | reverse complement strand
ATAGGTGTTGACGAGCCGGGTCCAGACCTCGACCTGCGCCCTGGGGACGCGGGCATAGCCATAGCCGGGTAAATCGGCCAGCATCAGACGCCCAGCCAGATTGAAGAAATTGATCTCGCGGGTGCGGCCGGGCGTGTTGGAAGTGCGCGCCAGGGTTTTGCGGTTGGTCAGCGCATTGATCAGGCTGGATTTGCCCACATTGGAACGCCCGGCAAAGGCAATTTCCGGCAGGTCTGTATCCGGCATCTGGTCTACCGCCACAACGCCGCGCAGAAATTCACATTCCCCCGCGAACAGCACCCGCCCGGCCTCGATCACGTCAGGATCAAATTCCGGCGTTTGATTTGCCGTAAATACCGGTTCCGTCACCAACGGAAGCTGACCTCGGCGCCTTCACGTTTCATGATGATGGCCTGCTGAATAATTGACAGCACATTATTGACCGTCCAGTAAATCACCAGCCCGGCGGGGAACGTTCCCAGCAGAAACGTGAAAAACACCGGCATCCACATGAAGACTTTTTCCTGCACCGGATCGGTGGGGGCGGGATTGAGGCGCTGTTGCATCCACATGCTGACGCCCATCAGAATTGGCCACAGGCCGATCAGCAGGAAGCTGGGCGGCGTCCAGGGAATAAGCCCGAACAAATTGAACAGGCTGGTAGGATCGGGCGCCGCCAGATCATTGATCCAGCCGAAAAATGGCGCATGGCGCATTTCAATGGTCACGAACAGCACTTTGTACAGCGCAAAAAACACCGGTATCTGCACCAGCATCGGGATCGAACGGATCATGTGCGACGGATCGCTCGACCTTGCCGCGGCGGCACGCGCCTTTGGATATGCCGACAATTGGTATGCCGAGGAGATTCCCGAATTGTTGCAGATGCAGGAAGACGGCCTTCTGACTTATGCGAACGGAAAGCTGTCGCTTGCTCCGCAGGGGTTGCCACTGGCGCGCGTTGTCGCTTCCGTGTTCGACACCTATCTGCGCAATTCGGCGGCCCGCCATTCGGTTGCGGTCTAGGCCGCCGTTTACTTCCGTGCGCTCGGCTTACGCCGGCGTCCGCGCTCACCCTCACGGACCCCGAGTACCAGCGCATGCGCGACGCGGCCCTGGCGGTCATCCGCGCCGTGGGAGTGGAGACGGGCGGTTCCAATATCCAGTTCGCCCTGGAGCCCGAGACCAGCCGCATCATCGTCATCGAGATGAATCCCCGTGTGAGCCGCAGCTCCGCGCTGGCGTCCAAGGCCACCGGCTTCCCCATCGCCTGGGTGGCGACGAAGCTCGCCCTGGGCTACCGGCTCTGGGAGCTGCCCAACGCCATCACCCGCATGACCAAGGCCGCCTTCGAGCCCGTGCTGGATTACGTGGTGGTGAAGATGCCGCGCTTCACCTTCGAGAAGTTCCCTCAGGCCGACAAGGTGCTGGGCACGCAGATGAAGAGCGTGGGCGAAGTCATGGCCATCGGCCGCAGCTTCCAGGAGGCCCTGCAGAAGGCCGTGCGCTCGCTCGAGGAAAGCCACAAGGGCCTCTCCGGCGCCCTGGAGGGTAAGTTGGATCTGGGCCGCCTCAAGGAGCACCTGCTGATTCCGGGACCCCAGCGCATCTTCTGGGTCTATCACGCGCTGAAGGCCGGCCACAGCGTCGAGGAGTTGCACCGCCTCACCATGATCACGCCATGGTTCCTGCGCGAGATCGAGGAGATCGTGGTGCTGGAGGGCCGCCTGCGCAGCTTTCCCGTGGACCGGCTGCCCGGGGAACTGCTGGAGAAGGCCAAGCGCGCTGGATTCGCCGACGACCAGATCTCGGTGTTCTGTTCGGGAACGGAAGCTGATGTCGCGGCGCGGCGGGAAACGCTGGGTCTGCGCCCCGCCTACAAGCGCGTGGACACCTGTGCGGGCGAGTTCCAGGCGGAAACGCCCTACCTATATGGCACCTGGGAGGATTACAACGAGGCGGGACCCACGGATCGCCCCAAGGCCATCGTGCTGGGTAGCGGGCCCAACCGCATCGGCCAGGGGGTGGAGTTCGATTGCTGCTGCGTGCAGGCCGTGGAAGCCATCCGGGCCAGCGGCGTGGAAGCCATCCTCATCAACTGCAACCCCGAGACCGTCAGTACCGATTTCGACACCAGCGACCGCCTCTACTTCGAGCCGCTGACCTACGAGCACGTGAAGGCCGTGGTGGATCGCGAGGCCGCGGGCGGCAAGCTGCTGGGGGTCTTCGCCCAGTTCGGCGGCCAGACGCCCCTGAAGCTGGCCTCGCCCCTGCATGCCGCGGGCGTGAAGCTGCTGGGCACCCCGCTCAACGCCATCCTCGACGCCGAGGACCGCGAGCGCTTCGGCCAGGCTCTCAAGCGACTGGACATTCCGGCCCCGGCATGGGGCATGGCCACGAGCTATGAGCGGGCCAAGGACATCGCGCAGCGGCTGGCCTACCCGGTGATGGTGCGTCCCAGCTTCGTGCTGGGCGGCCGGGCCATGGCGGTGGTCTTCGATGACGCGGGCCTGGAGAAGTACATGCGCGAGGCCGTGGCCGTGAGCAACGACCAGCCCATCCTGCTGGACCGCTTCCTGGACGGCGCGCAGGAACTGGACATCGATGTGGTGTGCGATGGCGAGCAGGTGGTCATCGCTGGCCTGCTGGCCCACATCGAGGAGGCGGGCATCCATAGCGGCGACAGCTACGCCGTGATCCCCGCCCTGGGCGTACCCGAGGAGATCCTGGAAACGGTGAAGGGCTACGCCCGGAAACTGGCCCTGGACCTGGGTGTGCTCGGCCTCATGAACCTGCAGTTCGCCGTGAAGGACGGCATCGCCTACTGCCTGGAGGCCAACCCCCGGGCCAGCCGCACGGTCCCCTTCGTGAGCAAGGCCACGGGTGTCGACTGGGCCGGGGTGGCCGCCCGCATCGGCCTGGGCCAGAGCCTGAAGCAGCAGGGCGTCACGGATGGCGTCCCGCGCGCTGTGTCGGTCAAGGGCGTGGTCTTCCCCTTCGCCAAGTTCCCGGGCGTGGATCCGGTCTTGGGCCCCGAGATGAAGAGCACGGGCGAGGTCATGGGCATCGGCGACACCTTCGGCGAGGCCTACGCCAAGGCCCTGCTGGCCGCGGGCATTCCCCTGCCGCTGTCGGGCACCGTCTTCCTCACGGTGAATGACAAGGACAAGGCCCGCCTCCCGGAGCTGGCCCAGAAGCTCGTGGCGCTTGGTTTCGGCCTCTGCGCCACGGAAGGCACGGCCCGAACGCTGGAGGCTTCGGGCCTCAAGGTGCGCAAGATCTTCAAGGTGAACGAGGGCCGGCCCAACGCGGTGGATTTGCTCAAGAACGGCGAAGTCCAGTGGGTCATCAACACGCCCCTGGGCCGCGACGCGTTCTTCGACGAAAGCGCCATCCGCCGCGAGGCCCTGCGCCTGAAGATCCCCTGCCTCACCAACCTCAGCGCCGCCCTCGCCGCCTGCGAAGCCGTCGAGACCCTGCGGGGTGAGATGAAGGTGCGGGCGATCCAGTCGCTGGGGTGAGAAGTTGGAATCGCAGATGGCGCAGATGAAAACCCAAGCGGTTTTTTTATCTGCGGCCATCTGCGCCATCTGCGGTTTAATTTCCTTTCCACGACCAAGCCTGGAGGTCGCCATGTCCATTGAAGACCGCATCCAGTCCTTCCTCGCCTCGGGTCCCTTCGCGGTGGTGGGGGCCAGCACGGACCGCTCGAAGTACGGGAACAAGGTGCTGCGCTGCTACCAGCAGCACGGGAAAGAGGTGTATCCCATCAACCCCAAGGCGCCGGAGGTGGAGGGCCTGAAAGCCTACTCGTCGCTGGCGGCGCTACCGGTGAAGGTGCCGGCCATTTCCGTGATCACGCCACCCGCGATCACGGAGCAGGTGGTGCGCGAAGCCGCCGCCGCGGGCGTGAGGCATATCTGGATGCAGCCCGGCGCCGAGAGCGACGCGGCCATCCGCGCGGCGGAATCGCTGGGGATGAACGTCATCGCCGGGGGACCGTGCCTGCTGGTGATGATGGGTTATCACGAGTGAATCCGCTGCGCGGATTCACATAAGAAAAGCCTTTTGAATTCGCATAGCGAATTCTCATCTGAATCCGCGCAGCGGATTCAGCCTAGACGAGCCCCAGGTTCCTCCGAACTTCCAACCGATCCTCCTCGTGGGCCTGGATCACCTTCGGTACCTCGCTCTGCCACAGCTCCGAGAAATCGGCGAAGGAGATGCTCGGCTTCGCTTCGGCGCCAGGGGTCGAGCGTTCGATTGAGTCCTGCGAGCACATCTCGCGGGTACCAGGCTTGGGGGTCATGGGTTCGGGTCCTCAGGAGAGAAAGGTAAGCGGTCTGGAGCTGGTAGGCAACCACGGATTCGGCGGGTTTCGGGCGGGCCCGCACGCTGGCGAGGGCATCGTGCCCCTCGGTCATGCGGCCTGATCCTTCCGCGTCCACCCGCACGTGGTAGAGCTGCAGGGAGCGGCCCACCCGGGGGGCCAGGCCCAGGAAGGTGAAGGGAGCCCATGCGTGGGTCTGGGCCATGCGGTTCAGGGGCACGTAGCGGCCTTCGCGTTCGGAGCGGGCCAACATGGCCTTGAGGGCGCTGTCAGGATCGCGGTCCGTATAGGCGAGGTGGACTTCGCCACACCCTGCCTGGCGGATGCGCCCCAGGAGGAAGGCCACGCCTTCGGGATCCGTGTGGGGCGCGTCGAAGACGGCACCGAAGGCCGGGCCCAGGGCCAGGGCGCCCGTGGTCTTGCCGGTGGCCTGGCCGCCCATGAAGAGGATCACCGGCTCCCCCCGGGCGTGGGCCAGGGCCCGGTCGCGCAGGCGCTTGCCCAGGGCGTTCATGTGCACCGCGGCACGCCCCGCCGGATCCTCCAGCGCCTCGTAGCCCTGGGTGGGGTTCTGTCGCAGGGTGGGCAGCAAGGTGGCGAGCACGTCGCCGTTCACCAGCTGGCCATCCAGGGTGCCGGCCCGGGCGGCGTAGTCGTCCAGCGAGGCATCCGCATGACGGGCCAGGTCAGCGGCTTCGGCTTCCAAGGCACCCCACAGTTCTCTCCTCTGGGCTTCGCCCAGCTCCCAATAGGAGCGGCGCTCGTGCCAGGGAACCTGCTGCCAGGGCTGGGATGCCGGGAAGGGAAGGGGGGACATGGCCTCAGCCTACTGGATGCCGGGGGTTCCGGCACCCTATGCTCGGAGCCATGCCCGCTCCCGCCTCCACCCTCCTGTTTCCCGGCCAGGGCACCGAGGCCGTGGGCATGGCCCTGGGTTGGGAGGCCCACGCCGCCTGGGAGGGCACCCTGCGGGCCGCGGAAGCCCATACCGGCCGTCCCCTGAGGCGGGCCATGGTGGAAGGGCCGCAGGAACTGCTGCAACAACAGCGCCTCGCCCCCTGTGCGGTGTTGGCCCACTCTGTGGGTATCTACCGGGCCTGGCGCGCGGCCGGGCTGCCCCGCCCGGTGGCTGCGGCGGGACACAGCATGGGGTTCTACTCGGCCCTGGTGGCCGCCGAGGTTGTCTCGCTGGAGGTGGCTCTGGACCTCATCTCCGCGGTGGAGGACCTCAGCGAGGCCACCTTCGGCGCGGGGACCATGGGCATGGCCTTCCTCGTCGGCGTGTCAGAGCTGGATCTGCGGAGGACCTTGCTGGACCATTCGGAGCTGGTGCTCTCCAATCGCAACGGCCAGGCCCAGTTCACGGTGTCCGGACCGGTGCCGGCGCTTGAAGCTCTGGTGCGGGAGCTTGGGCCCTTGACGCTCAAGGCCGGCCTGCTGCCGGTGCAACATCCCCTCCACGGCCCCCACATGGCGGCTCTGCTGCCTGGCATCACCCGGAGGCTGGCGGCGGTGCAGCCTGCGGACCCCACCTTCCCGCTGATTTCCCACTTCGACGGACGCCTGCTCGGCACCGGGAAAGCCGCTTGGGATGAAGGCATCGCGTCCGTGGCCCTGCCGGTGGACTGGCTGGCGGTGGTGGCCCGGCTGAAGTCGCTGGGCGCCCCCTTGGCGGAATGCGGTCATGGCCGGCAGTTGGCGGGACTGACCCGGTGGGCGGACCGGGATTTGGCCGTGGCCTCGCTCCAAGCGCCCCCAGCTCCGTAAAAAACCGCAAGGCTTCAGGACTGGCTCTGGATATGCCGGCTGCGGCTCTGCCATGATGGGCTCCCGAACCCTTCGGTCTGGACGCGCTCCATGGTGGTTTCCCCTCTCCTTCTCGGTGAAGCGCTGGCGAACCGGTGCTCCCAGGTGCTCTACCGCTGCATGGAAGAGGCGGGCAGCACGAAAGGGGCGCTCTACTTGCGCGTGCCGGGCCAGGGGGGCTTCGAGGTCGTGAGCTTCTACGGCTGGCCCCGGGGCACCCGGCCGCCAGTGACCATCCCGGAAGGCCACCCCCTTCTGCTGAGGACACAGCGGGCCCGCCGGACCTATGTGGTGAACGATGCTTCGGACTCGCCGGAACTTTCGGCCTTCGGCCAGGGCGGGGAATGGCCTCGGTACCTCATCACGCCGGTCTACGTCCAGGGTGATTGGGTGGGTCTGCTCATCCAGCGGGACCGCATCAAGGGCGGGATCTTCGACGCGGAACGCGATGAACCGCCCACCTTGGCCATCTGCGGGGACCTGGTGGCGGCCCTGAAGGAGTTCCGCTTCTATGGTGGCCCCCACCCGGCCCCGAAGCAGTCCATCGGCCCGGGCCAGGTGCCAGAGGGGCTTCCCACCGCGGCGGATCTCCTCGGCGAACTCGCCCCCGCGCCGGAACGCCTGCTGCCACCGGCCCACAGCTCCGTTCCGCTCGTGCATGCTCCAGGGCCGGGCGCTCCTTCCACGGGGCCCTCGAACAACGAGCGGCTCTATGGATTCCCCGGAGGCAAGGACGGCTATACCTCTCTGCCCTGGGAGGCTGACCGAACCCTCAGTGGCTGGGTGGCCCCCGCCCCCGTGAACGCGGAGCGCCGGAAGGGCATGGTGCCGCCCGAGCAACGGGCCTTTTTCTGGGAGATCGCCGGGCTCATCAGCCAGATCCTGCCGGCCACCGCCGTGGCGCTCTGGATCGAGGACCCCGAAGAGATCCGCCCCATCCTGGCCTTCAGTACCCTGCCCCTGTCCCCGGAGCTCCAGCAGCAGATCCTGGCCCACGCGACCTTCCACCTGCCGGCGGTGCGGGAATCAGACCTGCGCCTCATCAGCCGCACGGAGATGCCTGAGGTGCCGCCGTGGACCGGAGCGTTCGCCACCTACCTGCCTCTCCTGCTCAACGAGACCCCCCAAGGTCACGACCTGGTGATGGTGTTCCGCCTGGAGGACCACTCCTTCTCGCTATCCGAGATTGAGGCCATCCAGCAGCTGAGCCGGATGCTGGCCCTCTATCTCCAGGAGGCGCGGCTCCATGTGCGGTACCACCACGCCTTCTTGTCCGTGAGTCACCGCATCCTGCAATCCGGCGAAGGCCGGGTGCCGAGCCTGCGCCCCCACAGCCTGGCCACCGCGCGGTTGGCCCGGGATCTGGCCTTGATGCTCGACCTGCCCACGGAGGACGTGGAGGCCGTGAGCATCGCCGCCATGCTCCATGATGTGGGCCTGCTGCTGCTGGATCCCCAGATGCTCGCCAAGCCGACGCTGAGCGACGAGGAGATGAAGAAGGTCCGCGACCATCCGGAGCTGGCGGCGGTCTTCCTCAAGGATCTGCGCTTCCCCTTCGACGTGGTCCGCATGATCCGCCATCACCATGAGCGCTGGGACGGTCTGGGCTACCCCGAGGGTCTGCGCGAGACGGCCATCCCCATGGGCAGCCGGATCATCGGGCTCATCGAGGCCTACGAGGTGATGACCAGTGGCAAGAGCTACCGTCGACCCCAGGGCTTCCGGCAGGTGCTGGCGGAAATCCGGAACGAGGCCGGTTCCCAGTTTGATCCTGCCGTGGTGGAAGCTTTTTCCGAGCTCATGGCACGAAAAGGGTGAAAGAGCCTGATAATCGAGGCTCGGAGCATCCATGCGGCCCCTCCCTCCCTCCAGCACCCAGCGCGGCTTCACCATGGCCCTGGCTCTGGCCCTGGCCGTGGTGATGGGCGTGATGCTCATGAAGGTCGGGCCCCGGCTGAGCGCCGAGGTCCAACGGGAGAACGAGGCCGAGTTGATCTTCCGGGGCGAGGCCATCGCCACGGCTCTGCGGGTCTATTTCGCCAAGACCAAGCACTACCCCACGGATTTGGACGAGGTGATGAAGGTTCGGCCCCGCATCCTGCGCCAGAAGTACCTGGATCCCATGACCACCAGCGGCGAGTGGCAGCTCGTGACCCAGGTGCAGCCCGGGGCTTCGGGGGACACGCAGGGCCTGCCCATCGTAGGGGTCCGCAGCCGTTCCGATAAGGACAGCATCCACGTCTACCAGGGCAAGACTCTGGTGCGGGATTGGCTGTTCACGGCGGATGAGAACCTCCTCGGAGGCGGCGCCACCACAGAGAACGAGCGGACGCAGCGGAGCCTCAAGGGGGCCCTGCCGACGCCTCCGAAACCCTGAGGTCGCATGCGGCTGTCCCTCCTGACCCTCTTTCTGCTGCTGTCCACCCTGCCTTCCATGGCCCAGGATTTCCAGGCCTGGGCGCGGGGCCTGGAGGCCCGTGGGATCGCCGTGTCCGCTGGGATCTGGGAGGCTGATACGGGCAAGGTCCTGGAGCGCCACCATGATGATCTGGCTCTGGTGCCTGCCAGCACCACCAAGGTGGTCACCACCTACGCCCTGCTGAAGACGTTGAAACCGGATTCCACCATCGAGACGGAAGTGTGGGGCGACCTGAAGGATGGCGTGGTCCAGGGCGACCTCACCTTCAAGGGCGACGGCGATCCCCTCTTCACCAGCGAGCGCATCTGGCTGCTGGCCCAGTCGCTGAAGAAGCTGGGCCTGCGACGGATCACCGGGAGCATCCGGCTCGATCAGAGCGCCTTCGACGCCCAGCGGGAGCCCCTGGGATGGGAGAACACGTCCGCCGACACCCTGCCCGTCGTGCGGGCCCTCTCCGTGGACTTCAACCGGGCCGAGAACGGGCGTCTCGTGGCTGATCCCGACCGCCTGGCCCGGGAGACCATCCAGCGCATCCTCCAGGAGACGGGGATCGCGGTGGAAGGCCGGATCGAGGGCTTCGGCCAGGGGGTCCCCCGCAAGCTGACCGCCTGGACCTCACCGCCTTTGCGGGCCCTGGTGCAGGACATCAACAAGTGGTCGAACAACTTCATGATCGAAATGCTGGTGCGGCGCTACGGCGCCGGCTCCTGGACCCGGGGGATCCAGCGCGTGCAGGCCTTCTATCGCACGGCCTTCGGCCTGGGACCGGAAGCGCTGCAGATCACCGATGGCTCGGGCCTGAGCAAGGACAACCGCCTGTCGGCCCGCACGCTGGCCATCATCCTCCGGGGGGCGTACCACGACTTCGAGGTGGGGCCCGAGTTCGTCTCGTCGCTGAAGATCATCGGGGGCGAGCCCTGGAAGCTGAAGGTGAAGGATCCCAATCTCACCCGCCGGGTTCGGGTGAAGACGGGGCATCTCGACCGGGTCACGAGTCTCTGCGGCTACCTCCAGACCTTCGATGGCCGCGTGCGCGTCTTCGCCATCCTGTTGAACGGGCCCGCCCGGGACGAGGATGTCTGGGAGCAGATCTCCCGCTGGGCCAACTGAGCCGCCGCCAACCATGGCCTTGCGGGCCGGCCCATCCGGCGGCGATGCTAGAACCATGGATGCGACACAGGCGGGGACGCCAGATCCGAGAGGCCTGGCGGCCCTGATCCTCGGGGCTTCGCTCCTGGGGTTCGCGGCCATGCTCGTGCGTTGGGCGGCTCCCGCGGGCCCGCTGGCGGTGGGGTTCTACCGCATGGCCATCGCCCTGCCGCCCGTGGCCTGGCTGGCCTGGCAGGCGCGGGGCACCGCGCGATCCGGCGTCGGGCGGGCGCGGCTCTGGGCAGGCGTGGCGGGCCTATGCTTCGTGGGCGACCTGTGGATGTGGCACTCGGCACTCCACCACACGAGCGCCGCCAACGCCACGCTGCTGGTCACGCTGGCGCCCATCTGGGTGGCGGTGGTCTCGGTCGTCTGGCTGGGCGCCCGCCTGCGACGCCGCTTCTGGCTGGGCGTATGCCTCGCCTTGGCCGGGGCCCTGGTGCTGGGTCTGGCCAAAGGCGCCCGCTGGGGCACGGGACTGGGTGAGCTGCTGGGGGCCCTGGCGTCCCTGGCCTACGGGGCCTTCACGCTGGTGCTCGGCCGGGCCCGCCGCGACCTCAGCGCCCCGGAGGCTTTGTTCTGGGTCGTCCTCTGCTGCACGGTGGGCTTCGGCCTCCTCGGCTTCGCGCAGGGCGAGACGTTCACCGGCTATCCGGCGCGCGCCTGGTGGGCCTTGGCGGGCCTGGGCCTGGGGGTGCAGGTGGTGGCCTGGTGGCTCATCACCTGGGGCATGGGCCATGTGTCCACGAACGTGGGCGCCATGGGACTCATGACCCAGCCCGTGGCCACGGTCATCCTGGGCTGGCTGCTGCTGGGCGAATCCGTGCGGCCCATGCAGGGGCTGGGTACCCTACTGGTGCTCATGGGCATCGCCGCCTGTGCCTTCAGCCCACCCGCCGCGGAGAAGGAACCTACTCCGGCGTGAGGACGCCCCGTTCCTCACGGTAGGCGAAGAGTTCCCCGAAACGGCCCCACGCCACGAGGGTCTCGAAGGTCTTCTCCGGATCCTCCATGGGCAGTCGCGTGGCCAGTTCCTGGAGGAGGGCCTCCTCGGACAGCTCGCCATCCTCGAGGTGCATCATTTCCTGCACGACGCGGAAAAGCCGCAGTTCCAGGAGCTGGGCCCGCCAGAGATCCTTGCGATCATCCATGTTGGCGTTCACGAAGCGCTTGCCCAGGGGCGTGAGCAGGACCGCGCGCTTGGGTGTGTCCACCAGATCCAGCATCTCCGCGGCCTTCACCGTGGTCAGCACCCGCTCGAAAGGCACGTGGGTGTGCGAGGCCACCTGGAAGAGATCGCTGGTGCCTCCCTGGGCGTCCAGGAACTCCAGCAGGCCGAGGATGTCGCCGCTCTGGGCTTGGGGGAGGGGTTCCACCTGGTCCTCCTGGACCGCGGCGCTGGGAATGGGGGCCGTGATCTGGACATCCGGCAATTCGGCGCTGGTGAAGATGTCGTGGAGGTGATCGACCAGCTTCATGAATTCCGGCGAGCGGCTGTCGCGGGGCCGGGCCATGGGCACGTCCACGATGGTCCGCAGCGTGCCGGGGCTGCCGGAAAGCAGGGCCACGCGGTCGGCCATGAGCAGGGCTTCGCGGATGGACTGACTCACCATCACGATGGCCGAGGGGTTGCGTTCCTTGTCGGCCCAGATGTCGATGATCTCGGCCCGCAGCGCTTCCGCGGTGAGGGCGTCCACCTGGCTGAACGGTTCGTCCATGATCAGGATCTCGGGATCTACGGCCAGGGCTCTGGCCACGCCCACGCGCTGCTTGGTGCCCCGGGAGAGCTCGCGGGGGAAGGCTTCCTCGAAGCCTTCGAGGCCGACCTTGCGGATGGCCTGGTGGGCCCGCTCGCGGACGTCACCTTCAGGCAGGTCCCGGGCACGCAGCACCACGCGGACGTTCTCCTCCACGGTCATCCAGGGGTAGAGGGCGAAACTCTGGAACACCATGGCCACGCCCGGGTTCAGGCCGTCGAGCTTATCGCCATGGTGGCGAACCTCGCCCTGGGTGGGAGGCATGAGGCCCGCGAGCAGCCGCAGCAGGGTGGACTTGCCGGAGCCATTGGGGCCGATGAGGCAGAGGATCTCATCGGGGCGCACCTCGAGACGGATGTCTTCGAGCACGCGCTGAACGCCACCCCGGGGCCCGGGGAAGCGCATCTGGACGCCGCGGAGTTCACAGATGGGGGAGGTGTGGGGCTGCAGCATGTCCACCTCAGCGGTTGAGAGCGTAGCGGGTCTCGGCCAGGCGATAGAGCGGCACCCAGACGAGACGGTTGAAGAGGACGACCAGGGCCGCCATGAGCAGCGCGCTGGCCGCCAGGTGAGGCATGGAGCCTTGCTCGGTGGCCAGCACCACCTCGGCGCCCAGGCCGAAGGTCCGGAGCGTGTGCTGGCGGGTGGTGACGATCTCCGTGATGATGCTCGCGTTCCAGGCCCCGCCGGTGGCGGTCACCCAGCCGGTGACGAGGAAGGGGAACACCGCCGGGAAGTAGAGGTTCCAGCAGCGCTTCCACAGCGACATCTGATAGGCCGTGGAGGCCTCGCGGAGGTCCGCGGGAATGGCCTGGGCCCCCGCGATGATGTTGAAGAGCAGGTACCACTGGGTGGACAGCACCATCAGGAGCACGCAACTCACGCCCAGGCCGATGCCCAGGGAGCTGAACACCAGGATCAGCGACGCGAAGATCAGGGAGGAGGGGAAGGAGGCCGCCACCTGCACCACGGACTGGAGGCGCCGGGACCACTTCGGCGACATGCCGATCCACAGCCCCACGGGCAGGGTCCAGAGGGTCGCCAGGAACGTGGAGAGGAGCACCCGCGACAGGGAGGCACCGCCGGCCTTGAGCAGGACCAGCCACTTCGCGGCACTCACCTCGGCCAACAGCCGCACGACGGAGATGGCTCCCAGCGAAAGCAGCACGAGGATTCCCACCATGGCCGAGGTCGCCACCCAGGATCCAAGCCGGCCGGGCCTTTGGAATTCTTCGTGGGCCTTCCTGATGAAGGCCGGGCGGGGGGTCCGGCGATGCAGGCGCTGGTTGTGCCGGTTCTCCAGCCATTTCAGGAGGCGGGAGCGGCGGAACAGGCGGAGCAGCCAGTTCTCGCCAGGGTCCACCTCGCCGCCCTCGTCGACCTGGAAGCGTTGGGACCACGCCACCACGGGTCGCCAGACCAGCTGGTCCAGCAGGATCACCAGCACCAGCATGGTGACGATGGCGTAGATCTGGGCGCGGGTGCTCCCCTGCTCCACCGCCGTGTTCATGTAGGATCCCAGTCCCGGGAGCTGGAAGTTCTTGTCGCCCGCGTGGAAGGCCTCGGCGGACATGAGGAAGAACCAGCTGTTCGCCACGCTGACCATGGAGTTCCAGACCAGGCCGGGCGTGGCGAAGGGGATCTCCACCCAGCGGAGTTTCTGGAGCCAGGTGAAACCGTAGAGGTTCGAGGTCTCCTCCAGCTCCTTGGGCAATGTCTTCAGCGACTGGTAGAAGCTGAAGGCCATGTTCCAGGCCTGGCAGGTGACGATGAGCAGGATCGCCGAAAGCTCCAGGCCAATGTTGCTGCGGGGGAAAAGGGTGAGCATGAGCAGCAGCACGGGCGGCAGGAACGCCAGCAACGGCACGCTCTGGAGGATGTCGAGGATGGGCACCAGGACCCGCTCGGCCCGCGGATCCTTGGCGGCCCAGTAGGCCACCACCAGCGTGAAGGCCAGCGACACGGTGTAGGCCGCGATGGCCCGGATCAGGGACAACAGGAGGTACTTGGGCAGGGCCCAGGCACTGAGGGCGATCTGCACCGTGGGCCGTTGAACCGCGGTCCATTCCTTCCCCACCAGCCAGAGCGCCGCCAGCGTGCCCACCAGGGCCGCGAGCACGAGCAGGTCGATCCAGCGACGGTGCCGGATGGGCGCCGTCAGCAGGTTCATCGCCTGGCCCCAGACGGTGTCGAGGAAGCGGTGGATCATGGCCGGTCCGGAGGAGCGGATGGGGCGCTGTGGGGCGCGCCGCCATCCCGTTCAGGGGGCGGATTCGGGGGAGCCGGAACAACAGGTGCGGGCCGCCTCAGCGGGCGGCGCGACGCGACGGAGGTTCGGAGAGGTCGGATTGTCGTCCCATCGAACCTCCTTTCCGGCGCCAGGGCCATGGCCAGTCTGACCCCCGCCCCGGCCCCGGTCAACTCGGGAAGTGCTTCACCTGTAGCCGCAAAAGGGGGCACCATGAACGGATCATCAAGGAGCGGAATCGTGCGGAGAAGCAGCCATGGCGACCGCTGAGGAGCGGGTGCTGGCCCTGGCCGTGGCCCGCGGGTTGCTTGAACCCGGCGACATCAGCGACCGCCTGGATGACCTGGTGGCCTCGGGGCGCCTGGATGGTGGCGACCGCCTGATGCTGGAGCAGGAGCTGGCCGAGCTGGAGGCCGTCGAGGCGGACCACTGGTCCGTGGAGATCACGGCACAGGTCCACACAGCGTCGGATGGCGCGGTCACCGGGCTGGCTTCCCTGGGGGATCCATCGGCGGTTGACCTGGAGGCCGCCCTCCCCGCCGCCGGATTCCGGCAGAGCGGGATCTTCCGGGCCAGGAACCTGGAACGCTGGGGCCGCTTCGAAGCCCTCGAACTGCTTGGCGAAGGGGGCATGGGCCGCGTGTTCCGGGCCACGGACTCCCGTCTCTGCCGGGTGGTGGCCCTGAAGCTCCTCCGGCGGGACGACCCGGCGCTCCTCCGGCGGTTCGTCCAGGAGGCCCAGCTTCAGGCCCGGGTGGACCACCCGAACGTCTGCCGGGTGCATGAAGTGGGCGAGTGGCGCGGGCAGCCCTACATCGTCATGCAGTTCATCGCCGGAGAGACCTTGCTGAAGGCCGCACCCGCGATGTCGCTGGAGGCGCTGCTCCGCCTGATGACGGAGGTCTGCGAGGGCGTCCATGCGGCCCATCGCGTCGGCCTCATCCACCGGGACCTGAACCCGGCCAACCTGATGGTGGAGCGGCTGGACGACGGGTCCACCCGGGCCTGCGTGCTCGACTTCGGGCTGGCCCGGGGTACCGAGGGCGGCCGGTTCACGGAAACCGGCCAGGTGATGGGCACGGTCAGCTACATGTCCCCCGAGCAGGCACGCGGGAACACAGCGCTGCTGGACCGCCGGACAGATGTCTACTCCCTGGGCGCCACCCTCTACGAGCTTCTGACCCGGGATCCGCCCTTCGGAGGGGTCGGCCTTGATTGCATGGCGCGCATCGCGAAGGATGACCCGGTGCCAGTTCGGACGCGGGTGCCCACGATCCCGGCTGATCTCGATACGGTGGTGCTCACCTGCCTCCAGAAGGACCCCCGCCGCCGGTACGCCACGGCCCGGGCGCTGGGGGAGGACCTCCAGCGGATTCTGGACGGAGAACCCATCCAGGCCCGGGCGGCCACGCCGATGGAGCGACTGGTCCACTGGGCCCGAAAGCACAAGGCCCTGGTGGCGGCTTCGGCCGCGGTCTGCCTTTCCATCGCGGTCTTCGGTGGATTCGCCGTGCGGGAACGGCTGCGGGCCCAGACTCAGGCCGCCCATGCCCAGCGGTTCGCCCAGGCCGCCGAACGCATCGAGGCCCTGGCCCGCTACCTGCGGATCCAGCCAGCGCGGGATCTGACCCGCGACCAGGCGGACCTCCGGGCCCGGGTCGAGGCGCTGTCCAAGGAGGTCCAGGCCGCCGGCCCGCTGGCCGCGGCGCCGGGCGCCTACGCGCTGGGGCGGGCGCACCTGGCCCTGGACGATCCGTCCGGGGCCCGAATCCAACTGGAACGCGCCTGGGCGCTGGGGTTCCGAACCCCGGAGGCGGCCCATGCCGAAGGCCGGGCCCTGGCGGCGATATACCAGATCGAGCTGGGCAAGGCCTCCGCATTGCCGGATCCGGACCTCAGGCAGCGTCGGCTCGATGAGTTGAAGGAGACCCTGCGGGTTCCCGCGGCTGATTGGCTGCGGCGCGGCGCCAGCGCCAGCCTGGAGCCCCCGGCCTTCCGGGTGGGCCTGCTCAGGCTGATGGAGGGCCAGCCGCAGGAGGCGGTCCGGCTGGCGCGGGAAGCCCAGGCCCAGGCCCCCTGGTTCTACGAGGCCCTGCGGCTGGAAGCCGAGGCCTGGCTGGCCCAGGCGCGGTTCGCCGAGGAAGCGCAAGTCGCCCAGCCCGCCCTGGAAGCGGCGGGCCGAGTCCTCGCGCAGGCGGAACTCCGGGCCCCTTGCGATGTGGATCTCCTGAGCCTGGACATGCGGCGCTGGCAGGAGGCCGTGGCGCGGGGCTGGGAATCGGGAGCGGATCCGGAAGCTCCGGTCCTGGCCCAGGTGGCCGTGGCCGACCGCTGGGCCCAGTTGGAACCAGCCGCCGCCGAGCCTCTGGCCTGGCGGGCCCGGGCCAGGGGCGAGATGGCCCGGTTCCTGACTTTCCGGGAGATCGATCCCGGGGCTTGGCTCACCCAGGCCAAGGCGGACGCTGATGAGGCTCTGCGACGGGATCCCGGTGAGATCGAGGCCTGTGTCGCCCAGGCCTCCGTCCTGAGGACCGAAGGATTTCGACTGCTGCGCCGGGGGGAAGATCCTTCCTCACGACTGAAGGAAGTCCTGGCCGTGGCCGAGCGGGGCCTGCGGCTCGATCCAGCACATATCGTCTTGATGAACATCCGCAATTCCGCCCTGCTGGCCTGGATCGACTCGACCCGCATGAGGGGAACCTTTGATCGCGCCACAGTGGAGCCCTACCTCAAGGAGGCGCGCGCCCTGGCCGTAGCGCATCCCGAGGAGGCCTACTTCCTGGCTAACCTCGGCGGCGTGGCCCAGGCCATGGCCAATGCGGATGAGGCCGCTGGTAGCGATCCCACAGTTGATGCGGAAGAGGCCGTGCGGGCCTACGAAGCCTGCCTGAAACGGCAGCCACGGCATGTGGGCATGTACCGGGGCATCCTCATGGCCCAGGCGGCCCGGGTCAGGGCCATGGCAAGGGACGGCCGGGATCCCCGGGAGGTGGTGGGTCAGGCACGGGCGGTCTATCAACAGGCTCGGGAGGCGCAGGTTCCCATGGCGACCCTGAGCACCTATTTCATGGATGCCCTTGTCTCCGCTGCGACTCAGGCCTTGGCCCATGGAAAGGACCCTGGCGGCTACCTGGAGGAGGTGGAGAAGCTGCCGCCCCAACGGGAGAAGGAGCTGGAGGAACGAATCGTACCGGGTGGAATCCGGCTCCGCTATTTCGCGCTCGTGCTGCGTTCAGAATACCGGTCCAAGCGGGAGGCTATCAGAGAGGCGGCGGAAGGTCTTGCGCGGTCCCTCGTCCGCCTCAAGCCCGTGGATCCTGATGTCTGGATGGCCATGGCCCAGTTCCATGAAGCCAACGGGAACTCGGCTGCTGCCGCCCAGGCGAGGGCGCGCGGCAGAGCCCTGAATCCGCGATGGCGCAGCTTCTAGCCGTTCGTCGAATTCGCGGTGCTCTTCAACAGGAAGGCGGGCGTGGTGCCGTCGGCCTTCGGGTGGTTCCAGATCTGGTCCACCACGCCCGGAGTCATGGGAAGGTGCGGCTGGTCGCCGATGATGGGTTCGCCGTGGGGGAAGTGGTGGAGAAAATCCTCACGGCTCATGTGCTTGCCTTCGGCGGGACCGCCCTTGTCGTAGAACTTGCCGAAGACCTCCACGGCCCGATCGCTCCACACCAGGGCGTCGCTGGCCTTCGGGTCGATGGTGTGGACCCGCGTGGTGCCGTCGGGCATGAGCACGTTCAGGGTGATGCCGGTGATCCTGGGGCGGGGCGGTGTGGCCATGAGGTTCTCCTGTGGCGTGAGGGTCAGGTTCAGGGGCGGGGTACGGCCTGGAGCAGCTGGGCGATGACCTGATCGGTGGTGGCGCCGTCGGCCTCGCTTTCGAAGGTGAGCAGCAGGCGGTGGCGCAGCACATCCGGCGCGAGGTCCACCACGTCCTGGGGCAGCACGTGGTCGCGGCCTTGGAGGTAGGCCAGGGCGCGGGTGGAGGCCTGGAGCGAGAGCGAGGCCCGGGGGCTGGCCCCGCAGCGCAGCAGCTCCTTGCCCTTCCAGACCTTGCCGTGGCCCGGTCGTGTGGCCTGCACCAGCCGCACGATGTAGGTGCGGATGGCGTCATCCAGGCGCACCTTCTGGGCTTCGCGGCCCGCCGCCAGCAGGAGGGGGCCGTCCACCACGGGATTCACTTCGTCACCGTTCAGGTGGGCGCGGCGGAGGACCTCCACCTCATCCTCCTGCTTGGGGTAGTCCACGCGGAGCTTGAAGAGGAACCGGTCCATCTGGGCCTCGGGCAGGGGGAACGTGCCCTCCTGCTCCAGGGGGTTCTGGGTGGCCAGCACGAGGAAGGGATCCGGCAGGCGGAAGCTCTCTTCGCCCAGCGTCACCTGGCGCTCCTCCATGGCCTCCAGCAGGGCCGCCTGTACCTTGGAGGGCGCCCGGTTGATCTCGTCCGCCAGCAGCAGGTTCGTGAAGATGGGACCGCGCTTGGGCGTGAAGGTGAGCTGCTTGGGATCGAAGACCAAGGTGCCCACCACGTCGCTGGGCAGCAGATCCGGCGTGAACTGGATGCGATGGAAGGTGGTGTGGCTGGCGGCGGCCAAGGTCTTGATGGTGCGCGTCTTCGCCAGGCCCGGCAGGCCCTCCAGCAGCACGTGGCCGCGGCAGAGCAGCGCCACCACCAGCCGGCTGAGGAGCTGGGGCTGGCCCACGATCACCTTCCGGCATTCGGCGAGCAGCGGTTCGAGGGCGGCATGGGCGTTGGACATGATGCGACCATTCTGACCGCCCCTCTCCGGGCCTGGGAACCCGCAATCGTGAAGATCCGGCCGAGGAGCCGAGTCGGGCGTACCATGGGGCACGTCCACTCGGGGGAGCGATGCTCCGACCCGCCATGACACCAGCACCAGGGGACCACGTCGTACGCTACGTGGGCGACCGCCTGCGGGTGGACCTGGCCCATCCCGCGCCGGGGCAGGCCGGCTGGCGGGCGTTCCTGCGCACGAACCTCACCCGGGGCGCCCGGGCCCGGGAGGAGATCCTGGCGGGGGCCGGCACCCTTCCCGGGGAGGCGCGCACGTTCGCCGGGGCCGCCTGGCGGGACCTTCCGCTCCAGGTCGACGCGGGCGGCTGGTCCCTGGACTTGGTCCTCACGGAGCCGGGCCCCTTCCGCGCCAAGGCCTACGCGGTGGATCCCGCCGGCTACCAGCACTGGCCGGCGGGAGACGACCTGGGCGTGAGCGTCCTGCCGGACCGGCTGCGCACGGCCAACCTCATCTACTGCGCCTTTCCCCGCATGTTCGGCGCCGCCCGGGCCTTCCGGGAGACGCGGGATCCCGCCCGGGAGGCCGCCTGGGCGGAGCTCGATGGGCAGGGGTTGACGGTGATCCCGCCCTCGGGGACCCTGCGGGACCTCAACGCCTGCCTGCCCCACATCTTCGACACGCTGGGCTGCCGCATCCTGCACCTGCTGCCGGTGGGGCCGGTGCCCACCACCTTCGCCCGCATGGGGCGCTTCGGCAGCCCCTACGCCCAGCTGGACCTCACGGGCATCGACCCGGCCCTGGTGGTCTTCGACCGGCGCACGACGGCCGTGGACCAGTTCCTGGAGCTGGCGGACGGGGTGCATCTCCGGGGCGGAACCCTCCTCCTGGACATCGTGGTGAACCACACGGGCTGGGGTTCCCGGCTGATGGAGACCCATCCGGAATGGTTCCGCCGCGAGCCGGACGGAAGCTTTCACAGCCCCGGCGCCTGGGGTGTCACCTGGGGCGACTTGGTGGAGCTGGAGGGCGGCCCGCCCGCCTTCTGGGAGACCGTCGCCGAGTCCCTGCTCACCTGGTGCCGCCGCGGGGTGGACGGCTTCCGCTGCGACGCGGGGTACCTGGTGCCCATGCCCGTCTGGCAGTACCTCGGCGCCCGGGTGCGGCGGGAGTACCCCGACTGCGTGTTCCTCCTCGAGGGTCTGGGCGGAAGCTGGGAGGCCACGGAGCGGCTCCTGGGCGAGGGCGGCCTGCAGTGGGCCTACTCGGAGCTGTTCCAGAACCAAACGCCCCTGGCCGTGTCGGGCTACCTGGACCACTGCCTCCGCCAGGCGCCGCGATTGGGTCCCCTGGTGCACTACAGCGAGACCCACGACAACGACCGCCTGGCCGCGCGAGGGGCCGCCTGGTCCCTGATGCGCAACCGGCTCTGCGGGCTGGCGAGCCTCTGCGGCGCCTACGGCTTCACCGCCGGGGTCGAGTGGCTGGCCACGGAGAAGCTGGATGTCCATGAGGCCCGGGGCCTGGCCTGGGGCGCCGAGCCGAACCTCGTGCCGGAGCTGGCGGCCCTCCACCGCCTCCTGGCGGAGCATCCCTGTTTCTTCGATGGCGCGGCGGTGGCGCGCCTGAGCCCGGAGGACTCGGCGGTGCTGGCGCTGGCCCGCCGCTCCGCCGAGGGCCTGGACCGCTGCCTCGTGCTCGTGAACCTGGACGCGCGCGAGCCCCGGGAGCTGGTCCTGGCGGAGGCAGTCTGGGCCGGCCTGGGCGCGCCCGCCCGGGACCTGCTGGGTGCCCCGCCGGCGATCCGGCGCTCCGATGGGCGCGTGAAGTTCGTCCTCCACCCCGGCGCGGCCCACTGCCTGGCGGAGAGGCCCACGCCCGCGGGCCTCTCCGGCGAGGCCTACCGCGCCCGGCGGGCCCAGGCCGCCTGGGGCTTCCAGCGGCTGGCCGAGGCGATCCCCGCCGAGGCCATCGGACCCTGTGACTGGCGCCTGCTGGCGGAGCGGGTGGATCGGGAACCTGTGGCCTTCCTGGCGGCCCTGTCGCGCCTGGACCCTGCGCGGGCCTCGGCGGATCTGCTGGGCGCCCTGGCGGCGGCGGACGGGGAGCGCTACCCCCCCGTGGCGCGCTGGGGGCCCGAGGATGCCGCCCGCGTCCTGCCCGTGCCGCCGGGGCACTGGGTCCTCATCGAGGACGCCCTGCCGTTCTCCGCGACACTCCGCTCGGCGGGGGCCCTGGACCTGAACCTGCGCTCGATCCCGGCCGGGGGCCGGCACCTCGCCGCGCTGCCCCCGCGCTTGGCCGACGCGGCCGGCCTGGCGGACCTCCACCTGGACCGCTTCGGCGAGGAAGGGCCCCCGGTCCGGGGCCTGCTCCGGTTCTGCCCGGCGCTCCCGCGATTCTCCGGCCACGGCGAACAGGGGCTGGCCCTGCTCACCAATGGCCGCGGCGGCATGGCCCGGCTGCACGCGGACCTGGGGGCCATCGCCTCGAAGTACGACTGCCTGCTGGGGGCGAACCTGCATCCGGACCTGCCCTGCGACCGCCAGGTGCTGGCGAAGCGGCTCCGGGCCTGGGTCATCGCCGACGGGTTCCTCTCGGCCCTCGGGGCGGAGAACCTCGAGCGCTTCGAGCCCGGCCCACCGGCCCGCTGGACCTTCCGGGCCCACGCCGGGGACGGGCGGACGGTGCCCGTCCACCTCGGCGCGGAGATGCCGGAGGGCCGGAACGCCGTGGTGCTGAGGTTCAGCCGCGGCGCAGGGCTGGGGGGGCTCTCCGGGGAGGTCCGCATGGACCTCACGGTGCGGCTGGACCTGGAGGACCGCAGCTTCCACGAAGAGACCACGTGGAGCCCCGAGCTGGACCACCGCTTCGTCACGGCCACCACCCCGCTGGCCGGGCGTCCGGGGTTCCAGGTCCATCTGGCGCCGGACCGCGAGCTGCGCGCCTGGAGTGAAGGGGGGGCCTACCACCCCGAGCCTGAGTGGTGCCAGGGCATCCCGCATCCCGTGGAGGCCGGCCGGGGCATGCGGGCCCAGGGGGATGCCTGGAGCTCCGGCTGGTTCGAGCTGCCGCTTTCTCCCGGCGGCAGCCTGTCACTCACCTTGGACGCGGATCCGCACGGGCGGCCCGCGCCCAGCGCCCGGGGACCACACCCCTCCGGGAGGCCCGAGGCGGACAGCTTCGGCCGGCAGCTGGAGACCGCCTGCGCGGCGTTCCTGGCGCGCCGGGGGACGGGGGCCACGGTCATCGCGGGCTACCCCTGGTTCCTCGACTGGGGCCGCGACACCCTCATCGCGGTGCGCGGCCTGCTGGCCGGGGGCTGGATCCGCGAGTCCCTGGAGATCCTCCAGACCTTCGGCGCCCTGGAGCGGCAGGGCACCCTGCCCAACCGCCTGGCGGCTTCGGAGGACGGGGACCGGGACACCTCCGATGCGCCGCTCTGGTTCGCCCTCGCCCTCGAAGAGGCCGCGGCCGTCGTGGGCCCCGAGGTCTATGCGGCCGACGCCGGGGGGCGGTCCCTGGCGGCGGTGCTGCGCAGCCTGGCGGCGGGCTACCTGGCGGGCACGCCCAACGGGATCCGCGTGGATCCGGCCTCCGCCCTGGTCTGGAGCCCCGCCCACTTCACATGGATGGACACGGCCCACCCCGCCGGCACCCCGCGCGAGGGCTACCCAGTGGAGCTGCAGGCCCTCTGGATCCGCCTGCTGCGCCAGCTGGCGCGGCTCGATGGAGAGGCCTCCGCGCCCTGGGACACCCTGGCCCTCCACGCCGAGGCCTCGCTGGACCGCTTCTGGCTGCCCGCCTCCGGCTGGTACGCGGACCTGCTGGCCGCGCCGGCGGGGGTGCCCGCGGCCCAGGGCGTCCCCCAGGACCACCTCCGCCCGAACCAGCTCTTCCTCGTGAGCCTGGGGCTCCTGCGGGGGGTTCGCGCCCGCAGGGTGGTGGCGGCGGCCCGGCGCCACCTCCTGGTGCCCGGCGCGATGCGGAGCCTGGCTCCCCTCCCCGTGGCCGCGCCGCTGGAGATCCGCGACGCCGCGGGCCACCTGCTGAACGACCCGCAGCGCCCGTACTGGGGCCGCTACGAAGGCGACGAGGACACCCGGCGCAAGCCCGCCTACCACAACGGCACGGCCTGGGTGTGGCTGCTGCCCACGTTCTGCGAGGCCCTCGCCGCCGCCTGGGACCAGGCGCCCGAGGCCGTGGCCGCGGCCCGGGCCCTCCTGGGGAGCCTGGAGACGCCGCTCACGGAGGGCTGCGTGGGCCACCTGCCCGAGCTGCTGGACGGTGATGCCCCGCACGCCCAGCGGGGCTGCGACGCCCAGGCCTGGAGCGCCACGGAAGCGCTGCGGGTGTGGCTCCGGTTGTCCGGAGATCTCTGGCGTGGAGGATGCTGATGCGCCAGAACCCGTTCCCGTCGCGACTCGGGCCGCTGGACCTCCACCTGCTCGCCGAGGGCACACACCGCCGGGCCTACGAGAAGCTGGGGGCCCACCCGATGGTCGTGGACGGCGTGGCGGGGACGGCCTTCACGGTCTGGGCGCCCAACGCCCGCCGGGTGAGCGTGGTGGGGCCCTTCAACGCCTGGGATGGCCGCCGGCACCCCATGCGGCCCGGTGAGGCCGGTGTGTGGGAGTGTTTCATCCCGGAGGTGGGGCCGGGCGAGCTCTACAAGTTCGAGCTGCATGGCCCGCGGGGGGACCTGCTCCCCCTGAAGGCGGACCCGTACGCGTTCCGCTGCGAGGTCCCGCCCGGCACGGCTTCCGTCGTGCACGGCCTGGGCGACTATGCCTGGAGCGATGCCGAGTGGATGGCGGCCCGGGGCCGCGTCCCCATCCACCGGGCGCCGTTCAGCGCCTACGAGGTGCACCTGGGCTCCTGGCGCCGCCGCCCGGACGGCCGCTACATGGGCTACCGCGAGATCGCGGAACAGCTCATCCCCTATGTGCGCTACCTGGGCTTCACCCACGTGGAGTTGCTGCCGGTCAGTGAACATCCCTTCTACGGTTCCTGGGGCTACCAGCCGCTGGGCCTCTTCGCGCCCACGGGGCGCCATGGCACGCCCGAGGACTTCAAGGCCTTCGTGGAGGCCTTCCACCAGGCGGGCCTCGGGGTGGTGCTGGACTGGGTGCCCGCCCATTTCCCGGGTGACGCGCACGGCCTGGCCTTCTTCGACGGGACGCACCTCTACGAGCATGCCGATCCCCGCCAGGGCCGCCACATGGACTGGGGCACCTTGATCTACAACTACGGGCGGCGGGAGGTGCAGACCTTCCTCATCTCCAACGCCCTGTACTGGCTGGATCGCTTCCACATCGACGGCCTGCGCGTGGACGCGGTGGCCTCCATGCTCTACCTGGACTACAGCCGGAAGCCGGGCCAGTGGATCCCCAACCGCCACGGGGGGCGGGAGAACCTGGAGGCGGTGTCCTTCCTCCGCCGCTTCAACGAGACGGTCTACGCGGAGCATCCGGATGCCTTCACCATCGCCGAGGAGTCGACGTCCTGGCCGATGGTCTCCCGGCCCACATCCGCCGGCGGCCTGGGCTTCGGCTTCAAGTGGAACATGGGCTGGATGCACGACACGCTGGGCTATTTCGCGCGCACCATGCTCCACCGGCGGCACCACCATGACGAGCTGACCTTCAGCATGCTCTACCACGGCACGGAGAACTATGTGCTGCCGCTCTCCCACGACGAGGTGGTCTACGGCAAGCGGAGCCTGCTCGACCGCATGCCGGGCAGCGAGTGGGAGCGCTTGGCGAACCTGCGGCTCCTGCTGGCCTGGACCTTCGCCCACCCGGGCAAGAAACTGGTCTTCATGGGCACGGAGCTGGGCCAGACGCGGGAGTGGAACCATTCGACGGCGCTGGACTGGGAGCGGCTCGACCAGCCGGATCACAAGGGCATCCACGACCTGCTCCGGGACCTGAACGCGCTGCACCGGGCGCGCCCGTCCCTCCACGAGGGCGACTGCGAGCCCTGGGGCTTCACCTGGATCGAATGCGGCGACCGCGCCAACAGCGTGCTCTCCCTGCTCAGGAAGAGCGCCGATTCCCGCGACGCCACCGCCGTGATCCTCAACTTCACGGCCATGGTGCTGCGGGACTACCGGGTGGGCGTCCCCTTCCAGGCGGACTGCCGCGAGCTCCTGAACACCGATGCCGAGGCCTACGGCGGCCAGGGCTTCCTGAATCCAGGGAGACTGCGTCCAGAACCCATCCCGCGCCACGGGCACGGCCACTCCCTGTCCCTCACCCTGCCACCCCTCGGGGCGATCTTCCTCGCCACTGGTCCGGGCGCGGGGGCGTAGAATACCAGCCGTAGAATCGAGGCCTGCGCCATGGAAATCCTGCGGCAGAAACTCGAACGCCTCACCCAGAACCTCTGGTGGACCTGGCGCCCCGAAGTGCGGTCCATCTTCCGGGACCTGGACATCGACCTGTACCAGCGCGCCCACCGCAACCCCATCTCCGTGCTGCGCCAGATCGACACGCGGCAGATGGAGAACCGGGCCATGGAGGTGGATGTGCCGGCGCGGATCGACCGCGCCCTCCGCCAGCTGGATGAGTTCCTGCATCCCGTGACCACCTGGGGCCTCTTCCATGCGGGCCCGCTGAGCACGCGGCCAGTGGCCTACTTCTGCATGGAATTCGGCATCCACGAGTGCATCCCCATCTACTCGGGCGGCCTCGGCATCCTGGCCGGGGACCATCTGAAAGGGGCCTCCGACCTGGGCGTACCCCTGGTGGGGGTCGGCCTCCTGTACCACCAGGGCTACACCAGCCAGGTGCTGGATCCGTCGTTCTGGCAGCAGGACGTGCTGGAGCCCTTCGACCTGAAGGATCTGCCCATGCGGCCCGCGCTCACCCCTCGGGGCGAACCCGCCCGGGTGGGCGTGGAGATGCCGGGGCGGACCGTCTGGGCCCAGGTGCTGGAGGCCTGCGTGGGCCGTGTGCGCCTCATCCTGCTGGACACCCGGGATCCCCAGAACAGCGAGGCGGACCAGGCCCTCGCGGCCCGCCTCTACGGCGGCGACCAGCGCATGCGCATCGAGCAGGAACTGATGCTCGGCGTGGGAGGCGCGCGGGCGCTGCGGGAACTGGGGATCACCGCCAGCGTGTTCCACCTCAACGAGGGGCATACCGCCTTCGCCATCCTGGAGCGGGCCCGGCACCGGGTGCAGGCCGATGGCCTGGACCCTTGGGCGGCGCTGAAGGAATCGGCCGCGGCCACGGTGTTCACCACCCACACCTCGGTGGACGCCGGGCACGACCGGTTCCCGGTCGACCTGGCGGAAGAGCACCTGCGCCCCCTGGCGGACGGGTTGAAGCTCTCGGTCCAGGACGTGACGAACCTGGGCCGCGTGAATCCCGCGGATCATGGGTCGCCTTTCATGCCCACGGTGCTGGCCCTCCGGCAGTCCAGCCGGGCCAACGGGGTGTCGGCCCTCCACGGCGTCGTGTCCCGGGCCATGTGGACCGGCCTCTGGCCTGGCCGGGCGGAGGCCCAGATCCCCATCGGGCACATCACCAACGGCGTGCACGTCTCCACGTGGCTGGCCACGGAGATGGAGCAGCTCTTCGAGTCGCGGATCGGCATCAATTGGCTGGAGGGCCTGGTCCACCACGACCTGTGGACGAAGATCGAGGCCGTGGATTCGGCGGAGATCTGGGAGATCAAGCAGGTGCTGAAGGCCAGGATGCTGCGGTTCGTCCGGGAGCGGGTGGCGGCCACCCGCGCGCGCCTGGGCCTCCCGCCCATCGACCCGCCGCCGCTGGATCCCGACGCGCTCACCATCGGCTTTGCCCGCCGGTTCGTCCCCTATAAGCGTCCGGACCTCCTCTTCACGGATCTGGACCGCCTCGCCGCCCTGGTGAACCACCCCACCCGGCCGGTGAACCTCGTCTTCGCGGGGCGCGCCCACCCAGCGGACCAGCGCGGCAAGGGCCTCATCCAGACGGTCAACCGCCTGCTCGAGGATCCGCGTTTCCGGCACCGGATCGTGTTCGTGGAGAACTACAACATCCACGTGGGCCGCAACCTCTATCAGGGCGTGGACGCCTGGCTCAACAATCCCGTGCGCCCCCTGGAGGCCTGCGGCACCAGCGGCATGAAGGCCGCCATGAACGGCGCCCTGCACATCTCCGTGCTCGACGGGTGGTGGGCGGAGGCCTTCGACGGAAAGAACGGGTTCGCCATCGGTAGCGGGGAGTCCCATGTCGATGCGGAGATCCAGAACCGGCGGGACGCCGAGGCGCTCTTCCGGGTGCTGGAGGAGGAGGTGGTCCCCTGCTACTACGACCGCGATGCCGGCGGTGTGCCCCGGGCCTGGGTGACGCGGGTGAAGCGCTCCATCCGGACGCTGGCCTGGCGCTTCAACTCCGACCGCATGGTGATGGACTATGTGCGGCACTGCTACCTGCCCGCCGCGGTGGCCGCCTCCTGCCAGATGCCGCCGGTCTGAGGGATCAGCCTCTCCGCGCCGCCATCGCGCCGTAGAGATCGAGGTAGGCCTGGGCGGGATGGTCCCAGCCCTTGTCCTGGCCCATGGCCGCGCGCTGCATCGTCCGCCAGGCGCCGGGATCGCTCCGGTACAGGGCGCAGGCGCGGTCCAGGGCGTCCCCCAGGTCCACAGCCGAGGCCTCCTCGAACACGAAGCCAGTCGCAGGAGGGCCCCCGGGCCGCGTCCCATCCGGATCCAGGACGGTGTCGGCCAGGCCGCCCGTGCGCCGCACCAGGGGCAGGGCTCCGAAGGCCTGGGCGTAGAGCTGGGTGAGGCCGCAGGGCTCCTCCCGGCTGGGGACGAGGATCACATCGGCGCCGCCGTAGCAGCGGTGGGAGAGGCCGGTGTCGTAGCCGATCCGCACTGCCATGCGCCCCGGATACTGCCGGGACGCGGCGCGGAACGCGGCCTCCAGCGCCCCGTCCCCCTGGCCCAGGACCGCCAGCTGGGCGCCGAGGCGCGCCAGGCGCGGCAGGACCTCCAGCACCAGGTCGAGGCCCTTCTGGGGCGCGAACCGGCTCACGATGGCGAAGAGGAGCGCCTCCGGATCCTCCCGCAGGCCCAGTTCCCGCTGGAGGGCCGCCTTGTTGAGCGCCCGGCGGTCCAGACGGTCCGCGTCGTAGGGGAAGGCCAGGTGGAGGTTTCCGGAGGGTGTCCACACGGCGGGGTCCACGCCGTTCAGGATGCCCGCCAGGTCCCGTCCCCGCGCGGCGAGGAGACCGTGGAGCCCGCCCTTCGACGGATCCCGGATCTCTCTGGCGTAGGTGGGGCTCACGGTGCTGATGTGGTCGGCATGGACCAGCCCGGCTTTCAGGAAGCAGATCTGGTCGTAGTACTCCAGGTCGGCCGGGGTGAAGCGCTCCGGTGGGAGCCGCAGGTCCGGGAGGAGGGTCTTGGGGAAGATGCCCTGGTAGGCCAGGTTGTGGATCGTGAGCAGGGAAGCGGGGCGGGGGCCGGGTTCAAAGTCCATGTAGGCCGGGGCGAGGGCGACCTGCCAGTCATGGACGTGCAGGATGTCCGGGGACCACCCGTCGTCGCCCTTCTTGGCGAGCCGGGCCGCGACCCAGGACAGCGCCGCGAACCGCCTGGGCGTGTCCGTCCGGTCCTCGTAGGGAGGCCCGCTCCCGAAGAAGGCGGGCTGGTCCAGCAGGTAGGCGGGGACGCCCGCGGGGGTGCGGCCGAGGAGCAGCCGCGCGCCGCCGCCGCCCATGAGATCCGGCAGCTGGCGAATCGGCGCCAGCGGGGCCGCGGCCTGGAGGAGGGCCGGGAAGCCGGGGAGCAGCAGGCGCAGATCGGCGCCCCGGGCCCTGAGGGCCATGGGGAGGGCGGCCATCACGTCCGCCAGCCCGCCGACCGTCACGTGGGGATAGAGCTCCGTGCCCGCGAAGAGGATGCGCATCCGTCAGGGTCCGAGCCGCTGGATCATCGCCTGGGAGATGAGGGTGATCCCGTTGGGGGTGCGGTAGAACCGGCGGCCGTCCTCTTCGGGATTGAACCCCACGACCAGGCCCGCGGGAATCTGGCAGCCGCGGTCCACGACCACCCGCTTGAGGTGGGCGCCGCGGCCGATGTCGGCCAAGGGGAGGATCACGGACTCATCGACACGGCTGTTCGAGTGGAGCCGGACCTGGGTGGAGATCAGGGAGTTGCGGACGTGGGCGCCGGAGATGATGCACCCGGTGGAGACCAGGCTTCCGATGGCGTAGCCCTGCCGGGCGGCGCCGCTGAGGACGAACTTGGCCGGGGGCAGCTGCTCCTGGCGGGTGAAGATGGGCCAGGCGTGATCGTACAGGTTCAGGGCGGGACTGACGGAGACCAGGTCCATGTTGGCCTCCCAGTAGGCATCCACCGTGCCCACGTCCCGCCAGTAGGGTTCCGGGCTGGCCTTGTTGGGCACACAACTGCGTTCGAACCGGTGGGCGAACACCTTCGCGCGATCCACCAGATTCGGAATCAGGTCGTGGCCGAAGTCATGGCCGGTCTCCTCCCGGGCGTCGCGCTCCAGTTCCTCGAAGAGGAAGGGGGCTTTGAACAGGTAGATCCCCATGCTCGCCAGGCAATGGGAGGGACGGTGCGGGATGCAAGGCGGCTCCGCCGGCTTCTCGACGAAGGCACGGATCCGGTCGTCCTCGTCCACATGGACGATGCCGAAGCCCTTGGCCGAGATGCGGGGCACCTCCAGGCAGGCGATGGTCATGTCGGCGTCGTGGTCCAGGTGGTCCGCCAGGAAGTATTTGTAGTCCATCCGGTAGACGTGGTCGCCCGCCAGGACGAGGACATGCTGGGGGTCGTAGCGTCGGATGTTGTCCAGGTTCCGGAAGACGGCGTCCGCGGTGCCGTTGTACCAGGCCTCCTTGGACATGTCCTGCTGGGCCGGCCAGACGTGGACGAACTCCTGGAGGGCCCCGGGGAGGAAGCCCCACGCGAAGTGGAGGTGCTCCAGCAGCCGATGGGAGTTGTACTGCGTGAGGATGGCGATCTTCCGGAAACCTGAGTTGACGCAGTTCGAGAGGGTGAAATCGATGATCTTGAACCGGCCGCCGAAATCGAGGCCGGGCTTGGAGAGCCAGTCCGTGAGGTCGTGGAGGCGCCTGCCCCTCCCGCCGGCCAGGACCAGGGTCAGGATGCGACGGGGGCTGAGATAGGGCTCCGTCAGGGGCATGGGGCCACCACGAGAGCGAACGTGCACAGGCCATCACGGGACTAGCCCCCATGGCGAGTGGGGTCGATGCCGTAAAAAGATCAGTCCATCACCAAACCCCGTCAAGGAGATGGGATGAGATTGGCGACCCGTTCATCAGTCGACCTACGGTAGGGCCGCTCCCGACCTACGGTAGGTGCTTTCCAAGGCACACATGGCTGCTAGTCTCACCGAAACCAAGCTCATCAAAGAGTCCCCATCCGGAGGTTCCATGCGATCCGCAGTCATCGTCGAAGCCAAGCGCACGCCCGTCGGACGGGGCGTCAAGGGCGCCTACGCCGCCACCCGGCCTGAACAGCTGGGCTCGGTGGTCATCGAGGCCATCAAGCCCCTCCTGAAGGACTGGTCGGGCCTGGAGGACGTGCTCGTGGGCTGCGCCATGCCCGAGGGCGAGCAGGGCATGAACATGGCCCGCCTCATCAGCTTCCGCGCGGGTCTGCCCATCACCGCCGGCGCCGCCACCGTCAACCGGTTCTGCGGCAGCAGCCAGGAGACCATGCTCATGGCCGCCCGGGCCATCATGGCGAACCAGGGCGACCTCTTCCTCACGGGCGGCGTGGAGAGCATGTCCAAGGTGCCCATGATGGGCTTCAACCCCAGCGTGGATCCCTACCTCACCGAGCACTACCCCGAGGCCTACTGCTCCATGGGCATCACGGCCGAGAACCTGGCCAAGGAATACAAGATCAGCCGCCGGGACCAGGATGAGTTCTCCTACCAGAGCCATCAGAAGGCCGCCGCCGCCTGGAAGGCCGGGAAGTTCGAGAAGGAGATCGTCCGCTTCGAGGCCAAGGGTCTGGACGGCAAGCCCGTCACCCTCCAGCAGGACGAGTGCATCCGCGCCGAAACCACCATCGAGAAGCTGGGCGAGCTGAAGGCCGCTTTCATGGTCGATGGATGCGTCACCGCCGGCAACAGCTCGCCTGTCACAGACGGCGCCGCCTTCATGTTGGTCATGGAAGAAGGTCTGGCCAAGTCCCTGGGCCTCAAGGCCCGCGCCCGCGTCATCGGCGGCGCCGTGGCCGGCGTGGAGCCGGACCGCATGGGCATCGGCCCCGTGCCCGCCGTGAAGAGGGTGCTGGACCGCTTTGGCCTCAAGCTCGACCAGATCGACGCCATGGAACTGAACGAGGCCTTCGCCGCGCAGAGCCTGGCTGTCATCCGCGAAGGCGGCTACGACCCCAAGAAGGTGAACGCCTGGGGCGGCGCCATCGCCATCGGCCACCCCCTCGGCGCCAGCGGCGCGCGCATCCTGACGACCCTGCTGAACCGCCTCGAGACCGACGGCGGCAGGTACGGCATCGCCACCATGTGCATCGGCGGCGGCCAGGGCATCGCGTCCATCATCGAGAAAATCTGATTTTTACCGCAGATGACGCAGATGACGCAGATGGATTCGGGTGATCCTCGCACCTACGCCATTCTTGGCGCGGCGATGGAGGTTCACAGATCGCTTGGCCCCGGATTCCTTGAAGCGGTCTATCAGGAGGCGCTGGCCGTCGAGTTGGAGGCCCGTGGCATCCCATTTCGCCGGGAAGTCGAACTCCCGGTGATCTACAAGGGGCGCCCACTGAAGACCACATACCGTGCAGACTTTATCTGTTTTGGAAGTGTGATCTTGGAGCTGAAGTCCATTGCGAAGCTGGGTGCTATCGAAGAAGCCCAGATTCTCAATTACCTCAAAGCGACCGGTTATGAATTGGGGCTATTGGTCAACTTTGCCGAATCCCGGCTGACGCATAAACGATTTGCGAACTCCCTATCTGCGCCATCTGCGCCATCTGCGGTTTCAAATTAGGAGTTTTTATGGCTATCAAGAAGATCGGAGTCCTCGGTTCGGGCGTGATGGGCTCGGGCATCGCGGCGCATGTGGCGTCGGCGGGCTGCCAGGTGGAGCTGTTGGACATCGTCATCGACGACGCGGCGCCGGACAAGCTGGCGGAGGGCGCCCTGGCGGCCCTGGCGAAGTCCAAGCCAGCCCTGGCCATGCACGCTTCGTACCTCAAGAAGATCCGGCCCGGCAACCTGCGGGACCACCTGGACCGCCTGTCGGACTGCGACTGGGTGGTGGAAGTGGTCAAGGAGGACCTGGCCATCAAGCGCGAGCTCTACGGCCGGCTGGAGGCCCACCTGAAGGCCGGCGCCTGGGTCAGCTCGAACACCTCGGGCATTCCCCTGAAGCTCCTGGTGGAGGGCCGCAGCGATGCCTTCCGCAAGCACTTCGTCATCACCCATTTCTTCAACCCCGTGCGGTACCTGCGCCTGCTGGAGTTCGTGAAGGGGCCGGAGGTGGACGAGAAGGAGGCCCAGGCCTTCCGCACCTGGCTGGAGGAGGCCCTCGGCAAGGAAGTGGTGCCGGCCTACGACAGCCCGACTTTCATCGGCAACCGCATCGGCATCCACAGCATCATGGCCACCCTGCACATGGCTCTCGCCGAGAAGATCCCCTTCGAGGTAC
Source organism: uncultured Holophagaceae bacterium (assembly GCA_963705865.1). Classification (GTDB taxonomy): domain Bacteria; phylum Acidobacteriota; class Holophagae; order Holophagales; family Holophagaceae; genus Geothrix. The sequence continues at coordinate 33,930 of CAVPLE010000120.1, read as the reverse complement.
TTGACTCGGTGCTGGGCGACGCCGCGGCCCGGGCCAAGAGCGCGGCCTTCCGCACGGCGGATCTCGCGGGCGTGGACATCCTCGCCGCCACGGCCAAGAACGTCTATGACCTGTGCCCCAACGATGAAGTGCGCGATGTGTTCAAGTTCCCCGAGTTTCTCCAGTACATGCTGGACAACAAGCTGCTGGGCAACAAGACCAAGCAGGGCTTCTTCAAGAAGGGCCCGAAGGACGCCAAGGGCAAGAAGAGTTTCCTGGCCCTGGACCCCGCCACCCGCGAGTACATTCCGCAGGTGAAGCGGGACTGGCCGATCCTGAAGGAACTGAAGGGCATCGACGATCCCGCGGAGAAGGTGAAGACGCTGCTGACCAGCGACACCGAGGCCGGCCGCCTGGCCTGGCGCTGCATCGCGCCCAACCTCACCTATGCCGTGAATCGCCTGGGCGAGGTGACGGACGGGCCCCTGAACGTGGATCGTGCCATCAAGAACGGCTTCGCCTTCGAGCTGGGCCCCTTCGAGACCTGGGACACCCTCGGCGTCGACCGGGTCGTGGCCCGCATGAAGTTCGAGGAGCTGCCGGTGCCGCCCCTCGTGGAGCGGATGCTCGCCAAGGGCCTCACCAGCTTCTACCGCTGGGAGCACGGCGTCCCCGTGGCGCAGCTCAATCCCAAGACCCTGGCCTACGACCCCATCCTCGAAGACAAGCGCGTGATCATCCTCAAGCGCGAGGAAGGTCGCGGCAAGGTGATCGCAGAGAACGGGAGCTGCCAGCTCTTCGACCTGGGCGATGACGTGGCCTGCCTGAGCTTCCACAGCAAGATGAACGCCCTGGACGACGGCATCATCATGCTGATGGAGGACACCATCCAGAAGCATGTGCCGGGCCGGTTCAAGGGCCTGGTGGTGGGCAACCAGGGCCAGCACTTCAGCGCTGGCGCCAACCTGGTGATGGTGTTGAACGCCGCCAAGGACAAGCAGTTCGACCAGATCGAGGAAGTGGCCCGGCGCCTGCAGTACGCCGCCCGCATGCTCACCTACGCGCCGTTCCCCACCGTGGCGGCGCCCTTCAACCTGGCCCTCGGCGGCGGCTGCGAGATGACCATGGCCTGCCAGCGGGCCGTGGGTCATGCCGAGCTCTACATCGGTCTGGTGGAAGTGGGTGTGGGCGTCATCCCCTCTGGCGGTGGCTGCCTCCAGATGCTGCTCCGCATGGAGGATGCCCTGGCCGCCAAGGGCCAGCTGGGCCCCATGCCCAAGGTCAAGGCTGCGTTCCAGTTCATCGGCACCGCGAACGTGAACACCAGCTTTGATGAGGCCCAGCGCAACGGCTACCTGCGCCGCACGGACCGCCGCGTGATGAACAAGGCGTTCCTGCTCAACGAAGCCAAGCAGGAGGTCCTGAAGATGGCCGTGGACTTCCAGCCCGTGAAGGAGCGCACCCTGCGCCTGCCGGGCCGGGGCGGCAGCGAGGCCCTCAAGCTGGCCGTCCAGGACTTCCGGCTACAGGGCCTGGCCAGCGAGCACGATGCCGTCATCATGGGCGAGCTGGCCAACATCCTGTGTGGCGGCGATGTCAGCCCGGTCCAGGAAGTCACCGAGGAGCGGATCCTGGAGCTGGAGCGGGAGGCCTTCGCCCGCCTCTGCAGTCACGAAAAGACCCAGGCCCGCATGGATGCCATTCTGAAGACCGGCAAACCTTTGCGAAATTAGCTCAAACTACCGTTATTTTGTGACTTATGCCGCCTTTTTCGAGGCGGCATTTTTTTGGGTTGCCAGAGGATACGCAGGTCGGAACACTTGGGGCGGTCGATATCCGAACCCCACAATCAGGAGGCACTGTGAGCGGCAATTCTCAGTCAACTCCACGCGTAGCGGCCATCGTGGGCCCCTACCTCTCCGGAAAGACCTCCTTGATGGAGAGCCTTCTCTTCGTGGCAGGCGCCCTGCCGCGCAAGGGCTCCGTCAAGGAGGGAAACACCGTCGGCGATGCTTCCCTGGAAGCGAAGGCCCGCCAGATGAGCGTCGAGGCCAGTCTCGCGGCCTGCACCTACGAGGGCGAGACCTGGACCCTCATCGACTGCCCCGGCTCCGTCGAGTTCCGCCAGGAGACGGTCCACGCGCTCATGGCCGCGGACATCGCGGTGGTGGTGTGCGATCCCGATCCGGTCCGCGCGCTGATGGCCGCGCCGGCCTTGAAGTTCCTCGACGACCACAAGATTCCCCACGTGATGTTCATCAACAAGATGGAGGCCCCGGGCAGTGCGGGGCGACTGAAGGATGTGTTCAACGCCTTGCAGCTGGTGTCCGAGCGCCCCCTGGTGCTCGTGGAGATCCCCATCCACGAGGGCGACCAGGTCACTGGTTACGTGGATCTCATCAGCGAGCATGCCTACCAGTACGACGCGGGCAAGGACGCGGACCTGAAGCAGCTGCCGGATTCCGTCTTGCCCGAGGAACGCGAGGCCCGCCAGCTCATGCTGGAGAAACTCGCGGACTTCGACGACCACCTCATGGAAGAGCTGTTGGGTGATGTGGTGCCTTCGCTGGAGGAGGTCTCCGCGGACCTGGCCAAGGACGTGCGGGGCGACCTGTTGGTGCCGGTCTTCTTTGGGTCCGCCGACAAGGATGCCGGCGTGCGCCGTCTGTTCCAGGCCCTCTGCGACGAGGCGCCCCGGGTGGAGGCCACGGCCGAGCGGCTGGGCATCCCCGAGGGCAAGGACACGCTGGTGCAGGTGTTCAAGAGCGTGCATGCCCAGCACGTGGGCAAGCTGAGCATCTCGCGGGTGTGGCGCGGCGAAGTGGCCGACGGCGTGGCCCTGGCCGGCAACCGCGTGAGCGGCATCAACCGGCTCTTCGGCTCCCAGCAGATCAAGCAGACGAAGGCCTCGGCTGGCGAAGTGGTGGCCCTGGGCCGCCTGGACGAGGTGCGCACCAGCGAGGCCCTGACCCCTTCCGCCAAACTGGAGTTGGACTGGCCGGAACCCCTGCAGCCCATGCTCGCCCTCAGCCTGCACACCCTCAAGAGCGGTGACGATGTGAAGCTGTCGTTGGCGCTCCAGAAGCTCTGCGAGGAGGATGCTTCTCTTCAGGTGGAGCAGAACGCCGAGACCCAGGAGCGCGTCCTCTGGGGCCAGGGCGAGGTGCACCTGAAGTGCGCGCTGGACCGCCTCAAGAGCCGCTTCGGCCTTGATGTCCAGCAGCACCCGCCCATGGTTCCCTACCGCGAGACCTTCACGAAGGGCGCCAAGGTGCATGGCCGCCACAAGCACCAGACCGGCGGTCACGGCCAGTTCGGCGATGTGTGGTTCGAGGTGAAGCCCTTGCCGCGCGGCACGGGCTTCGAGTTCGAGGAGCGCATCGTCGGGGGCGTGGTGCCCAAGAACTTCTTCGGCGCCATCGAGCACGGCGTGGTGGAGTGGATGAAACGCGGCCCCCTGGGCTTCCCGGTGGTGGACATCCACGTGGCCCTGGTGGACGGCAGCTACCACACCGTGGACAGCTCCGACATGGCCTTCAAGACGGCTGCCCGCATCGGGATGACCGAGGCCGCGCCCCTCTGTCATCCCGTGCTGCTGGAGCCGATCTCTGAGGTCCACATCAGTGTTCCCAGCGAGTACACGCCGAAGGCCCAGCGCCTCGTGACGGGCCGCCGCGGCGGCCAGGTGCTCGGCTTCGACGCCAAGCCCGGCTGGAAGGGCTGGGACGTGGTCTCCGCCTACATCCCCCAGGCCGAGATGAGCGACGTCATCGTCGAGCTCCGCAGCCTCACCATGGGCGTCGGCTCTTTCACCTGGTCCTTCCACCACCTCCAGGAACTGGTGGGCCGCGATGCCGACAAGGTGGTGGAGGCGAGGAAGGCGGCGAAGACCACGGCCTGAGGTCGAGTGTGGCTCCAGCCCTACCGGGCTGGAGATAGGAAAAGCCATTCTTCCTTCGCAATGAGACAATCTATCTCCGGATTCCCGCAGGGAATCCGGAGCATGGAGCGGCGCATTGGCACAGAAGGGCGTACAGATCATCGCGGTGGAATCGGACAGCCTGGCCGAGGAGGCGGGGATCCGTCCGGGCGACACCCTGCTCGAGATCCACGGCGAGGCCGTGCTGGATCAGCTGAACTACCAGTTTCTCATCACTCGCGAGGATGAGGCGGAGCTGCTCGTGCAACGGCCGGATGGCGGCACGTTCAAGGTCTTCGTGGAGAACGGCGGCGAGGGCATCGGGGTCGATCTGGCGCAGGATGAGGTCAAGGTCTGCAAGCAGAACTGCGTGTTCTGCTTCGTCCACCAGATGCCCAAGGGTTTCCGGAAGTCGCTTTACCTGAAGGACGAGGATGTTCGCCTCTCCTTCCTCTACGGCCACTTCACGACGCTCTCCAGCAGCGATGACGCGGAGCTGGATCGCATCATCCGCGAGCGGCTGAGCCCCATCCATGTCTCGGTGCATGCCACGGATCCCACGGCCCGGGTGAAGGTGGTGGGCAACCCCCGCGAAGGCCATATCCTCCGCAAGATCGACCGGCTGCTCGAGGGGGGCATCGATGTCCACACCCAGGCGGTGGTGGCGCCGGGGCTCAACGATGGGGCCATCTGGCAGCAGACCGTGGACGACCTCTGGGCCCGGTACCGGGAAGGGCGGGGCAGTGTCCTCAGCCTGTCCTGCGTCCCCGTGGGGCTGACGGCCCACCGGGAGAACCTGCCTTCGGTCCAGGATGTGGACGCGGCCTTCGCCCGGGATTGGGTGGCCCGCTGGACGCCCGAGGTCCGGAAATACGCCAAAGCCAATGCCGGCGAACCCTGGCTGCTGCTGGCGGACGAGTGGTTCACCCGGGCGGGGATCGAGGTGCCGGGCCGGGCCTTCTACTCCCGTTCCTGGGCGCAGCTGGAGAACGGCGTGGGCCTGGCGCGCCGTTTCCTGGAGCACAGCCGCCGTTTCATCAAGAGCCCGCGGGCCAAGGGCTTTGCGGGCCGCCGGGTGCTGCTGCTGACGGGATCGAGCTTCGCACCCACCCTTTCGCGGGTGGTCGCCGAGCTGAACCGCGCCGTGGGCAGCCAGCTGCGCGTGGTGCCGGCCCGCAATTTCAGCTTCGGGGACAGCGTCACCGTGGCGGGTCTGCTCTGCGGCGAGGACCTGAAGTACGCGGCTCACGCCGATCGGGATGCCCACGCCAGGCAACAGGAGCGGGGCGGCCGGAAGGATTGGGTGGATGCGGTGGTGGTGCCCTCGTCCAGCCTGCGCACGCACACGGGCCCCACGGACCAGTACACCCTGCGCGGCGTGGTGGTGCGGGAGGAAGGCACCTTCCTGGACGACCTCACGCTGCCTCAGATGGCGGCGGATCTCGGGGTGCCCGCGGTTCCCAGCGGCGCGAACCTGTCCCACCTGCTGGACCACCTGGAAGCCGCCGACCGCGGCGCCTTCCGGGGCGGAGCCCTGACCTCGGCCTTCCACACCGCCGGCCTGAACCTGCCGCAGGGCGCGTACAACCCTTGAGTGGGAATGATCTCCGGTACAGGGGGATAAAGACAGTCAACCGCAGATGACGCAGATGGCGCAGATGTCGGGCCTTGGTTCTTCATCTGCGCGGATCTGCGACATCTGCGGTTTCCCTTTCCTGAGCCTTTTCCTGTCTCGTATCGGATGATTGACACATGACCGCTTCCTCTGCCGCCCTGTCCCGCCGCCGCATGGTGGCCCGCGTGGAGCTGGCTGGTTCAGCCGTCTGCTTCGGGTTGATGGCCATCCTGGCGCGGAAGCTCACGCTGCCGGGCATGGGGTTCTCGCCGGGCCATCTGGCCGTGTTGCGCTTCGTCGTGGGGGCCCTGGTGAGTCTTGCGGCCTTCGGCTTGATCCCGGGGCTTTATCGACCCAGCAACTACCGGCTGCTGGTGACGCGCGGGCTCTCCGGTGGCGCGGTGGTGGTGCTCTACTTCTATGCCCTGGCCCACATCCCGGCGGGGGAGGCGGGCATCCTCTACAACGTGTTTCCGGTGATCGCCGTGGTGATGTCCCTGGTGATCTTCAAGGAGCGGCCCACGATCCACCTCTGGTTGGCGATCCTGGCAGCCTCTCTGGGCGTGGTGCTGGTGCTCAGCCAGGGCCATCTGGGCCTCGGACTCGGCCGGGGAGCGTTGGCCGCCCTGGCCGCGGCTGTTTTCGCCGCCACCAGCGCCAACGCCATCCGCGCGGCGCGCCACACGGAGAATACCGCCACCATCTTCTTTTTTTTCTGCGTGGCCGGTCTGCCCGTGGTGCTGCCCTTCGCCCTGTCGCCCTGGCCCGGCGGCTTCGAGGCTTGGGGCCTGGCCATCCTCATGAGCCTGCTGGCTTTCGGGGGACAGATGCTGATGTCCGAGGCCTACGGGACCCTGGCCGTCTCCGAGGCGGCGGTCTGGCTCCAGCTCCTGCCCATCGTCCAGTACCTCCTGGCGGTGCCCATGCTGGGGGAGCGCGCCACAGGGGCCGGTTTGGCCGGCGTCCTGATCACCGTGGCCGGGGTGGCTTACGGCACGGTGATGGGGTCTCGCAAGCGGGCATGAAAAAGGGCCCCGGGTGGGGCCCTTTGCGTGGTTCGGGGCGTGCCTAGCTGACAGGCGCGGCCACGATCCGCTTTTTGAGGGAGACCGCGACCTTCACGTCGCCCCCATCCTGGCCCTGGAACTTGTCCAGGTTCTCGAGGGACTTCTTCTTCGCCAGATCCGAGGCGACGCGGATGGCGTCAAGCACATCCACCATGGCCTGGAACTTGACGTCCTCATCCACCTTCAGGAAGACCTTCCGGTAGTTGAGAGGTTGCAACATCACCGCTTCGGGCAGTTTGTCCTTGATGCCCTGGGAGTCGATCTTGTCCTGCTGGAGGGTCATCGTGCCGTCCTGGTCCACTTGGATCAGGATGTTGTTCGGATCGGGCGGAGGCGGGGTGCTGGTCTGGACGACCTGGGGCACCACCACCTTCATGGCCTTGCTGAGGCCAGGCACCATCACGATGAACACGATCAGGAGCACCAGCACGATGTCGATCAGCGGGGTGACGTTGATATCGGTTTTTGCCTTGCCTTTGGCGCCGCCGGCATCCATCAGTTACCCCCTTCCTTCTTGTCCTTGTCCTCGCTCGTCACGATGGAGGCCTCGTCGGCGCCACCCTTCCGGCAGGACTGGAACAGCTCGTTGATGTATTTGAAGGGCAGGTCCGCGTCGGCCTTGATGAACACCCGCTTGTCGTTCAACTGGGACACGTTGCGGTTGATGTAGTCCTCAAGCTTCTGGCGCTGGCCTTCGTCGTTGATGAAGAAGCGTTCGTCCTTGGCATCCTTGTCGTCGATGAGCACGGCACCAGGGCCGGTCACCTCGTACTTGTCGTTGCGCTTGGAGGTCAGCATGAGGGTCAGGTACTTCTGGCCCGCGTCCGCCTGCTGGTCCACCTTCGGGGCGTGCTTGGACAACGGCAGCTTCACGGCATTGTTAACGGCGGGCGTGATCACGATGAAGATGATCAACAGCACCAGCACGATGTCCACGAGGGGCGTGACGTTGATGTCGGACTTCATCCCACCCTTGGAACCACCTGTATCCATGGTGTGTTCTCCTCAGAAATCGCCCGGGAGCTCGCGCCCCCGGGCTGGGTGGCGGATCTTTAGCTCTGGCTCTCGCGGCGGATGAACTCGTCGATCATCTGGGAGGCCGCATTGTTGATGTTGGTGACGACGACATCCTGCTTGGTGGTCAGCACGTTGTAGATCCACACGGCCGGAATGGCGCAGAACAGGCCAAGCGCGGTGGTGGCCAGGGCCTCACCGATGGAGCCGGCCAGGGCGTTGATGTCGCCGGCGCCCTTGGTCTTCAGGTCGGAGAAGACCTTGATGATGCCGATCACGGTGCCGAGCAGGCCGATGAAGGGGGCCAGCGCGCCGATGGTGCCCAGGCCGCTCATGCCCTTCTTGAGGAGCTCGACCACCTCGGCGGTGCCGCGCTGGATGGCGCGTTCCACCGGCTGGATGGCGTCGTGGTTGGGGTTCATGGTCTTGAGCTGCTTCTCGTACTGGAAGATGTCCAGGCCGTGCTTCAGCACCAGGGCGATGTGGCTCTTGTTGTGGGTGGTGGCGGCACGCTTGGCGGCTTCGAAGTCACCGCGGCGGAGGGTGTCCATGAAGAGCTTCAGGAACTTGTCGGAGGCCTGCTTGCTCTGCGCGTAGGTCACGAAGCGCTCGATGGCCACGTAGATCTGGTAGGCCATCAGGACAAAGAGGACGGTGATGATGAACTTGTTGGGGGTGGAGGCCGAGCGCCAGATCTCAGCCGCGGAGAAGCTGTCGTGGCCACCTTCGGCGAGACCGAGCATCAGGGGGGAGTAAAGCAGGTTCATGAGGTTTCCTTATGGAATGAGGAGAGTTATGAACGTGGGAAAGGGTGCTGTTACCTCAGCCGGAACGGCATCGTCAGCTTGAAGCGCGCGTATTGGGGGGCGCCATTCAGAAGGGCAGGCTCGAACTTCCATTGCATGGCGTAGGCTTCGGCCGTGGGCCGCAGCTGGGGAGGGCCTTCCTTCGCGACGGCCGAGGTGGGCACGCCATCGGGGCCGACCACGATCTCCACGACCACCGTGCCCTGGATCTTGGCGATCTTGGCGAGGGGCGGATAAGCCGGGGCGGGGGGCTGATACTTCACCTTGATCTGGCTGAAGTCGAAGTCGACCACCTTGCCGGTGCCGCCGACCACGCCGCCGACCACGCCGCCGACCACGCCGCCGATGACACCGCCGGGGACACCACCGGGGACGCCGCCAGGGACGCCGCCGAGGGAATGATCCTGCTTCGGAAGCTCTTTGGGCGCCTGCTCAGGCACCACTTCCTGGCGCGGGTCGATGGGGGTCGTATCCACCTTGCCGGCCGACACGGCCATCGGCGGCGGTGGCGGCGGTGGTGGCGGCGGGGGCGGGGGAGGCGGCGGTGGCGGTGCGGCCTCAGCCTGTTCGGCGAGGTCGATCGACATCGTCTTCAGCACTTTCTGGCCAGTCTCCGTGTGCTTCGCCAGCTGGAAGGCCACGAGCGCGAACAGCGCGTACATGGCGATCGTCGTGGGGATGGTGACCTTGGGGTTGCCCCGCCTGATGGCGTCGTTCCCCGCTGCGAGGGAGGACTTGTAGACGGCGTCCTCCAACGTCTCCATCGGAGGGGCCGCTTTTGCGGGGGTTGATTTCTTGGGATCTTTGCTCATGCGACTCCCGTGAAAGATCCAGGGGAAAAAACAGCGAGCCGAATCGACGGGAACATCGATCCGGCTACGTAGATTTGAGATAAAGAACTGGGGCAAGCCCAACGGCTAAGATGGCAAAGGGCGGGCGGATGGTCAAGCTGGAATAACGTGCGTAAGCCCCATGAACAGGGCATTCGGCGTTTTTTGGGTGGGTTTCGCAACACCCATCTGCGTTTCAAAAGGGTGACATTGTTAATTTTTGTTAAGAAAGCCGGAACTCCCCATGCCGAAGATCACAAGTCCTGATTTCTCATTCACCCACAGCTCCCGAGACCTACCTGGGCCAGCCCGGGCTGGCGGGTTCCATACCTCACATGGTGAGGTCGAAACCCCAGCCTTCATGCCCGTGGGCACTCAGGGCACGGTGAAGGGCATCACCCCGGCCCAGCTCCGGGACATCGGTCCCCAGGTGATTCTCGGGAACACATACCACTTGGGCCTCCGACCTGGCGATGCCCTGGTGGCCCAGCATGGTGGCCTGCATCGGTTCATGGGCTGGGATGGGCCCATCCTCACGGATTCCGGTGGGTTCCAGGTCTTTTCCCTGGCCTCGCTAAGAAAGATGACCGAGGAGGGGGTCACCATCCAAAGCCACCTGGACGGCAGTCCCCAGTTCCTGTCGCCGGAGCGGAGCCTGGAAATCCAGCGGAACCTGGGCTCCGACATCTGCATGGCCCTGGACGAGTGTCCGCCAGGGCGCATGGAGCGGGGCAAGCTCGAAGCGAGCATGGCGCGCACCACCCGCTGGCTGGCCCGGAGCCGGGCCGTGCCGCTGCAGGCCCACCAGGGGCTCTTTGCCATCAACCAGGGGGGCACGCATCTGGATCTGCGCCGGCGCCACCTGGCCGAGGCGATGGACCTGGACGCGAAGACCCCCTTCCAGGGCTTCGCGGTGGGTGGCCTCAGCGTGGGCGAGCCCAAGGACGACATGAACGCCGTCCTGGCGGAGTTCGTGCGGGAACTGCCAGAGGACCGGCCCCGGTACCTCATGGGCGTGGGCACCCCGGAGGACCTGCTCTTCGGCATCGAACAGGGGGTGGATCTGTTCGACTGCGTGCTGCCCAGCCGCGAGGCCAGGCACGGCCGGATCCTCACGAGCCGCGGCAAACTCAACCTGAAGAACGCCCGCCACCGGGAGACGGATCTGCCCCTGGATCCGGATTGCGCCTGCTATACCTGCCGGACCTTCAGCCGGGCCTATCTCCATCATCTCTTCCGCTGTGGCGAGTTGCTGGGCTTCACGCTGAACACGATCCACAACCTGAGCTACACTGTGGGGCTCACCCGCGCCGCGCGGCAGGCCCTGCTGGAAAACCGCTTTCCAGCGTTCGCCCAGTCCGCGCGCGCTCGATGGCAGACCGAGGAGCCCTAGATGATGTACGCCCTTCTTCAGCAGTCCGCGGCCGGTGGTGGCCCGGCCTGGATCCAGTTCGTGTTCATCGGCGGCATGGCCCTGATGTTCTATTTCCTCCTCATCCGGCCCCAGAGCAAGGCCCGCAAGGAGATGGAGGCCCGTCTCTCGAAGCTGAAGGCTGGCGACGAAGTCGTCCTGACCTCCGGCCTCTACGCCACCATCGACCGCGTCGAGGACAAGCACATCTGGCTCAAGCTCGGTGGTTCCGTGGTGAAGGCCCGGCGTGCCGCCGTGGCGTCCCTGGCCAACGAGTCCGAACCTCAGAACTGATCTTCCCGACCTGCCGGGCCGGGACCAACGCACCATCGTTGGGCCGTCCCGCCTTCTGTTAGGAGCGCCCCGTGACCAAGCGGAGCCTCTGGCGCCTCGCCATCGTCCTCGCCGTATTGTTCGGCTGCGGATACTTCTTCACGCCTCTGTCCAAAGTGAAACTGGGGCTCGACCTCCGGGGTGGCGTCCACTTCGAGTTGGAGGTCCAGGGCCAGGAAGCCCTCGCGGCCGACCTGCGCGACAGCAAGGACCGCCTCGCCTCCCGGCTCAAGGAAAAGGGCCTGCCGAGCGCCATGGTGCGCGTGGATGGCGACGTCCTCCGGGTGGAGGGCGCGGGTGCCGACCAGAAGGCCACCGTGGAGAAGGTCGCCAAGGACTTCTTCCCTGGTTACGCCTTCGCCGCCGAGGGGGACGTCTTCAAGCTCACGCAGAAGGACTCCTATCAGAAGCAGCTCAAGGACGACGCCAACAAGCGGGCCCTGGAGGTCATCGAGAAGCGCATCCGCGACATCGACCCCGCCAACGTGCTGGAGCCTGAGATCACCGCCAGCGGGGCCGAAGGCAACCGCATCGTGGTGGAGATCCCCGGCATCGAGGAAGGCGACCGCGAGCGCATCAAGACTCTGCTGGCCACGCCTGGTCATCTGGAGCAGCGCCTGGTGGCCAAGGCCCCACAGGTGTATTTCCCGTCCAAGGAAGCGGCTCTGGAGTTCTTCAAGGGCCAGATTCCACAGGAATTCGAGCTGTTTCCCGAGATCGAGAGCGAGCGCCAGGCCCGGCGAGCCGGCCAGCCCGTGGCGAAGGCCAAGCCTGGTGAGGAGAAGATCAGCCGTTGGGTGCTGCTGGAAAGCCGCGTGGCTGTCGATGGCGCCGACATCATCGATTCGCACCGGGCCTCCAACTCGCAAACCGAGGCCAATGAGGTCAACTTCACCCTCAACAAGAAGGGGGACGACGACTTCGCCCGCCTGACGGGTGTCGCCTCCGAGGAGAACCGCCTCATCGCCATCGTGCTCGATCGCAAGATCGTCACGGAGCTGAGCGCCAAGGAGAAGATCATCGGCGGCGCCGTGCGCATCGCCGGCAACTTCTCGGCCCAGGAGGCCGATGACCTGGCCAGCCAGCTCCGCAGCGGCGCCCTCCGCGCACCCATGAAGTTCCTGGAAGAGCGCGTCGTGGGCCCCGGCCTGGGCCGCGACTCCATCCACGCCGGCGTCCGGGCGGCCCTCGTCGGATTCATCACCATCATCGGCTTCATGGTCATCTTCTACCACTGGTCGGGCGTCAACGCGATCGTGGCCCTCACGGTGAACGTGATCGTGATGATGGGTCTGCTGGGCTCCTTCCGCGCCACGCTCACCCTGCCGGGCATCGCGGGCTTCGTGCTCACCCTGGGCATGGCGGTGGACGCCAACATCCTCATCTTCGAGCGCATCAAGGAGGAACTGGGCCTCGGCAAGAGCGTGCCCGGCGCCATCGACGCGGGCTTCGACCGGGTGTTCTGGACCATCGTGGACAGCCACGTGACCCAGCTCTTCGCGGCTCTGCTGCTCTTCATCTTCGGCACGGGGCCCGTGAAAGGCTTCGCTGTCACCCTCACCGTGGGCGTGGTGGCCTCGCTGTTCACCAGCATCTACATCAGCCGCTTCATCTATGACTGGGTGCTCGAACACCATCCCGGCACCAAGACCCTGTCCGTGGGCACCCACACCTTCTTCAAGGGTTCGTCCTACGACTTCATGAAGTACAAGGGCACCGCCATCGCCATCAGCTGGAGCATCATCCTGATCTCGCTCCTCTATGTGCGGCCCTGGAATCTCACCCACAGCAACCGCATCCACCTGGGCATGCAGTTCGTGGGTGGCAACGACATGACGGTGCGGTTCCGCGGCGCCATGGAGCCCGAAATCATCCGGGCGGCGTTGGCCAAGAACGGCTACTCGGATGCCTCGGTCGTGGCCTACGAGAATGCCGACAAGACGATCCACGACTTCTCCGTGAAGGTGAAAGCCAGGAAGGACGCGGACCAGAAGGACAGCACCATCCAGGCCAACGCCCTCCGTGCCATCTTCAAGCAGATGGATCCTGAAGGCGCGAGTAGCGCACTCCCGGCTCTGAATCTGGAAGGTTCCAAGACGCTTGCCGACACCCTGGTAAGGATCAATCCCGCCGGGCTGGGGGGTGACGAGACCATCCTCGGGGCCGCCTATGCTCCCTTCGCGGAGAAGATCGTCGCCGCCCGGGACCGGCTGCCCTCGGGCCTCTACCAGAATTTTGGAGAGCTCCCGCGGGATCTGCCGCAGGCGGTGAAGGACACGGTCCAGAAGACCTACAGGCTTGGCTCTGTGGGCATACTCAAGGACGAGAGTTTCTCGCCCAGCATCTCCGGCGAGTGGACCCGCAAGACCCTCACCGCCGTGGCGTGGGCCCTGGGCGCCATCCTGGTCTACGTGATGTTCCGGTTCACGGCCAGCTTCTCTGTGGGCGGCATCGTCGCCCTGGTCCACGACATGCTCATGGCCCTGGCCCTCTTCGCCGCCTTCGGCTACGAGTTCAACGTGCCCGTGGTGGCGAGCTTTCTCACGCTGATGGGCTACTCCATGGCCGACACCATCGTGGTGTTTGACCGCATCCGAGAGAACAGCCACAGGCCGGAGTACCGTCGCGCCACCATCACCAAGTTGGTGAACGACTCCATCAACCAGACCCTGGGCCGGACGATCCTCACCTCGCTGTCCGTGCTGTTCGTCAGCGTCTGCCTCTGGCTCTTCGGTGGGCCGGCGCTTCACGACCTCGCCTTCCCGCTGGTCATCGGCGTCATCACCGGCACCTACTCGTCCATCTACATCGCCAGCCCCGTGGTGGTGTACTGGGATCAGTGGTTCGGTGGCAAGGACAAGTTGAAGCAGCACGCGTAAGCGTGCGTCCTGCGAAAATCGCGGCCCGTTCGGGCCGCGATTTTCGTATGCCACTACTTCAAGTGCTTCTCAAGAAAGGCGTAGATCTCCTTGCGGGAGTCCTGGGCCAGGGTGGTGTCGATGCGGTTGAAGCTGTGGCCGCCGGGGGCGTCCTGGTAGATCTTGCTCTCGAAGGTCTTGCCGGCGGCCTTGAGGGCGTTGATGAGGGTCTCGACCTCCACCACGTTCACGTCCCGGTCATTGGTGTTGGTGTGGATGAGCAGGGGGGTGCGGAGCTTCTGCGCGTTCCACACGGGGCTGCGGCGCCGGACCATCTCCACATCCTCGCTGGGGGTCTTGCCCGCGAACATGGTCCGGACCACGGCGTCGTCCCGGTACTCCTCGCCGGCGTAGCCCACGCGGGCGAGCAGGTCGGACACGGGCACACCGGCATAGCAGGCGGCGAACTTCTCCGGGTGGTCGAAGACGGCCATGAGGGCGATGAGGCCGCCGTGGCTCCAGCCCACCATGGCGCAGCGCTTGGGATCCACCGGAAGGTGCTCCACGGCCCAGTCCCGGCCCGCCACCACGTCGTCGATCTCCAGCCCGCCGTAGTCGATGGCGTCGTACAGGCCCTTGCCGTAGCCGGTGGAGCCCCGGTAGTCCGGCGCGATCACGATGTAGCCACGCTCCACCATCTCCCGCACGATGTGCGCGTGGTAGGTGCCGAAGTCGCCGTGGACGCCGCCGTGGGGCAGCACGATGAGGGGCAGCTCCCGGCCCTTCTCGGCCTTGCGGGGCACGAAGACGTACTGCTGGATTTTCAGGGGGTGCCGCTGGTTCTTGATGCCGTAGGTCTCCTCACCCCTGGGGTTCGGCGGTCCGGTGAAGGTCACCTTGTCCACCACTGCCACGTCTGACAGACGGAGGAACCAGAGCTGGTCATCCGCGGCTTTTCGCACCGCATCCAATTCCCAGTTGAGGCTGTTGACCCGGGCCTCCATCCGCTTGAACCGATCCTCCGGGGTTGTCTGGCTGGATAGCGCGGGTGCCATCACCAGGAGAAGGGCGGGAAGGCCGAGGGAAGACCAGGTCGATGGACGCATGGAAGGCTCCGATTTCAGCTCAGCCTAGCGCGATGGGCCTCGTCATGCGAGGGTTGGGGCCATCCCATGGATAAACGGCCATGATTCTCCCAGCATGTCGAGTCAACCCTTTCCCCTGATCCGACCTATCCGCAGAGGTAATCATGAACCAGGCCTTGAGAGGCTCCGCCATCCTTGCGTCCATCGTGATCTTTGCCGCCTCAGGCTCGGCACGGGCGCAGGGACTGCCCACGCCCATCCTGGTGCGGGCCGATCCCCAGATGGTCTACCCCGGCACGCCAGGCTGGCTGGCCGGATTCCAACGGCCGCGTGGCTGTCTACATCTCCGGGGAGAACCTGTCCCCGGATGATGATCTCGGCCACCCCGCGGGGCCGGACGGGGGCTACCAGCACATCTTCATCCGTGGTGTCTCGCCGCACGGCGACCGGGGCCGCCGATCCGGTGGGATCCGGCAGCATGAGCAGTTCCTGGTCCGCCATCAAGACCATCGACGTGGCCCCGGTGCCGGGCGAGGATGCGGCCGTGGGCTACGAAATGACGCCCATCTGGACCTCCACCGGGAAGGACGACGTCTTCCACATCACCATTCCCCCCAAGTACCGGCGAACCTCTCCTGGCCTGCTCCGGATCGCGGTGCTGGATGGGGCCGGGCGCCTCACTCAGGAGAAGGCCGTGACCTTCAGTGCCATGGCGATCCGAGCTACCGGACGCCCCAGTGTGGCCCTCCCCACGGCCGTCCGGACTCCAGCCGTCACTGTGCCGCTCGCGGCCGTGCAGGGGGCGCCGCACGCGCCAGGCGGCGTGCAGGCTGCACCTCTCTCGCCTTCAGCACCCCAAGCTTTGCTCCAAGTGAAGCTGACGCCCCTGCCGAAGCTTTCTGAGCTCCCTCCCGACGTGGCTGCCCGGGGCCAGCGACTGGTGGCCCACCTCCCGGGTCTGGCGCGCCCTCGCTATGAACTGGCGCGGGCCGAGGTGCTGCGATCCTTTCCGAGCTGGGAGACCTGCTGCAGCTGAGGCTCCAGCAGGCCATGGATCAGCGGTCCAAGGCCCTCGAGGCGTGTTCGAACATCCTGCGGAAGTTCGCCACCACCGAGGACTCGCTGCTTCGGAACCTCAAGTAGTCGAGTCACCTTCCCAGCTCACCCAGCCCGCCCGGCCCGGGACCTCCCGGCGGGAGACCGCCTTGGCCGACGGGTTGGCGGCCTTCAGCTCCGGCAGCCAGTCCGCGTGAGTGCGGGCCTGGACGCCGCGTTCCCGCAGGCCGCCCAGGAAGGCGTCGAAGGTTTCGAACAGCGCCCCGCCCTCCACCTCGGTGTGCAGGGCGTAGACGTTCAGGGCGTCCTCCCGCACCAGGTCCCAGACCTCACGGTTCACCTGGTCCGGCGTGCGGCCGTTCAGGCCCAGCAGCTCGTCCAGGGTGGGCAGGGTGGTCGGGATCTGGAGGGTGCTGAGCGTGCGTCCCTTCACGATGGGATAGAAGGGGGCGAGCCCCCGACAGTCGCCGGCGTAGGCCAGGCCATAGGCCTCTTGCAATTCCAGCGTGGTGTTGTTGCAGCGCCAGGCGGGGCTAACGGCGCCCTGGGGCTTCTCTCCGAAGACTGTGCCGAAAGCCTCATGGGCCCGGGTGTACCAGTCCGACAGCCACTGGCGCGACTTGCGATCCAGCAGATCGTGGTACTGCACGTGGTCCCAGGCGTGGATGCCCACCTCGTGGCCAGCCGCCTTCGCGGCCTGCATTTCGGCGGCGGCCCGCTTCCAGATGATGGGCGCGGGGATGAGCACGCCGTACATCATGGTCTTGAAGCCGTAGAGCTTCGTGGCGTTCGTGCGCCGCATCTTGGCCAGGAAACCCTTGCGGAAGATGCGCCGGATGGCCTTGCCGCTGTTGTCGGGGCCGAAGCTGAAGTAGAAGCTGGCCCGCATCTGGTGCTTGTCCAGCAGGCGCAGCAGGGTGGGAATGCCCGTGACCGAGCCTTCCAGGGTGTCGACGTCCACGCGGAGGGAAATGGCTTTCATGCTGATTCCTCGAAGCTTCCATTCCACCCGCGAACGTGGGGCGAAGCAAGGCACGGGGGCGGTTCCAGTAATGGCGACGTGCAGGTATCCTGGTCCGACTCCCCCCCTGAGAGGAACCTATGACCCAGAAACGTCTTGTACGCCTGGCCGACCTTACCGGTCTGAAAGTTGTTGCCAAGGGCCCATGGCAAGGCCCGGCCGTGGTCGGATCCATGCAGGGATTCCCCGTGGCCGCGGCCTGGAGCAGGAACCAGAACCATTCCCAGGTTTCGTTCCTGGTGCGCTTTGCCAAAGGATCCTGGTCGGCCGGTCCCGATGGGCTTTCAGCCTTCGCGTTGAACTCGGAGGAATTGCGAGTGGCCACGGGCAAAAAGGCGGTGCCCAAGAACCTTCTGAAATCTTTCAAACTCATGGAAGACGGCATCCTCTGCCACTGGCGGTTTTCCCTGTTCGCTCCCAAGCCCGAGGTCGTCGCGGCGGTGCTCAAGGCTTTGGTGGGCCTCGCGGTGAAGACTGCGAAGCCTGTGGCCGAACAGTGCGAAGGCTGCGGACGGGAGACCCGGGAAGGCCTCTGGATGGCGGATGGGGTGTCCACGCGGATCTGCACCCCTTGCCGCGCTTCCCAGGATGAGCAGGCGCGGAGGGCCCAGGAAGCCTACGACGGTCTCGTATCCAATCCCCTGGCCGGGCTCCTTTACGGCGCTGTCACCGGAGTGGTACTGGCGGTCCTGTGGGGCGGCCTCGCGTATCTGATCCACCGGATCTTCCTGTGGGGAGCCATTGGCATCGGCGTGGCGCTGGCCTGGACCATCAACCGGGGCATGGAGAAGGTGTACCACTTCGGCCGGATGCTCACCGTGCTGTTGACGCTGGCCACGGTCCTGGCGGGCGACTACCTGTTCATCCTGTTCTCGGCCGCGAGGGAGGTGGAAGGTGGACTGAGCCTCCGTCTCGCCATGCTGGCGGCGCAGCATTTCTTTGAGGCTGATTTCCAGGAAGGATCGGGGTACGTGAGCCTCCTTTTTGCCCTGGTTGGCGCTGGTTACATCCTCTACGTGAACCGCCCGCCGAAATTCCAAGTGAAATACGAGCCTTTGGGCTGAAAGGGAAAGGGCGCCACGAGGCGCCCTTTCCCTTGTCCATCCTGGCGATAAAAAAGAGCGTCACCCTTCACCGTTATCCGATCTATGATCATCGCGATCCATTCTCGACAGGTGCCATCCATAGGAGGTTCCGCCATGCAGAAGTCCCTCCACCTCGATCCCAACAAGTGCACGGGCTGCCTCCAGTGCGAGATGGCCTGCTCCTGGGAGAACCACCGCAGCTTCACCATCGCCAAGTCGCGGATCAAAGTGTTCACGTTCCACAAGGAAGGTCGCTTCGTGCCCTACACCTGCACGCAGTGCGACGAGGCCTGGTGCATGACGGCCTGCCCGGTGGACGCCATCCGACTTGATCCCGTCACCGGCGCGAAGATCGTGTTGGAGCCCACCTGTGTGGGCTGCAAGGTCTGCACCATCGCCTGCCCCTTCGGCACCATCAACTACGTGGCGTCCAGCGGCAAGGTGCAGAAATGCGACCTCTGCGGCGGCGAGCCGGCCTGCGCCAAGGCCTGCCCCACCGGTGCCATCACCTACGTGGACGCCGATTGGACGGGGCTCGGGAAGATGCGCCAGTGGGCAGGCAAGACCGACACCAACCCGGCGACGGTGTGAGGAGAAATCGCCATGGCATGGACCAAGAACGTCCTTCGCGTGAACCTCGAAGCCGGCACCTGCACCACGGAGCCGCTGAACCTGCAGTGGGCCCAGGACTACCTGGGCCAGCGGGGCCTCGCCACCAAGTACCTCGTGTCTGAGATCGACCCGAAGGTCGATCCCTTCTCGCCCAAGAACAAGCTCATCTTCGTGACGGGCCCGCTCACGGGCACCATGGCCGCCACGGGCGGACGCTATTCCGTGGTCACCAAGGGCCCGCTCACGGGCGCCATCGCCTGCTCCAACTCCGGCGGCTACTTCGGCGCCGAGCTGAAGTTCGCGGGCTGGGACATGGTGATCTTCGAGGGCGCTTCCCCGAAGCCCGTCTATCTCCTCATCAACGACGGCAAGGCCGAGCTGGTGGATGCCTCCCACCTCTGGGGCAAGACCGTCTGGGAGACCGAGGAGACCATCAAGACTCAGCACCAGGACCCCCAGATCCGCGTGGCGGCCATCGGCCGGACCGGGGAGAACCGGGTGCTCTACGCGGCCATCGTGAACGACCTGCACCGGGCCGCTGGCCGGTCTGGTGTCGGCGCGGTCATGGGTTCGAAGAACCTCAAGGCCGTGGCTGTCCGGGGCACCCGCACGGATGCCTACCAGATGGCGAACCCGGAGGCCTTCCTCGCGGCCACCGAAGCCGGCAAGAAGGTGCTGGCGGCCAACGGCGTGACGGGGCAGGGGCTCCCGACCTACGGCACCCAGGTGCTCATGAACGTCATCAACGAGCTGGGGGCGCTGCCCACCCGCAATCACCGCGAGATCCAGTTCGAGGGTGCCCACGACATCTCCGGCGAGGCCATGCACGAGAAGCGGCCCACGGACGGCAAGACCAACCTCGTCACCAACGGCGCCTGCTTCGGCTGCACCATCGCCTGCGGACGCATCTCCCGCATGGATCCCGGCCACTTCAGCGTCAAGGACAAGCCCCAGTACCACGGCGCTTCCGGCGGCGTGGAGTACGAGGCGGCCTGGGCCCTGGGCGCGGCGAACGGCGTGTCGGACCTGGAGGCCCTCACCTACGCCAACTTCCTCTGCAACGAGGACGGCTTCGATCCCATCTCCTTCGGCGCCACCGTGGGCGCGGCCATGGAGCTGTACGAACTGGGCATCCTCACCGAGAAGGAGACGGGCTTGAAGATGCCCTTCGGCTCCACGGAAGCCCTCGTGACGCTGGCCGAGTGGACCGCCCAGGGCATCGGGTTCGGCAAGATCATCGGCCTCGGTTCCCGGCGCCTGTGCGAGAAATACGGCCGCCCCGACCTCTCCATGACCGTCAAGAGCCAGGAATTCCCGGCCTACGACGGCCGCGGCCTGCAGGGCATGGGCCTGGCCTACGCCACCAACAACCGCGGTGCCTGCCACCTGCGCGGCTACATGGTGTCCCCTGAGGTGCTGGGCATTCCCGTGAAGATGGAGCCCCAGGCCACCGAAGGGAAACCCGCCATGCTGAAGGCCTTCCAGGACCTTACCGCCGTGGTGGATTCCGCCGGCATCTGCCTGTTCACCACCTTCGCCTGGGGCCTGTCGGACATCCAGCCGCAGATCCAGGCCGCCTGCGAGGGCGACTGGTCCGAGGAGCGGCTGCTGCTGGTGGGCGAGCGCATCTGGAACCTGGAGCGCGAGTTCAACCTCGCCGCCGGCTTCACGGCCAAGGACGACACCCTGCCGCCGCGCCTGCTCAACGAACCCGCCCCATCCGGCCCTCAGAAGGGAGCCGTGTCGAAACTCCCGCAGATGCTGCCCGAGTACTACCAATTGCGCGGTTGGACGCCAGAAGGCGTCCCTACCGCCGAGACGCGTTCGCGTCTCGGCGTATGAACGGCAGATCGTTCCATGCGACACCTCATCATCGGTAGCGGTCCCGCCGGCGTGGTCGCGGCGGAGACCGTGCGCAAGGCCGACCCCGCCGCGGAGATCACTCTGCTCTGCGGCGAGGGCGAACCGCCCTATGCCCGCATGGCCATTCCCTACCTGCTGAAGGGGGAGATCGAGGAGGCGGGCACCCACATCCGGAAGGATGCCGACCACTTCGACCGCCTGCGCATCCAGCTGGTGCAGGCTCGGGCGAAGGGCATCGATGCCACCCGCCGTACCGTGGACCTTGGTGAGGGCCGGGCACTGCCGTTCGATCGCCTGCTCATCGCCACGGGCTCGCATCCCAGCCTCGAGAAGATTCCCGGCATCGACCTGCCGGGCGTGCACAGTTGCTGGACCCTCGAGGACGCCCGGACCATCCTGGCCCAGGCCCGTCCCGGCACCCGGATCGTCCAGATGGGCGCCGGCTTCGTGGGCTGCATCATCATGGAGGGCCTGCTATCGCGCGGCGTGGATCTCACCATCCTCGTCCGCAGCGGCTACATGGTGCGCCGCATGATGAACCCCACTGCCAGCGGCATGATCCGCACCTGGTGCGAGGCCAAGGGCGTGAAGATCCTCACCCACACCCAGCCCCTCGGCATCACGGCTGAGGACGGCGCCCTCCGAGTGGCCCTGCCGGACGGACGCACCTTGCCGGCGGACCTCTACCTCAGCGCGGTGGGCGTGGACCCCAACCTCGACTTCCTTGCGGGCAGTGGCATCGACGTGGACCGAGGGATCCTGGTGGATCCCACCATGCAGACCAGCGTTCCTGGCATCTATGCCGCCGGGGACGTGGCCGAGGCCACGGACTGCCTCACGGGCCGGCGGCAGCTCAACGCCATCCAGCCCAACGCCGTGGAGCAGGGACGCATCGCGGCGCTGAACATGGCCGGGAAGCCCGCCCAGTTTCGCGGCAGCTTCGTCTTCAACGTGCTGACCACCCTCGGGCTCGTCTCATCCTCCTTCGGGGAATGGCAGGGCGTGCCTGACGGGGAATCCACCGAGGTGCTCGACGAGGCGCACTACCGCTACCTGAACCTGCAGTTCGACGGGGACCGACTCGTGGGCGCGAACTGCGTGGGGTTCGCCGACCACATCGGCGCTTTCCGGGGTCTCATTGAGGGCCGCGTCCGCCTGGGCAAGTGGAAACAGCGGCTCCTACAGGATCCAACCCAGATCATGCAGGCCTACCTGGCCGCGGCGCACAGCGTGGCATGAAGATCACCCTCAAGCTGTTCGCCTCGCTCGCGGCCCACCTCCCGGCGGAGGACAGGTCCCGCCATCGCGTCGAGTTGGAGGTTGATCCAGGCGTGACTGTGGCCGATCTGATCCGACGCCAGGGCATTCCGCCCGGCCAGTGCGCCATCGTGTTGGTGGATGGCGTCTGGGTGGCCGGTTCGGAATGGAGGACGCGAACCCTTGCCGAAGGTCAGGCTCTGGCCATCTGGCCCCCGGTGGCCGGCGGCTGATGAGCGATTCGTTGAGCCTGGAGATGACCCTCAGTCGCGAGGAATTTCTGCGCCTACTCCCCGGGGCAGTCGGCTTGGCCGTGGCAACGGAGGATGGCGGGGGTTTCCGGGGTTGGGATGGCGCACGGCGCTGGACGATCCGGCTCTTCCCGCTCGCTGATCTCCGGCTGGGCAACGTGACCCTGCCCCGACACCAGATCGACATCCAGCTTGAGGGGTACTCGAAGGGCGAGGTCGAGGCCTTCATGGCCCGATTCCACCGCGGCTTTCAGCGGGGCGGAGGCTAGGAAACCTCAAGGTCCCGTATAATCCCCGGATGCCCACTCAGCGTCCTGCCGGAATCCTGCGCTCCTTCCCGCCCGTCTTCTGGCTGGCGAATGTCATGGAGCTCTTTGAGCGGGCGGCCTATTACGGCCTCAACTCGGTGCTCGCGGTCTACCTCACGAACGAGGTCGTGAAGGGCGGTCTGGGCTTCTCGGAACAATCCGTCGGCTTCCTCCAGAGCCTGATCTACGCCTTCACCTACGTCATCCCCATCGCGGGCGGGGCTCTGGCGGACCGGTATGGGTACCGGCGCATGCTCCTCTTCGCGTTCTCGATTCTTGCGGCGGGGTACTTCATCGCCGGGAATGTCACGTCCTACGGGGCGGTGTTCGCGGGGCTCCTCGTCATGGCCACCGGCGCCGGCCTGTTCAAGCCCATCATTTCGGGCACCCTGGCGCGCACCACCACCGAGGAGAACTCCGGCTTCGGCTTCGGCATCTACTACTGGATGATCAACATTGGGGCCTTCCTGGCGCCCCTCGTCGTGAGCGTGCTGAAGGGCTTCTCCTGGCGCTATGTCTTCATCGCCTCGGCCCTGTATTGCGCGGCCATGCTGTTTCCCACGGTCTTCCTCTTCAAGGATCCACCGAAACCCGCGAACACCAAGAGCCTGCGGGAAGTAGCCCGTGGCGCTGCCATGGTGCTGGGCGATGCCCGGTTCATGCTGATGATCGTGATCTACTCCGGCTTCTGGATCCTGTACTTCCAGAACTTCGGATCCGTGCTCTGGTACCTGCGCGACTTCGTGGATGCCACGCCGGTGAACCGCTTTTTCGCGTCCTTCGGCGTGCCCCTCAAGTTCGACGCCGAGCACGTCACCGTGGTCAACGGCGGGACCATCATCCTGCTGCAGGTGCTCGTCAGCCGCATCGTGAAGAAGATCCGGCCACTGCCGACCATGGTGTCGGGCATCGTCATCGGCACCCTCGGGTTCCTCTGCCTGGCGGCTTCCACCAACGTGTGGGTGTTCATCCTGGGCATCTCGGTCTTCTCCATCGGCGAGATGACGGCCCACCCGAAGTACTACAGTTATGTGGGGCTGGTGGCCCCGGCGGACAAGAAGGCCGTCTACATGGGCTACGCCTTCCTCTACGGTGTCATTGGCAGCCTCATCGGCTCCAGCCTCGGGGGCGGCCTCTACGGTTCCATGCTGAAACCCTTGGTGGGCCAGCCCGGAGGGCCCGCGGCGGCCAGGATCTTCTGGCTGCTCTTCGTGGCCCTGAATGTCCTCGCCGCGGTCGGTCTCATCTTCTACGACCGGATCTTCTCGGAGGACACGCCTGAAACGAACGAGAAAGCCCGGAAGATCATGCTGGGGATCTACGTTCTGCTGCTCGTCGCAGGCGTGCTGTTCGTCTGGTCGGCCGTCTCGGGGGATTCCGTTTCCTACAAGACCCTCGTCCAGGCCGTGATCATGCTGGCCCTGGGCGCGGGCGGCAGCATCGTCAGCCTCCGCAAGGCCTGATCCCGGGCCCGGTCACCCTTGGCGGAACCCCTGGGACCGGTCGGTTCGCCGCGCCTGGATGAAGCGGTGGATGGGCTCGAGATCCATGTCGGGGCTGGGCAGCAGGACCACGCCAAGCCGGGTGGGAAAGTCCTGGCCTTCGAGGTATGCCAGATGTCGGACCTCGCCGGGGCAGTGGAGCACCGAGCCATCCGGAAGCTCGGCGTCGATGTCCACCGGGGCGTGGAGTTCCACGACGAGGGATTCCTCCAGGGCGAGGCCGACACCGGTTTCCGTGAGGTTCACCAGCAGGGCGTCGTGGATCTTCCCTCCGAGGCCCACGCGCACCTTCAGAGGGGACTGCTCCGGGGCCGCCACGCGCATGTCACGGCGGCGATGCAACTGCGCAGGTTCATGCGGCCAATCGAGACACAGGAGCGTGTCCCCGCCCTCGTCCGGAAGGGGTGGGAGCAGGATGGACTCGAGGGTGAGCACCTCCTCGCCCAGCAGGAGGGTGAGGGTGACGGGCGTGCCTTCGGCAGGCATCGCGTCGCGGGCATGGATGCCGGACAGTTCCAGGGTGGAACCTGGACGGAAGGCGTGGAGGCGGAGATCGCCCAGCAACCTGGAGTTGGCGCCCTGCAGCCGGAGGCTCGCCACGGCCTTCGTGAGGCGGGCCTGGATGAGGAACTGTTCCAGGACGGGGGCCGCCAGGGCGGAAATGGGCTTTCCCATGGGGTGGTGCCTTTCAGATGCCTTGGCTCAGCCGGTCCGCCAGGTTGGAATGGAGCCCGGCGGCCAGGATGGCTTTGGCGGCGCCATGCACATCGTAGTCCAGGCGGTGGAGGCGCACCCGTCGCCGTTTGGGGTCATAGGTCATGAAGGAGACCCTCGGATCACGATCCCTCGGCTGACCGACGGACCCAGGGTTCACCAGATAACGGGAGTGCGGCTGCATCTCGAACCACTCGCCTGGCTGGAGGCAGATCCAGTTGAACCGGCCCTGGGCCTCGTCCAGTTCGAAGCAACCGGGTAGATGGGTATGGCCAAAGAAGCAGAGGGGGCCTTCGAAGGCGTCGAAGGCCTGGCCGATTTCGCGGATGTGGAGCAGGTAGGCGTCCTCATCCATCGGCGATCCATGGGCGATCTGGTAATCCTCTCCCACCCATTGGGGGCCGACCGGGAGGTCCGCCAGGAAGCGCCAGTTGTCCTGACGCAGCTTCTCCCGGGTCCAATCCGCCGCCTGGCGGGCCGGCAGGCTGAAGGAGTCGTAAGGCTCCAGACCCGCGCAGACTTTGTCGTGGTTGCCCCGGACCATGAACCGGGGCCTCAGCTCGCGCACCTTGTCCAGCAGTTGATTGGGATGGGCGCCGTAGCCCACCAGATCCCCCAGGAGCACGAAACGCTGGATGGCCCGCCGCCGAGCGAACCGCAGCACGGCCCGGAGGGCATGCAGGTTCGAGTGCAGATCGGAAAGGATCAAGTCCAATGGGATATTCCTGGGGAGGACGTCTAGTCTACCAAGCCGTCATCATGGCGGAGACAAGATCCTCCGGGCCCCGGCCGAAAGGCAGCAGGGCAGGCGCCAGGGACCAGGCAGCGGCCCGGATCGCGCACCGGGCCAGGAAAGCGCTCCGGTCCTGGGCGAGGGGACGCTGAGGATCCCGGCCTACCCGTTCCCAGGCGCGAACCGGGGGCTCGGCGAGCCAGAGTGGGGCGAAACCTGCGGCGGCGACCGCATCCCGATTGGCCGAAGCTTCCCAGGCACCCCCGCCCAAGGCCACCACGCCAGGTTTGGTCAGCAGGGCGGGCAACAGGGCGGATTCCAGGGCCCGGAAGGCGCTTTCGCCCAGCTCGGCGAAGATGGTCCGCACGGGGACGCCCTGCTGGCCTTCGATCGCGTCGTCCAGGTCCTGGAAGACCAGACCCAGCCGCTGGGCCAGGAGCCGGCCGAGGGTGCTTTTCCCGGCGCCGCTGCCGCCCAGGATCACGATGCCCTGGCCTCGACGAAAGGGCGGGCGGACCTGCCATCGCGCTTGTTGGACCTCCCAGCCAAGGGGGGCGGGATCGGTGGAGCGCTGGAACTCGCCCACCATGGCCAGGGATTCGGCTCCCGCTTCGAAGCAGGCCCTGGCATCGGCGGGGCCCAGGCCCCCGATGGCGATGGGCGCGAGACCCTGCGCCCGCAGCGCCGCGCAGCCAAGCCGCAGGCCATCCAGCCCGATGGGTTCGGCATGATCGGACTTGGTGGCCGTGCCTCGGAAAGGACCGACGCCGGCATGATCGCAAGCAGCATCCGCAGCGTCCCACTCAGCTGGACTGTGGGTCGAGGCGCCGATATGGCAACCGCCCAGCCCAGGCAGGCGGGCCGCTTCGAAGGCCGGGAGGTCGCCCTGGCCCAGGTGCAGGCCCCAGGGCGTGAGTCCTTCTCGGGCCGCGAGCATGGCCAGGTCCGCCCGGTCGTTCACGCAGATGAAGGGCCAACCGCCGTTCGCCGCCGCGTCCGCCAGGGCCGCGCGCAGTTCCAGCCATTGGGCTTTCGCATCAAGGGGCTTGCCCCGGAACTGCACCAGCGGGAAGCCCGCCTCGCCCAGCCGCCGGATCTGGGCCGACAGCGGCTCGGGGCGCGAAGCGTCGGTGATCGGGTAGAGCGGTGGGAGGTGGAGCATGGGACTCCAGTCTGCCACCGTGGCGGAAGTTTCAGCTGGTCAGGAAGGCACAGAAGCTCTCAGCGACCGAGCCACGACAAACTCGGGAGGTAGCCTCGTGCTCTTTCAGCGCGTGGATGATCCGATCCTCGCTGAACCAAACTCTTTCTCATGGCTCCTCCTCGGCTTGATTGAGGTGGATTCCACAGAATAAGCGGACTCATTTACGGGGAGAACGTCAGTCTGAGTCCTATCCGGCTACCGTAATCCTACAAGGCTACTTAAATGGTGGCCAACGAAGAGCCAGAAGGAGACGCTAACAGCAGCGGCCAAGCTGTTTAGTCCAAGAAAAAAGAAGGGCCTCAGACCCGAAACTCCGGCGATCACGTACATTGGAGTGCGAGCTCCTGGAATGAATCTGGCTGCGATGCATGCATAGGGCCCCCAACGCCTGAGCCTGTCTTCAACCTTCTCTCGTTTCCCGGAAGTGATGATGCGACTAACCCACTTATACTCGAAGACGCGTACTCCGAAGACTCGGCCGGTCAGGAACGACGTCGAGTCTCCGATGACGATGGCGCTCCAGGCGACAGAAAAGACCAAAGCCGTTGGTAACGCCCCCTTCCTTACCAGCAGCCCGGCCGAAAAGAGGGCCACGTCCTCGGGAATGGGCATTGCGAAAGCACAAGAAAAAAAAAGCCCAACAAGCCAGGCGGTATTCGCAGTCATGGTTTCTCTCCCCCAGTTGGAGTGCGATTCGACCCATGGGCAGACGGGGCAGAATCAGGTCCATCCACGGAACCCCAAGGCTTGAGTGTGTGCCACCATCGCGTGGTGGCTAGGCCGTACCGATTCATCGTCAGGATCATTCGTTTGCGATAGGCCGTACGATGGTCCAGAACCTTTCCAGTGCGATTGGCCACATTGCGGGTGAAATCCCTGCCATGGCTGATAATCCGATGAATTTCCAGCATCAATTGCGGGGTATTCAATGGCTGGGGTTCCACCATCAGCAATCGGTTCTGGGAGGCAAGCACCCGAGCTGCATCTGCCAGGATCGCTCGCTTGAAATCCCGCCTGGAATGTGTGGAGATCCTAAGACTCTCGGTGAATGACGCATTCGGACGCGTGCTCAGTTCTTCGACGAAGAGCCGCCCATCTCCATACCCCGTGACCTGTTTTGTCACCGCCTCCTCGATCACGTCATGTGTCGAATTGGTACATACATGAGTGATCGATCGAAGCGGCTGGGTAAGGGAGAGGGGGAACCTCGAGAAGCTGGTCGGCGCGCCGGCCACCTTCCGGTAGGCGATGGCCTCAACATTGAGTGATGGATCCCCTTGGAACAGAGCGAGAGCGCGATCAAAGACATCGAGCGGCATGGTGTTCAGGCCATGCACACCAGCCCCTGACTGAGTTGCGAAGCCGCCCGAGGCCAGGATCCGCACGACCGAGTGGGCACAGTTGAAATCACGCCGATCCCATCTCAGATCTCCGGCCTGGAAACCCTCCTCGATCCTCATCGCTTCAGTGGCCATCGCTGCGATCACAGACGCCGGCACTCCGGCCACGCGCAGGCCAATGGTGTCCCTGCCGTAGGCCATGCCGTAGGTGCTGCCATGTTCCTGGTTGCCACAGGGGGGAGTCACACCGAACAAGTAATCCCCGAGGCTCAGGTGCTGCATCAGAGTTGCGTTCGCACTAACATGCGCGAGATGGTTGCTACTGAATACCGTTCCGTTCAGGCTGATGGCCAAGTGGCCAAACGGATTATCAAGGACAATTCGCTCAGGTACTTTTGTAGTCGAGTAGGAGAGAAGGAGCTCAACCTGTGCTGGTACCAACGTATCGAGTCGGGCCAGGATTCCAGCGATGTCTCTCACTGGCTGCCCGTATTCGGCCCCCAGATCAGGGGGGGCCGCCCGCGGGGAGATCGAGGCGTCCAAGGCGAACCGAGCGATCTGACCAATATCGGAGTGGTTCCTGAAGTCAACTTGGGCATCGATCATGGTTTTCTGCCGTACGGCATCAGACATTAGCTCCAAGGCTTTGATTCCCGCTTGCGTCGCGTCTGCCGCCATCTCGGCTAGCCCATGTCGAACAAACAGATCCGCGTTCTCCCGTTCATGCCCCCACACAGCGTTCATCAGAATCGTCGGTATTCCGATTGAAAAGGCCTCGGCAGGTGTCAGCCCGCCAGCCTTGGTGATTAGCACGTCTGCGGATCGCATCCACTCAATGACCTCCTCCTGAGGAAGAAGGCCAAGTGCTTGCAGACTCACCCGTGGTCCAAGATGAGATGCCAGTCGGTTGAGTGCCTCCTGATTTCGACCATTCGTACCGCAGAGGGCGACGATCTGGACAGGTCCAGCTACATGACGGGCGATGCTCTTGGCAGCTGCCTGAAAGTCACCTGATCCATCCTTACCGCCCGCGAAGAGGATCGTCTTCACTGCCGGATCAAGACCGCATCCCCGTAGAGTCTCGTCACGGACGCCCTGGGGCGCGGGCGTTATGCTGACCGGCATTCCAGTTGTTGCCACAAGGTCCGTGGGGACCCCGGCTGCGATCCAACGAGCTTCGAGTTCGGGATGAGCCAGGAAAGTTCGGTCGATCCGCTTTGAAATCCGAGGGAAGTATCCTTCGAAAAAATCCGTGTGCATCCACCCGATCTTCACGTCAGCCAGAAGACCTCGCTCACGGAGCGTACCAAGCAATTGCGCGGAACCGTAGTGGGTAGCCAGGACGGTTTGCGGTGCCTCTTCCCGCAAGAATTCCAGCACCTGGTCCTCGGGATAGTCATTTGGCAGGTTCGTTATGGAGGCAACCCTGTTTCCTGTCTCCTGTCGCGCCCAGAACAGGCTTTCAAAACACTCCGGAAGATGATTGACGACAAACCAGTAGAGCCGCTCGTCCATCCTGCGATGCACAGGTGGCATGAAGGCTCGAATGTCCTGGAGGACGATCACCGCATTTGGATCCTGCCGGGCAATTTCATGCTGGATGGACCTTGCGGCCATAATGTGGCCGTGACCGATCGAAGAATAAAGAATGACAATTTTATTGAATGAAGTAACCGCAGTTAAAGACTCTGAGTTGGACCCCCCCCCACCCCGTCCTTCAGATCGTCCGGCAGTTGTGCGGCCCGTAATAAATGGTCGCCTCCAGCGATGGGCCACTTCTGTAATTAGGTGGCCAGCCTTCCAGGAATCTTTTCTGGCCCCATTGCTTGAGGAAAGGCCGTCGTTTCCCACTGGTTGCCTCCTCACTCGCCAAGAATGGACTTTGGATTTACCGGCACATCCTGATGCCCGCCCAAGCCCCAGACGGCTCCTGTAAATAGCCATGAAGGTGGCGAGGGGAGAAGCCAAAGGCGCGGTTTTCGCAGGCTGAAGGAGCTCGTGTTGAAGCTGATCACATGGACTCCGGACAGGTGCAATAGGGGGCATGGGAGGAAGGGTGGCTGGTCCATATAGAATAATTTAAAAAATTATTAAAATATTAAAATATCAGCTAAAAAAAGGAGATTCTATGACCGAACGCTTCGTGGCAAGCATGGTTCATCGTTTTCGCAAGCCGTTCATGATCAAGTCGACGAGGTTCTCGATCTTTCGCTCAATGAGGTCGAATTGTGTATTCCCAGCGGTGTTCAACAAAAGCCCAAGGAAACCTACCGATAGAACCGTAGCTGTGGCTTCAATATCTTTGACCAGGAATGCGCCTTTTGTTTGGCCTTCTTCCAGAATCCTCCTGATGAGGACGGTGTACCTGCGATTGGCCTCCTCGACGAGATCCTGGGTCAAGTGCATTACCTCGGACTTGGTCATGGCGTCCAGGTTGGTGAGCAGGCCGCTTTGCCGGGCGGTGGAGAATACCGTTCTCCACGCGGCAATCAATTTCGCTTCTGGAGCGCCCGAGGACTGGACTACGGCTTCGATTTCGCCCAACAGGGAATTGACCGTGGAGGACAACGCAGCCCGGAGCAGCTCGTTTTTGTTGGGGAAATAATAATAAATTGAGGGGGTCGACACCCCGGCGGCTTTTGCGATGTCATCCAGGGTGGCCTTCTTGATTCCGTATCGTCTGATCACGTCAATCGCCACCTCTATAAAACGGGTTCTCTTTTCTTCTTTTGAATCATTCACACCGGATCTCCTATAATATTTTAATAATTTATTAAAATATTCAAAAGTAAAAATACAATCAATCCGCGCCCTTGTCAAGTCTTCCTCGAAAAAACGAGAGGCGAGTCATGAGCCTCCGGATATGCGGCTGATGCTTGGCATTGTTCTTCTGGCGTCTATTGGTGGGCTTGGGTGCGGGAGGGGAATCCTTGAAAGCGGCAGTGCAAAGACGGCGCGAGAGGCTCATGAGGAAGAGGTCGAATTTGAGCGGTTTGCCTCACGGCATGGAGCTACTACTACGTGGCCGAGAATGGGACATGGAGGCGGGTTAGCCCTTTCCGTCGCATGATCGATGGCCATCTGGGAAACGAAGCTGGCTCGCTGGAATGTGCGCTGTGCTCAGGCCGCCTCGCCATCCGAGAACTGCAGCCGCACCAGCTTGGCGTAGATGCCATCCTGGGCGATGAGGCCGTCGTGGGTGCCGCGCTCGACGAGGACGCCCTGGTCCATGACCCAGATCTCATCGGCGTCGCGGATGGTGGAGAGCCGGTGGGCGATGGTGAAGGTGGTGAGGCGGTGGCTCACGCGTTCGATGACGGTCTGGATCTTGGCTTCGGTCTCGGAATCGATGTTGGCGGTGGCCTCGTCCAGCAGCAGCACGGCGGGTTCCAGGTAGAGCATGCGGGCGAAGGCCAGGAGCTGCCGCTCACCGGCACTGAGCTTCTGGCCCCGCTCACCCACCTGGGTATCCAAGCCCATGGGCAGCCGGCCCACCAGGTCCTTCAGCTGGCTCTGTTCCAGCACCGAGGTCAGGCGCGCCTCGTCCATAGGCCGGTCCAGCACGATGTTGTCGCGCAGGGTGCCGGAAAAGACAAAGACATCCTGGAGCACCAGGCCGAAGAGATCCCGCAGACCGCGGAGCTTCAGCTCCCGCACGTCCACGCCGTCCACGGTGATGCGCCCCTCGTGCACGTCGTAGAAGCGCATGAGCAGGTTGATGAGGGTGCTCTTGCCGGCCCCGGTGTGGCCCACCACGGCCACGCGCCGGCCTTTGGGGATGACGCCACTGAGGTCGCGCACCACCTTCCGGCCGCCCTCCTCGTAGGCGAAGGTGACGTTCTCCAGGCGGACCTCGCCGGCAAAGGCCGCGGGCTTGGCGTCCGGTGCCTCGGGGATCTCCTCCTGGTTGTCCAGGAGGCGGAAGATGCGCTCGCTGGAAGCCAGGGCCGTCTGCATCACGTTGTAGCGCTCGGCCAGTTCCCGGATGGGCCGGAAGAATCGCCCCGACTGCTGGATGAAGGCGAGCAGCAGGCCCCAGGTGATGGCCCCGGCCTGGAGCTTGAAACCCGCATAGAAGATGAGCGCCGCGAGGGTGCCCGAGGTGATGAACTCCACCACGGGGAAGAACACGGCGTAGGCGAAGATGGTGCGCAGGAAGGCCTGGAAGTAGTCCTCGTTCAGGCTCTTGAACTGGGCATCGCTGCGCGCTTCCTGGGCGTTCACCTGCACCAGGCCCATGCCGGAGATCTGCTCCTGGAGGAAGGCGTTGATGGCGGCGTAGCGTCGCTGCGTTTCGCGGAAGGCCTCACCGGCCCGTCGGCGGAAGAATTCGGTGGCCACTAGCAGGAAGGGCAGGATCACCAGCGCCACCAGGGCCATGCCGGGGTGGGTCCAGAACATCCAGATGACGATGGCCAGCAGGGAGAGCGCGTCTCCCACGATGGCCACGAAACCCGAGGCGAACATCTCGTTCAGGTTCTGCACGTCGCTGGTGACCCGGGTCATGAGGCGGCCCACGGGATTGCGGTGGAAGAAATCCGTGCTGCGGCCCATGAGGTGCGCGAAGAGCTGCACCCGCAGTTCGAGCATGGCCTTCTGCCCCACCCGGGCCAGCAGGAAGTAGCGGGCGAAGCTGACGAAGAAGCCGGCGAAGAGCACACCCACGAAACCCGCGATCATGGGTGCCGCGCCCTTCAGGCTGCCCTGGGCCATGAAGCGGTTGATGAGCCGGAGCGTCAGTTCCGAGGGCATCACCTCCAGGAAGGCGCCGAGGGCCATGAGGCCGAGCAGGGCCAGGAGCGCCGCCCACTGGGGACGCAGATAGCCGGCCAGACGCCAGAGCAGCGTATGGCGCATGGGCCGCTGGTCCATCCGGTCGGATTGAAAGAAGGCTCCCTGTTCGGACATGGGCCCATTCTCCCACAGCCGCCCCGATTACGGCCCCAATCAGGACGGATCCCCCGCACGCCTGTAAAGTGGTAGATCTCCGGAGACGACATGGGCCCCTGGATTTCCGCCTTCCTCGCCGTCGCCCTCGTGGCGCAGACGCCGCCCGAGGCGCGGGTCGCGGCCAGGCTGCAGCGGGAGGTGGAATTCCTCGCCTCGCCCGCGCTCAAGGGCCGGGGCAACGGGTACCCGGAACTGGATCAGGCCGCGGCCCACCTCGTTCGGGAATGGAGGGCCCTCGGCCTGAAGGCGCAGATCCAACGCTTCCCCTTCGTCGCGAAGGTGATCCGGGCGGAGCAGGGTGCCCTCCTGACCCATGGCGAGGAGGCTCGGCCGCTCGTGTGGGGCCGGGACATCGAGGCCTTGGGCTATAGCGGCGATGCGGATTTCCGCCAGAAGCCCCTCGCCTTCCTCGGCTATGGCATCCAGATCCCCGGCGGCTACGACGATCTTGCCGGAGTGGAGGTGAAGGGCCGGGTGGCGATCATCGTCCGCACCCTGCCGGACATCGACGCCTTCGCCCACCTGCCACGGGGCGAGCGGAGCCTGCTGGCCCGCGTCAAGCGCCTGGAATTGGCGAAGGCCGCCGCGGTGCTCGTGCTGGAGGATGGCCCGTCGCGCCCCCTGCAACGGGAGGAGGGGCCGGTGAAGATGGGCATCCCCGTGCTCAGCCTGGCCGCGGATGCCCTGGGGACCGTCTGCGGCGACCTCCAGGCCCGGCTCAAGACCATCCGGGACACCGGCAGGCCCGCCAGCCAGGACTTCATCTACGCTCCCTGGACCACGCTCACCTTGAAACTGAAGCTCCGCCGCGACGAGGCCCAGGTGCCCAACGTGGTGGCGGTGCTTCCCGGCCGCGACCCGAAGCTGCGGAAGGAATACATCGTCCTGGGGGCGCACCTGGATCACCTGGGCCTGGGCGAACGCCACAGCCTGGGCGGCGCGCAGGCCCGCGGACAGGTGCATCCCGGCGCCGACGACAACGCCTCCGGCGCCGCCATGGTGGTGGAGCTGGCGCGGGAGCTGAAGCAGGCGCGGCCCCGGCGGTCCATCCTGCTGTTGCATTTCGGAGGGGAGGAGGAGGGCTTGCTGGGCTCCAGCTATTGGATTCAGCACCCCA
>CAVPLE010000119.1:0-33029 GCA_963705865.1 uncultured Holophagaceae bacterium | reverse complement strand
GCGAGGGCCACATCACCTGCGGCCATTGCCGTAATTGCCGGGCCGGCAAGCGTCACCTCTGCCGCAACACCGTGGGCGTGGGTGTGAACCGCACCGGCTCCTTCGCGGAGTACCTGTCCATCCCGGCCTTCAATGTGTTCAAGGTGCCGGACAATGTCCCGGACGAGGTGGCCTCCATCTTCGATCCCTATGGCAATGCCACCCATACGGCCCTCAGCTTCGACATGGTGGGCGAGGATGTGCTGATCACGGGCGCGGGCCCCATCGGCATCATGGCCGTGGCCATCGCGAAACATGTGGGGGCGCGGAATGTGGTCATCACGGACGTGAACGAATACCGGCTGGAGCTGGCGCGGAAGATGGGCGCCACGGTCGCCGTGAATCCCATGAAGCAAAGCCTCCCCGACGTGATGAAGGATTTGGGGATGACCGAGGGCTTCGACGTGGGCCTGGAGATGAGCGGCAACCGCAACGCCTTCGAATCCCTGCTGGAGGTCATGCACCACGGCGGCCGAGTGGCCCTGCTGGGCATCCTGCCTGGTGATTGCGCCATCGACTGGAGCCAGGTGATCTTCAAGGGCCTTGTCCTGAAGGGGATCTACGGGCGCGAGATGTTCGAGACCTGGTACAAGATGGCCGCCATGGTCCAGAGTGGCCTGGACATCACCCCCGTCATCACCCACCGCTTCAGCATCGACGACTTCCAGAAGGGCTTCGACGCGATGCGGAGCGGGCAGAGTGGGAAGGTGATCCTGGATTGGGGCGTCAGCTGACTTCTTCCAAGGAGGCATCTGCAAAATGCGGCCATGGGCCGCATTTTGATTGCTGCGCACGAACGTGCGCAGCTTGGTGTACGCCTGGTTGGAACCTCAACGGATGGGCTGCGGCTGGGGAACCGGTGGGAAGGGGCCGTCAGTCCAGGGGGCACCGTCCTTGATGAGGAGGTCGCCGGCTAACCCCTCGCCGCCAGGGACGCCATCCGTGCCAAGGCACACCAGGTAGTACCCATCCAACTTGGTGTTGAATTTCTGTCTCACAGGACCTCGTTTAACCTGGACATCTTCGACAGGGCGGCTGACGTAGGGACGGTAGAGAAAAGGGTGGCCCCAGGGGGCTTCGGGCACCTGATCGAGGTATTCGGGTACCAGTCCCTGCAGGGAGTCCGGGTACTCCCCGGTCTTGGCTTTGTAGCGGATCAGGGCATCGGTGATGCGTTTGAGGGCCGCTCGCACCTGCTTCTGGCGGTCGGCCACGTCCCGGTTCACAAAGGCCTCGATCAGGAAGAGGTCCCGGGTCGCCTGACGGGCCGCCTCGGTATCCGGGTAGCGATCCACCAGTTGTTTCATCATGGCCCGGGCTTCGAGGCTCCTGCCTTCCAGGTTCAGTTTCCGGGCCTCTTCATAAAGGTTGCCGGGCAATCTGGGGTCTTCGGAAGTGCATCCGGACAGGAGCGCAAGAAGGGCCAGGGCGGGGGCTAAGCACACGCGGTTCATGGCAAGAACCTTAGCAGAGGCACTCGAATGTAGGATGGAGGGATTGGGGGGGGGCACATGACCGACAGGCCGATGCTGGTGGGCATCGTGGGTGGCTCGGGCAGCGGAAAGACTTCCGTGGCCGCCGAGCTGGTGAAACGGCTGAAGCGCCGCAAAATTGCCACACTCCTGCTGGACATGGATGCCTACTACGCTCCGTTGGAAGTGGTGAAGGGCCGCTTCG
This sequence comes from uncultured Holophagaceae bacterium, assembly GCA_963705865.1. Lineage (GTDB taxonomy): Bacteria > Acidobacteriota > Holophagae > Holophagales > Holophagaceae > Geothrix. Next base: position 31,313 of record CAVPLE010000119.1, on the reverse strand, counting down.
GCGGACTGCCGGTGAACTGGGACCATCCCCACGCCTTTGACCTGGAGCTCATGGCCACGCACCTCGGGGCCCTGCATCGAGGCGAGAGCATCCAGAAGCCGCGCTACGACTTCACCCTCTCTGACCGCACGGGCTGGGAGGAACCTGTGCCGCCCGGCCAGGTGGTGATCCTGGAAGGGCTTCTGCTCTTCGCGCTCCAGGAGCTCAGGGACTTGCTGGACATGAAGGTGTTCGTGGACACGGACGCGGATATCCGGATCCTGCGCCGCATCCGACGAGATACCCGGGAGCGGGGCCGCAGCCTTGAGAGCGTCATGGATCAGTACGAACAGAGCGTGCGCCCCATGCACCTGGAGTTCGTGGAGCCCAGCAAGCGCTGGGCGGATCTCATCGTGCCCACGGGCGTGGAGAACCACACCGCCCTGGACGTCATCACCCATCACATCTGCAGCCGCGTGCTGGATCAGGGAGAACCACAGCGTGTTTGAGAATGGCATCCACCTTTCCGCGGAAACCTACCGAGATCTATCGGAGACCGTCCAACGCCTGGATGTGCGGGAGCGCTGGGAATACGACTTGGCCCACATTCCCGGCGCCATCCTCATCCCCCTGGGCGAATTGGCGGACCGGGCGGGCGAGCTGGATCCCTCCCGGCCCGTGGCGGCCTACTGCCACCATGGCACCCGGAGCCTCTATGCCCTCCGCTTCCTCCAGGGTGCGGGGTTCGTGGATCTGGCCCACCTGGCCGGCGGGATCGACGCCTACAGCCGCCTGGACCCCTCTGTGCCGAGGTACTGATGCGGTTGCTGCATCGCCACCCCGAGGGCTTCGATCCGAACACCGCCTGGACCCAGGAGTCCGAAAGCGTGCGCCAGGATTCGCGGCTGTTCCGGCAGATCGTGGCCCAGCGGCGGAGCCCCCATACGGGTCGCCAGCACGCCTTCTACCGCCTTCAGGGGCCCGACTGGGTGAATGTGGTGGCCTTCACGCGGGAGAGCGACCTGCTGGTGGTGGAGCAGTTCCGGCATGGCATCGACGCCTCCACCCTGGAGATCCCGGGCGGGGGCATGGATGCCGGCGAGGCCGTGGAGCAGGCGGCCAGGCGGGAGCTTCGCGAGGAGACGGGGTTCGTGTCCGATCGCTGGGTGTTCCTCGGTTCATGCACCCCGAACCCGGCGACCCAGAACAACCACTGCCATACCTTCCTGGCCCTGGACTGCGATCCGGACGGCCCCCTGGCGCTGGACCCGGCGGAGGAACTCCAGGTCTGGGCCTGTACCTGGTCCGAGTGGCAGAGCCGCATGCGCCGTGGGGAGATCCACCACGCCTTGGTGCTGGCCGCCTTCCAGTTCTTGAGCCTCTGGGACGGCTGGCCCGATCTGCGGGAACGGCTGGAGAGCCCAAGCCAAATGCGGAGACCGGATTAAGAGTGCCTAACAAAACCCCCACGGGGCCGCGCGAGGGTCGCCGGGCGAGCGAGGCGAGGAACGCGAGGAGATGCGTAGCGGGGACTACGCGCGACGAGCGTGACGCGGCATCGCGGCGCCCGCCGGCCCTCGCCCGGAGGGAGAAAGCCAGGTGGGCGCCCCGCGGCGTCAGGGCCCTTGAACGATGTCCCGCATCGCCCTGCGGGCCCTTCCTTCTCGGTATCGCCTGCGGCGATACGCGAGACGAACTGATATCTGCGGTGCATCCCACCTGGCTTTCTCGCGGCCTCGTCGGGGTTTTGTTAGGCACTCTTAGGATCAACAAGGTTCAAGCCTGGTACTACACCGCGCCCGCACTGTTCATCTGGCTTTTCATCCTGCAATCCTGTCTTCGCCTCTTCCTTGGTTCCGCCGAGGCGCTAGTCTGAAAGGCGTATCCGGATGAGGAGTGCCCATGGCCAGCGAATGTTCTTTTGATGTGGTCTGCAAGGTGGACCTGGACGAGGTGAAGAACGCCGTGTCCCAGGCCATGAAGGAAATCGGCCAGCGCTACGACTTCAAAGGCTCGGTGTCCAAGATTGAGCTCAAGGACGACAAGGTGCTGGTGCTCACCAGCGATGACGAGGTGAAGCTCAAGGCTGTCATCGACGTGCTCCAGACCAAGCTGCACAAGCGCGGTGTGAGCATCCGCAGCATGGTCTACGGGAAGATCGACCCCGCAGCCAAGGGCAGTGTCCGGCAGGAGGTCACCATCCAGCAGGGCATTCCCGTGGAGAAGGCCAAAGGGCTCATCAAGGCGCTGAAGGATTCGAAGATCAAGGTCCAGGCCAGCATCCAGGGTGACCAGCTTCGGGTGAGCGGCAAGAGCCGCGACGATCTGCAGGAAGTCATCGCCCTCTTCAAGAAGGACGATCAGGGATTGGACCTGCAGTTCACCAACTATCGGGGCTAGGAGTTCTTCATTGAGCCGACTCGACCTCTCCCGGTACTTCCTCCCCATCGCTCCCAAGCTGGCGGGCGTGGAGGCGGAGCTGCAGCGCATCCTGCAGAGCGATGTGGAGGTGGTCCAGAAGCTGGCGGATCATGTTCGCGGCGGCCAGGGCAAGCGCCTGCGCCCGGCCCTGGTGATGCTGTCGTCCCGCTTCTGTGGTGTCCAGAACGAGGATGATGTGAGGTTCGGCGCCGTCTTCGAACTGGTCCACACGGCCACCCTGGTGCATGACGACGTCATTGACCACGCCCAGCTGCGCCGGAGCATGCCCACGCTCAACCGGCTCTGGGGCAACACCTTGACCGTGCTCTTCGGCGACGTCCTCTACCTGGTGGCCATGAGCGAGGCCATCGCCGGCCGCAGCTGGCGGATGATGGAGATCTTCGCGGAAGTCACCACCCGCATGATCGAGGGTGAGCTCATCCAGAACGACGTGCTCTACAAGCTGGATACCAGCCGCAAGGACTACTTCGACATTCAGGAACGGAAGACGGCGCTCTTGTTCAGCGGCTGCACCGAGACAGGCGCTGTCCTCACGGGTCGCAGCCTGGAGGAATGCATCGCCATGCGCGAATACGGCCTCGAGGTGGGTCGGGCCTTCCAGCTGGTGGACGACCTGCTGGACTACACGGCCACCAGCGAACAGCTGGGCAAGCCGGCGTTCAGCGATCTGCGCGAAGGGAAACTCACCCTGCCCATGCTCACCCTGCTGGAAAAGGCCCCGGATGAAGTGCGCTCCCTGATCCGCACCATCTGGGACCGGGGCGAGGAAGTACCCATTCCCGCTGATGAGGAGGCCCGGCTGCGCGCCCTCATCGCGCGGCACGACGCCCTTTCGGAAACCCGTGACCTGGCCCTCAAGGCTTCGAAGAATGCCGTGGCTCAGCTGTCCGCGGTGCAGGGCGACATCAATACCGGGAATCTGCTTCGGGAGATTCCCGAGGCGCTGCTGTCGCGGAGCATGTGAGGCCCAGGCTGTGGTAGACCTGGGCCACCAGCAGGATGGCTTGGAAATCTTCCGGACGGAGGGCCGCCGCCCACTCGAAGTACTCGATGGCCCTTTCCGGCTTGCCGGCCGCGAAGCAATGGCGCGCGTAGAAATAGGCGGCGCTGTAGAGGTTTGGGTCGAGGCGAAGCGCTGTTTCAAACGCGGCCTCGGCCTCATCTGCCAGGCCGGCGGCGGACAGGGCCAAGTCCGGGTCCAATTCCAGGGCCTTGCGGCTGCAGGACTCCGCCAGTTCTCTCTGGGGCTCGGTGCGATCGATGTAGATGTAGCTGTAGGCCGCGCAGTTGGCCAGACCCGCCCAGGCCGAGGGGAAATTTGGATCCTGGTCCAAGGAACGTCGATACATCTCGGCCGCCAGGCTCATGCCTTGACGGTTGAATGTGAAATAGAACTGACGCCCCCTCAGGTAGTACTCATAGGCTTCGAGGTCCACCGGATATCTGGGCCTGATGGACGCGGGCACATGCAGCGCGGACGCCACCTGCCTGGTGATGTCATCGAGGGTCGCGAAGAGCTCCTGCCGGTCGAAGGCATAGGCCTTGGACCAGGCCACCCGGCCTGATTTCACATCCACCAGCTCCGCTTTCAGGTTCAGCAGGTTCGCCTTCTTCCGGAGCGTGCCCGACAGGATGGCGGTCGCATGCAGATGCCGCCCCACGGCCAGCGGCGAGAGGGCCGATCCGCCATAGCGGAAGGAGGTGGTCCTGGAGATGACCTGGAGGCCTTCCAGGTGGTCGAGGGTCTGCAGCACTTCGTCGGCGATGCCCTCGCTGAGATGAGCATCGCCGCCATCCGGTCGCTGGTCCAGGAAGGGCAGGACGGCCACCAGGGCTTGCGCCATTCGGGCTTTTGGGTGGACCGGGGTCTTTTTCGTGACAGCCTCTCTGGGCGATCGAGGAGACTTCCCCAGCTGCAGGGCCATGTTCCACCTCCAGGACAGCTATCAAAGCAAACACTGATCCTTCGGAGCGGGAGGCATCGTTCGAACGCAGTTGAGTTCCGAGGGACTCGCCATCGATCATCCCGAAAACAGGACCATCAGGTGGGCAGACACACACAACCTGACCCGCAGGTGGTATCCAGCATGGGAGCGGCAATTCCTCGCGCAAGGGGAGGGCGGGGATCAACCACAACCCGGGTCCCCGAATCCAGAAGGTGATCTTCAAGTCGGGGTTCCGACAGCTGGGGGGGATTCCGCCCACCCAGCTGTCAGCCGGCTAACTCTCGACCTCTCCTAATCTCAGATCGAACGGGATTCCCGCACGCTTGCAGGCCGCGATGAAGCTCTCCTTGTCAGGGCATTTGAGATAAGCCTCCAGCGGCTCGACCTTCTTGTCCTTGATGAATTCCACCAGGGCGTCGTTCATGAGCTTCTGGCCGTAGCTACGGCCGGTCTGCATGGCGCTGGTGATCTGGAAGTTCTTGCCCTCGCGGATGAGGTTGGCGATGGCGGGACTGATGAAGAGGGTCTCCAGGGCGGCGATGCGGCCGCCCCCGATCTTCTTGAGCAGGGTCTGGCTCACCACGCACTTCAGGGCATCCGCCAGCATCACGCGGATCTGCTGCTGCCGATCGGCGGGGAACTGGTCCACGATGCGGTCGATGGTGCCGATTGCACTGCTTGTGTGCAGGGTTCCGAAGACCAGATGGCCGGTGATGGCGGTCTCCAGGGCGATGGCGATGGTCTCGAGATCACGCATCTCGCCCACCATCACGATGTCGGGATCCTCGCGCAGGGCCGCGCGGAGGCCGTTCTTGAAGCTATCCGTGTGGGTGCCCACCTCCCGCTGGTTCACCAGGCAGCCTTTGCGGGGGTGCACGAACTCGATGGGATCCTCGATGGTGAGGATGTGGTCATGGCGCTTCTGGTTGGCCAGGTCGATGATGGCCGCCAGGGTGGTGGACTTGCCGCTGCCCGTCGGGCCCGTCACCAGCACGAGGCCCTTGGAGAGGTCGCAGAGGCGCCGGATGGGATCGGGCAGACCCAGCTTGTCGGGATCGGGGATCTGGTTGGGAATGACACGGCAGACCAGGCCAGGCCCGATCCGATCCATGAAATAGTTCACGCGGAGACGGCAGTTGCCGGCCTCATAGGCGTAGGCGAAATCCGCATCGTGGCGTTCCTGGAAATGATGCCAGGCGAGCGGAGTGGCGACGGCCTCCATCATTTCCAGCATGGTGGCGGGTTCGAGCGGTCCGAAACCTTCCAACTCCTTCATGTCGCCGTGGACGCGAACCAGGGGCGGTTCCATGGAGGTGCAATGCAGATCAGAGCCCTGCTGGGCGAGCAAGGCGGAGAACAACCGCTCGGCCAGGGGGTGACCGTGGCCCCCGCCAGGTTTCGAGGCTGACGATGCGGGGGTCACAGGGGCTGGCACCACCTTCGGCGCTGGAGAGGGCGCCTCCACCGTCGCGGGCGCGGGTGGTTGGGGGTGGGCGGGACCCCGCCATTCGGCGGTGAGGGTGGGCATCTCCCCGTTGCGCCTTAGACGGATCTGGAAGACCTGGCCGGCCAGGTCGTATTCGAACTCGGCCTTTCCTTCCAGCTGCCAGGCAGTTTTCAGGTTGCCGGGAACCACATCCCCTGCCAGCGTGTCCACCATCACCGCAGGCAGTGGGTTGGGCAGGAGGTCCAGGGTCTCGCCGCTCTTGAGTTCTAGGCGGGGTTTCCTGTCCGCCTCCATCTGGAGCCGAGTGCCGCCCCTGGCGATGACATGGGAAAGCAGCCGGTCGATCTGGGCCATGAACGTCTCCTGGGGCCTTCAAAGGATGCCACGGGTCACAGCCTTGAGGGTTCGGACCTGGCGGTCCGGCCGCTAGACTGAGGGGTGACCTTTTCGGGAGCGAGTATGAATATCCATGAATACCAAGCCAAAGAGCTGCTGAGGCAGTACAAGGTGGCCACGCCCGACGGGAAGGTCGCCCAGGATGCGGAAGAGGCCCGCATGATCACCAAGGAATTTGGCGGCGCCAGTGTCGTCAAGGCGCAGATCCACGCTGGCGGCCGCGGCAAGGGCGGTGGCGTGAAGTTCGCGACGGATCCCGACAAGGCCGCCGAGCTGTTCAAGGCCATGATCGGCATGCAGCTGGTCACCAAGCAGACCGGCGCCGAAGGGCGCAAGGTCCGCACGGTGTTCCTCTCCAAGCCTGTGGACATCGAGCGCGAGCTCTATCTGAGCTTCCTGGTGGACCGCGTCACCAGCCGGGTCACCATCCTGGCTTCCACCGAGGGTGGCGTGGAGATCGAGGAGGTCGCCGCCAAGACCCCCGAGAAGATCGTCCGGGTGGCCGTGGATCCTGCCTTGGGTCTCAATGGCTTCCAGGCGCGTCAGGTGGCCTTCGCCCTGGGGCTCGAAGGCAATGCCTTCAAGCAGGGCGTCGTCTTCCTGCAGAACCTCTACAAACTCTTCGTGGAGAAGGACTGCTCCATGGTGGAGATCAACCCGCTGGTCGTGACCAAGCAGGGGGATGTCACGGCCCTGGACGCCAAGATCGGCTTCGATGACAACGGCCTGGTCCGCCACCCGGATGTGCTGGCCTACCGCGACCTCAACGAGGAAGCGGAAGAGGAAGTGGAAGCCAGCAAGTACAACCTCAACTTCATCAAGCTGGATGGCAGCATCGGCTGCATGGTGAACGGCGCCGGTCTGGCCATGGCCACCATGGACATCATCAAGTATTGCGGCAGCTCCCCGGCCAACTTCCTGGACGTGGGCGGCAGTGCCACCGAGGATGCGGTGAAGAACGCCTTCCGCATCATCCTGCAGGACAAGTCCGTGAAGGCCGTGCTGGTGAACATCTTCGGCGGCATCATGCGCTGCGACATCGTGGCCTCGGGCATCGTGAACGCGGCGAAGGAGATCGGCATCAAGGTGCCGGTGGTCGTTCGTCTGGAAGGCACCAACGTCGAGGAGGGCAAGCAGATCCTCGCAGCGAGTGGCCTGAACCTCATCGTCGCCGCCGACCTGAAGGACGCCGCCGAGAAGGTCGTGGCTTCGGTCAAGTAGCCATTTCCCTGAACCCGAATTCGAATCTAGCGAGGTATGACATGGCAGTTCTCGTGGGCAACCACACCAAACTCATCGTTCAGGGCATCACCGGCCGCGAAGGCCTCTTCCACGCCAAGGGCTGCCGCGACTACGGCACCAAGGTCGTGGGCGGCGTGACCCCCGGCAAGGGCGGCACCGAGATCGAAGGCTTCCCGGTCTTCAACACCGTCCAGGAGGCCGTGGCCAAGACCGGCGCCAACGCCACCATGATCTTCGTCCCCCCCGTGGCCGCGGCGGACGCCATCCTCGAAGCCCTCGACGCGGGCATTGAGCTGGTCGTCTGCATCACCGAGGGCATCCCCGTTCTCGACATGGTCAAGGTCAAGCGGGTGCTCCCCAACTACCCCAAGAGCCGCCTCATCGGCCCCAACTGCCCCGGCATCATCAGCCCCGGCCTGGCCAAGATCGGCATCATGCCCGGCCGCATCCATAAGCAGGGCCACGTGGGCGTGGTCAGCCGCTCCGGCACCCTCACCTATGAGGCCGTGGGCCAGCTCACCGCCCTGGGCATCGGGCAGAGCACCTGCATCGGCATCGGCGGCGACCCGGTCAGCGGCACCAGCCACATCGATGCGCTGGAGATGTTCAACAACGACCCCGACACCCACGCCGTCATCATGATCGGCGAGATCGGCGGCAGTGCCGAGGAAGACGCCGCCGCATGGGTGAAGGCGAACATGAAGAAGCCCGTGGTGGCCTTCATCGCCGGCCAGACGGCCCCTCCGGGCCGCCGCATGGGCCACGCCGGCGCCATCATCTCCGGGGGCAAGGGCACCGCCGCCGAAAAGATGAAAGCCCTCACCGCGGCTGGCATCACCGTCGTGCAGAGCCCCGCCGACATGGGCAAGGCCCTGGCCGAGCGCCTGAAGGGCTAGTCCAGTTCAGGATTCTAAAGGTAGGACGGCCCCTCTCCGGGGCCGTCTTTTTTGCGCCTTCACGGGACAGGGCCGCCGGTCCCATGATGTTTGTCATGACGTCTATTTCTATTGCCCGACCCGACCCGCGCCGTGCGGCCTTCCTGCGCCATCTTCGGCGCTTCCATGCCTGGGTGGGCCTCAGTGGGGCCACCTTCGGCCTGCTCTTCGGCCTGACAGGCTTCCTCCAGAACCATCGGGCCGTGTTGAAGATCGAGGCCGGCCAGGTGGAGGTCCACAAAGTCCAGATCCCGTTGGACCAGCCGCCCGCCACCATCGTGGAACTGGCTTCCGGGCTGGCCTCCCGGTTCGGCGTGCCCATGAGTCGGATCCGCTGGCGGGTCCGCGCCTCCTCTCAGCGGCCCTGGCCCTGGGAGGTTTCGTCGCGGCCCTCCTGGTCGCCTCAAGGGCCTGGTAGCCCCGCTATGCTGGGGGCGGAGGGTTCATGCTGATTTCCAGAGAAATGGTCCTGGACCAGGACATCGGCCTCAACGCCACGCTGTTCGGTGGCGACATGATGGCCCGCATGGACAAGGTGGCGGGGATCACGGCCTCGCTCATGTCACGGAACCGCCGGTTCCTCACGCTCAAGGTCTCGGAACTGGTCTTCCACAGCCCTGTGCGGGCGGGGGAGATCATCGAATTCTTCGTGGCCATCACCCGGCAGGGACGCACCAGCATGACCCTCCAGATCGAGGTGCAGGTCTACCAGCCGGTGTCTGATGCCCGGCGGGCCGTCACCAGCGGCGAGTTCGTCATGGTGGCCGTGGATGAGGCGCAGCATCCCGGGCCCATCCTCTGGAAGCCCGAAGCTGTCCAGGTCGCCGTGGAGGCCCACCAGCGCCGCAAAAACTGCTGAATCAGTCATCTTGCTCTATCCAAAAACGGCATCGGTGCTTTCCCGATGCCGTTTTTGCTGGAACGGCCCCAGGTCCGTGATGTACTTGCAGCATGACGGATCTCATCAAGGCCCATCTGGACCATCGCCGCGTCTGGCGGGATTTTGACTATTGCTACCCCGTGATTTCACGTCGGAGCCGTGGGGTGAGCCTGGGTGTGAACCTTAACCCGGACAAGGTCTGCAACTTCGATTGCGTCTATTGCGAGGTGGATCGCCTCACGCCCGCGAAACTGAAGGATCTGGACCTTGACCTGCTGGACAAGGAACTGGGTCTTCTTTTGGATCTGGCCACCAGTGGCGAGATCTATGCGATCCCACCTTTCGACTCTGCCCGGCCCGGCCAACGGCGACTCAACGACATTGCTTTCAGCGGAGATGGCGAACCCACCACGGCCCGCGAGTTCGCCGAGGTGGTGGCCCGGGTGGCCCGTCTCAAGGCCCAGCGAGGCCTGGACTTGGTGAAGCTGGTTCTCATCACGGATTCCAGCCGCCTCCAGGCGCCCGAGGTGGTGAAGGGCTTGGAAACGCTCATGGCGAACCAGGGCGAGATCTGGGCCAAGCTGGATGCGGGCACCGAGGCCTACTACCGCGAGATCTGCCGCAGCCAGATCCCCTTCCAGAGAATCCTCGACAACCTGCTGGCCACCGCCCGGCGCTGGCCCATCCTCATCCAGACCCTCTTCCTCAGCTGGAAGGGACAGGGGCCTTCCGCCGATGAGGTGGAGGCCTACTGCGGGCGCCTCGAGAGCATCCTGGCCCAGGGTGGACGCCTCCAGGCCCTCCAGCTCTACACCGTGGCGCGTCCCACGCCAGAGCCCGAAGCGCGTCCCCTGTCCCGCCAGGAGATGGACAGCCTCGTGGCCCAGGTCGGTGCCCGGCTGCCAGAGGTGCCGGTGGAGGTCTACTACGGGCCGGAGGTCTGGGGCTGATGCGCCGGGGGATCGGAGGCGCCGCAACGGGGGCGGCCGTACTGGCCGTGGTGCTGGCCTTGTCGTCGGCTTGCCGGCCCCGCCGCACGCCACCACAGCCACCGCCACCGCCGCGCCTGCGTCTCGTGGCGGTGGGGGACATCCTCATGCACCAGGATGTGAAGGCTTCGGCGGAGCACGCAGCGCAAGGCTTCCCGGCCCTGTGGGCGGACCTCGTGCCTCTCTTCCAGGGCGCCGACCTGGCCTTCGGGAATCTGGAGACACCGGTCGCGCCCACCACGGGCCGGCCCGGAGTGCCCTTCCAGTTCAATGCGCCAGCCACCCTTCCGGCCGCCTTGCGGGCCAGCGGGTTCACGGTGCTGTCCACGGCCAATAACCATGCCTTCGACCAGGGAGGGAAAGGTGTGCGGGAGACGCTCGACCGCCTGCACGCCGAGCACCTGGTGGCTGTGGGCAGCGGCGAGGACCAGTCCCGGGCGGAAGCGCTCCAGATGGTGGAGCGGCAGGGGCTGAAGATCGCTTTCCTGGGTTTCACGGACCTTTTCAACATCGACCTCAACCGGAAGGCCACCGAGCCCTGGGTGCGGCCCCTGGATCTGGAACCAGCGCTGGCCGCCGTGCGGGAAGCCCGGTCCCGCGCTGACCTGGTGGTAGTGAGCGTCCATTGGGGTAACGAGTACCAGCACCAGCCCACCAGGCGCCAGCGGGACATCGCGAAGCAGCTGGTGGCTGCGGGGTGCGATCTGCTGCTGGGTCACCATCCCCATGTCCTGCAGCCCGCGGAGATGGTGGAGGCGGGCGGGCGAAGAGCCCTGGTGGCCTATTCTCTGGGCAATTTCATCAGCAACCAGGACCGCATGTACCGGGCGGACCTCTTCCCGGTGGCGGGCGGCGACAGCCGCGATGGTGCGGCCCTCCAGGCTGTGTTCGAACCACGGAAGGAACCGGACGGGCGGACGCGCCTGGTTCTGGCAGAGGCTTCCTTTGAGCCTCTGTGGACCGAGAACAACTGGGGGGAACCCGCCTCGAAGAGAGAGATCCGTGTCATCCGCGTGGCTGCCGCCGAGGCACGAGTGCGGGCGGAGGTGGAAGCCTTGTCGATCCCGCAGGAAGGGCCGGAAGCGCCAGGCCGCCGGACGGTGCTCCTCGAAAAACAGGAGTACCTCCGGACGCTCCTCCTGCGGCGGCAGCGCATTGCGGAGACTCTGGGCGAGGCCTTCGTCGCCCGCTAGGCCAGACCGAGTTCGGTGCGGTGCTGGTGCAGCACGGCGATGATGCGCGCAAGGTGCTCGTCCTCGCTGCCGCCCACGGCCTCCATGAGCATGCGGAAGCCCTCCGCCACTTCGAAGCGATCCACGCCTGCGGCGAAGGCCTTGTCCTTGAGCTTCTTCTTCACGCTCTTCGGCTCGAGGCCCTCGGTGCGGGAGGGACGCACCAGGGCGCAGGCCATGATGAAGCCCGTGATCTCATCCGAAGCCAGCAGAGCCTTGTCCAGCAGGTGGTCGTAGGGCACGTTCCAACGGGTGTAGTGGGCGCTGATGGCGTGGGCCAGGTCCGGCTCGCCACGCTCACGGAGCCAGGTCACGATGCGCTTCGGGTGCTCCTCGGGCCAGCTGTCATAGTCCGCGTCGTGCAGCAGGCCAGCCAAGCCGAAGCGCTCCACGTCCTCTCCCAGCTTCTCGGCCAGATCGCGCAGTACCAGTTCCACAGCCCGGGCATGGGTCCGCAGCTTCTCGGAGGGCGTCCACTGGCAGAGCAAGGTCCAGGCTTCAGCGCGAGTGAGCATCGGATTCCTCAGGGAATGATGATGGTGGGCCGCGGAGGACCGGGTTCGGGATCGCCGGGATACCGGACGGCCTCCAGGAACAGGCCCGAAGCAGGGGCGGCCTTGGCGGCCCAGTACAGGTTGGCGGCCTCGGTGGGGGCGTGGAGATCCTCCAGCACGCGAAGCGGCTCCTCCTCGCCCAGGGCGCAGGCCACGGCGGCCCCAACCATGCGCCGGACCTGGCGGCGGAAGAAGTGGGAGGCCCGCACCCGCAGCAACACCAGCGATCCCGCCTCGACGACCTCGCAGCGGAGGATCCGGCTCAGACCGTCCTCCTCAGCGTCCAGATCGGCGAAGGAGCCCAGGTCCTGGTCGCCCTCGAAGGCCATCCAGGCCTTCTGCAGCCGATTGATGTCCAGGCTGCGCTTCACCCACCAGATCCAGGGCTTGCCGAAGGCACTCCGCCGATGGCTGATCTGGTAGAGGTAGGTGCGGTCGACCGCGTCAAATCGTGCGTGGAAGCGGGGCGCGCAGCTCCGCACGTCGCGGATGGCGATGTCCTGGGGCAGGGTGGCGTCGAAAATGCGGCGCAGTTCGCCAGCGCGTGGTGCTCCCTTGGCCTCCAGATGCAGGTGGGCGACCTGGCCGAGGGCATGGACACCGGCATCCGTGCGGCCGGCACCACCGAGGTAGATGAGCCGCAGGCCGGCCTCGTGGATGAGGTGCTCCAGGCTGCCCGCCACCGTGCGGACGCCTTCGCGGGACTGCTTCGGCCCCTGTTTCTGCCAGCCCTGGAAGCGGCTGCCGTCGTACTCCAGCAGCAGCCGGAACGCGGCGTAGGGTAGGGGTTTCGCAGCCACCTCAATCTCCCGTGACGGACTTCACCGCATCGATGAGCGCCGCGGGATCGTGGATCGGCTTGGCGATGTAGCCTTCGGCCCCGGTCAGTTCCAGATACTTCTCCCGGTCCCCGAACATGGCGTGGGCGGTGGCGAGCAGCACGGGAATGCGACGGGTGGCCTCGTCCTGTTTGAGCAGCTTGGTGATGAAGATTCCATCCACCTTCTGGCCCTGATAGCTCGACCGGGACAGGCTCACGTCCATGATGATGGCCTTCAGGTCGGCTTCGCGCGCCAGGCGGAGGATCTCACCGACCTCCTCCGAAACCAGCACTTCGTAGCCGCCTTTCTTCACCAGAACGGTCTGGATGAATTTCACATTGATGGGGTCGTCCTCCACCAGGAGAATTCGGTCTGTCATAGCGGCCTCGGTAATTCCAGCCTATCGCAATCAGTGATAAGTGCCGCCCTTTTGCTGCCTTTCCAGGGCATCCAGGAGGTCGTCTGGAACCTTGAGGCCCCCCCGGCCGGCACCCAGGCGCAGGCCAGGCTTGTTGGCACCGTGGTAGTCGCTGCCGCCGGTCACCACCATGCCAAGGCGCGCTCCCAGGGCTACGAAGTATTTCTGTTCCGCCGCCCGATACTCCCCGTAGTAACCCTCCAGGCCCTCCATCCCCTCCCGCTGGAGATCCCGCATGGCCTCGTCCCAGCGGAACACCCCGCCCGCGAAGCGGCCTGGATGGGCCACCACGGGCACGCCGCCGGCCTCGCGGATCCAGCGGGTGGCCTCCACCGGGCTCAGTTCCTCCCGGGGCACGAAGCCTGGGCAGTCGTCCCCTATGAGCCGCTCGAAGGCTTCGGGCGCCCGGCGTACGAACCCACGGACCGCAAGGGCCTTAGCGAAGTGGACGCGGGAGATCAGCGGGGTTTCCGCCTGGGCCTGCACGTCCTCGTAGGTGACCGGGCAGCCCAGTTCCGCCAGGCGCGTGATCATGCGCAGGTTCCGGTCATCCCGGCGCTGACGCAGCTCATCGAGACGGGTCTGGAACCGCCCATCCGTCGGATCCACCAGCAGACCCAGCACATGCAGGGAACGGCCCAGGAAGCGGCAGCTCAGCTCGGTGCCCACCAACAGGCGCACCTTCACCTGTGGCTGCATGGCCAGGAACTCCGGGATGCCGCCCAGGGTGTCGTGGTCCGTGAGGCAGAGGGCCGTCAGCTTGGCTTCCTCTGCGAGCAGAGCCAGGCGCTCCGGCGTATCCGTGCCGTCTGAGTGGAGGGTGTGGCTGTGGAGATCAATCACTGGGCACCAGACGGGGAGTCGCGTCCTGGGAACCTTCCAGACGTCGCCGGAAGATCCAGGGCGGGCCAGGGGCCCTTGCTCGGAGGTTGCGCTACTGGACGAAGTTCGAGGCGCTCTGGGCGTCGTCGACGGGCTCTTCCATGGCCAGACGGCGGAACAGCTTCATGTCGGCCAGCGACAGGATGCTCATGTAGGCGAACCCGCTGAAGAAGAGCCAGAGGAAGGGGACCGAAGCCCACTTGCGGATGTAGATGGCCACGAAGAGGGCGGCGAAGTAGTAGACCGCGAAGCCCAGCTCCAGGAACGTGAGCAGGCTCTTGGGCACCTTGTAGGCGCGCTTGGAACAAGCCTTGCCGTTGGCATCCATGCCGAGTTTCGGCGTGCGTTTGAATTCCTTGTCGTCGGTGAAGAAACCCTCCAGCACGGCCTTGGCCTGGTTCAGGGCGAGGCCGATGCCCAGGCCCATGAGGCCGGGGATGTACTTCAGACGTTTCTGCCAGCCGGTGTTGTCGGTCAGTTCCTTCTGGGAGAGGCCGAAGTAGAGGCCCACGCTCACCGCGTTCAGCAGGAAGAAGGGGCCGTCCGTGAGCAGGAGGACGTGCATGGGGGTGCCGGCCCGGAAGATCATGCTCGGCACCATGATGATGCTGAGGATCACCATGAGGACGTAGTTGCAGTTGGCCGTGAGATGGAACCAGCACTCCAGCTTGGTGTGCAGGCTCTCGTCGGACTTCCAGATGATCTTCATGAGCTTGCGGATGACCTGGGCATTGCCCTTGGCCCAGCGGTGCTGCTGGCTCTTGAAGGCGTTGACCTCCACGGGCAGCTCGGCGGGAACGACCAGATCCTTGAGGTAGACACCCGTCCAGCCCTTGAGCTGGGCGCGGTAGGACAGGTCGGCATCCTCGGTGATGGTGTCGTGCTCCCAGCCGCCCGCATCGGCGATGGCGGACACGCGCCACATGCCGGCGGTGCCACTGAAATTGAAGAAAGCCTTGGAGCGGTGGCGGGCGGTGTGTTCGAAGACGAAGTGCCCGTCGAGCAGGATGGCCTGCACCTGGGTAAGCAGGGAGAATTCGCGGTTCAGGTGGGCCCAGCAGCCTTGGACGAAGGCCACTTTCTCATCGGCGAAGTGAGGCACGGCCTTGCGGAGGAAATCCTCGATGGGCAGGAAGTCCGCATCGAACATGGCCACCAGCTCGCCCTTGGCGACCTTGAGGCCCTCAGCCAGCGCACCGGCCTTGAATCCAGTGCGGTCCGTGCGGTGCAGGTACTGGATGTCGAAACCCAAGGCCTTGTACCGGTTCACCACGGCGCTGGCGACCTTGACGGTCTCGTCCGTGGAGTCGTCCAACACCTGGATCTCAAGCTTCTCTTTGGGCCAGTCCATCTTCACGACGTGGTCCATGAGGCGCTCGATGACATTCATCTCGTTGAACACCGCCAACTGCACCGTGACCACCGGCAGGTAGTTCGCGTCGCCCATGGGCTGGGGCACGTCCTGCTTGTGCCGGTAATAGAGCAGGAGCATCCAAAGACGGTGCGCCCCGTACACGCTCAGGATGGTGAGCAGCGTGAAGTAGGTGCCGAGCACGATGGTCTTGACGACTTCCATCACGGAATAAACCTCCCAGGTCCCGGGGTCGGCGGGACTGTCGTTATTGTGCCATGGGGAGCTCGGAAAAAGCACGAAGAATATGACAATCTACCACTCCATCTCCGATGCGTCCGGTAGGATGCTGACATGGCTGAACTCGACAACTTGAACCTCCCCAAGACCATCGGCCGCTACCAGGTCCTGCGCCTCCTGGGCTCGGGAGCCATGGGCAGCGTCGTGCTCGCCGAGGATCCCCGCATCAAGCGCAAGGTGGCCATCAAGCTCATGAAGCTGGATGCCGTGAAGACTGAGACTGACAAGCACGAGCATCTGCTGCGCTTCCAGCGGGAGGCCGAGGTCTCCGGTCTGCTGAACCATCCGGGCATCGTGGCCATCTACGATGTGGGCGAGGAAGAGGGCTACGGACCCTTCCTGGCCATGGAATTCGTGCCGGGCAAGCCCCTGGACGGCCTGATGAAGGAAGGCACGGCACTGCCCACCAAGGAGAAACTGCGCATCGCGGCGGGCCTGGCCGAGGCGCTGGACCACGCGCACGCCAAGGGCATCGTCCATAGGGACGTGAAACCCGGTAACGCGATGGTGGGCGAGGACGGTCGGACCAAGCTCATGGACTTCGGCATCGCCAAACTGGAGGACGCCAACCTCACCCAGACCGGCACCTTCCTTGGCACCCCTAGTTACGCCAGCCCTGAGCAGATCCGCGAGGGCAAGGTGGATAGCCGCTCGGACATTTTCAGCTTCGGCGTGCTGGTATTCGAGCTGATGAGCGGCCAGTCACCGTTTCCGGGATCCTCGATCAACACCATCCTCTACCGCATCGTCAACGAGCCGCCGGTCGAGGTGCAGCCTCCGGTCCTCGGGATCCTTCCCGATGGCTGGCGCCGGGTCTTCGACAGGGTGCTGTCCAAACGCCCCGAGGATCGCTACGCGACCTGCACGGCCTTCGTGCGCGACCTGCTGGACACCGTGCTGGATATCACCAAGGAGGACCGCCGCGAGCTCCTCGGTCTCCTGAAGATCAATGGTGACTCGCCCCTTCCCGAGATCCGCTCCACCGCTTTCGACGAGACCATGGTGGTGGCCCGCCCCGAGCCCCGCGGGACCGGCCGGATCTGGATCGCCGCGGCCGTCGTGGCCCTACTGGCGGTGGGCGGATGGTTCCTGTTCCGCGGCAGCAAGGCCGCTCGCCTCCAGATCGATTCCCAGCCCATGGGCGCCAAGGTCTTCGTGAACGGCCTGGCCGTGGGCACGACCCCCATGAACCAGCCCCTGCAGGCGGGGGATACCTTGCGCCTGGAACTCAAGGGATTTCGCCCTCTGGCCTACGCCTTCAAACCCGGCGAAGCCCCACCGGCCTTCGCCTTGGAGCCCGTCGTCACCGAGGAACTGATTGATTCCGTGCCCCCAGGCGCCACGGTGGTGCTGGATGAGAAGGCCCAGGAGGGCGTCACGCCCCTCAAGGTGCGCTGGAATCAGGGCCAGGCCCATCGCCTTACGCTCACCAAGGAGAACCTGGGCTTCGCCTCGGACTTCGCGTCGGGCGAGATCCCGGGCGGACGGGCCTTTGAGTTGAAGGAGGCCACCACCGCGGAATCGCGGCAGGAACCAGCCTTGGATCCCAACGCCCCCGGCAACCTCAAGCTGGTCGGTGGCTTCGGCGTGCGCGTGAAGGTGGACGGCAAAGACATGGGCGAACTGGCCCCTGGAGCCAAGCTTCCATTGTCCCCCGGCACTCACAAAGTGGACATGGCGAGTGCGAAACACTACTTCAAGGACAGCCGCAGCCTGAGCGTGATCGCGGGCCAGACCGCGCCCTTGAACCTGCCTGCCCTCGCCACCCTCACCATCGAGACTTTCCCTGGTACCGGCAAAGTCTTCGTGGACGGCCAGGACACTGGCATCGAAAGCGACGGCAGCAGCGTCAAAGTCCCCGAAGGCCGGCACACCATCACCGTCCGAGGCCCCAAGGGCAGCAGGAAAGAGACTGTGGAGGTTCGCGGGGACAAGGGATTGAGGTTTCCGCTGTGAGACAAATCAGCATCTATCCATCTTTGGGAAGATGCGTCCATTCCTAGTCAGGTACCTTCCAAGATGAAACCAATCCCGATACCCATGCTTGTCTGGTCATTGCTGCTTTCGGCGCAGCAACCAGACCAAGAACTGCGGAAGTCTAGGTTGATCGGTGTCATCAAAGTTGGAGAGGTATTTCAGGATTGTGCCCATGTCAGAAAAGCTGGTCGCCTTGCAGAGACGCCCATGGGCTTCATCATTTCACCTGATTCTGCCTTCCAACGCGCCCTCGAAAAGGTCAAGTTCAGGTGTCCGAGCGAGTTCGGGAATTTCATCTTTGCAGATGATAATTACTACTACATCACGGTGGGTCCGGTGGACAGCTTCCTTGAGACGGCGAAGAGGGATATCACGCCCGCAACGCTCAGAGCGTCCACCATCCGAGTCCATGGGTTGACCGGTAAAGTGTTTCCACCAAACAACCCGAATTAAGCCATCGTGGCTCTGCCCAAACGTCAAGGGCAGGCGGCTGGCCGGCCGACAACCAGGGCTTGATCTGGCAATGGGTCTTCTGATTTGGGCTCGTCACAACCATTGGGGCCTCAAAAACCACCGTTCGGCTGATTCTGCCACCTCTGGGCGCCAGATCCGTGTTCCATGGGTGATTCCCATGAGGAACCCATCCTGTATGCCACTTTGCTCCAGTGACCTTCAGCGCCAGACCGCACCGGCCCACTTGGCCTCCATGTCGACGTGGACCCGGCGTCGGGCCCCAGCCCAGCCCGTTCTTATGGCCGAGCCCCCGACAGGCGGTGTGTACCAAGCCCTCCGATTTGATCGGCTGCCGGAGTTCTCCCGGATCGAAGACTTCGAGGATCACCTGGCTGCCGTACTGAGCAGCGACATCTACGTGTTTTTCGATGGAGCGGAAACGCTGTTGTTATCCGGGAGGGCGCCTGCCGGATCCATTCACGGCCTGCGCATCGAGTTAGGGCCAGAAGACCGGGCTCCTTTGCGTTTCCATGTCCTGGGACCGGGAGTCGATGCCTCTTTTGCCACGGTCGATGGCACTTTCCTGGTCGGCGAAGCGAATCGACGGAGGATCGACCTGATCCGCTACTGGTACCACAACGCCAAGCCCTATCTCATGAGGGTCTGGAACGCCACTCACTCGGCGAAAGGTCCAGCCGGCCCGATCGATGCGGCTTAGATAGCAGACCCGATCAGGTACCAGTGGTTTCCTCTCCGCGCGACTATCGGGGCACGGTTGGCGATTCGAATCCTTCACGCGCTCCCCAACGAAAACGACCGCCTGACGCCAACCTCGGTCATGGGAGTAAACGAAAGCCCGGCTCTGCCGGGCTTTCGTGCGGGGGCCCGGGGGTATGCGCGAAGCGCGGGACCCCCGGACAACGTTGGTTGGGGAGGAAGGATTCGAACCCTCGGTACGCAGGATCAAAACCTGCTGCCTTACCACTTGGCTACTCCCCAGGCGGAAAGGCAAGCATAGCGCGGGTTCGCGTCCTACCCAAGCCCGAGGTTCATGCTCAGGGCCCAGCTTCAGAGCCCGAGTCAGGGATTGGGCTTGGGGGTGAAGCCAAATTCCTCGACCCCCAGCAGGTCGGGGCGAACCTGGGCGGCTTCGCCGCGCTCGATGCGGCTGAGGGCGCGGTGGCCGGTGGCGGTTTCGTAGGCCAGCAGCACTTTCTCTTCGATCAGCTCGCGGAGGGGATTGTTGAGGGGGTAGGCGATGTCCTTGAAGCTGCCGTCGCGCTTGCGGCGGCTGGGCATGGCCACGAAGTAGCCATCCTCTCCCTCCACCACCCGGAGGTCCCCCACCAGGAAGCAGTCGTCGATGACCAGCGCCGCGAAGGCCCGCAGCTTGTCGTCGCCTTCCACCTTGGTGATGCGGATGTCGGTGATGTTGAGCATGGGCGACCCTCAGTCTTCAGCCCTCGCCCTGAGTCTTCAAGGAAGAGGCCGGCTTCCAGGTTAGCCGATCTCGATCCAACCCCACTGACGGCCCGTGGTTTCGCCACGGCGATAGGAATAGAGCAGGTCGGGGCGACACATGGTGCAAAGGGCCACGCTCCCCTCGCGGGCAGGCTCCAGGCCCAGGTCCAGAGCCTGGGCGCGCAGGAAGCCGTGCAGGTCGAGATGGGCTTTCCCAGAGGCCCCCTCGCTGCGGAGACCCTCGTGCCAGGCGGGATCCTGCCGGGCGGCGGCGATGACCTCATCACCCACCTCGAAGTGGCAGGCCAGGATGGCGGGACCAAAGGCCCAGACCAGATCCGCCAGCTTCCCGCCCAGCGAGTGGTACCTGGCCGCGCCACGGCGCAGGATGCCGTGGCCAGGCCCGGCAAAGGGACTCTCATCGCCGTGCCCAGTGGCGCCGCGCCATCCAGCGTGAAGGGCGGCTACCCAGGGGCGTCCATCGTTCAGCGGACCCGCCAGGAGGATGGGCACGCAGTCCGCCACGCGGACGCCGATGCGGACACCGCGGCGAGTGGTCCAAAGGCCGTCACCTTCCACCACCGAGTCGGAGGCTTCCACCACGCCGCAGCGATGCACCTGGTTCAGGCGCCGTTCCGGCAGGTGCTCAGGTGAATCCAGCCGGGTGGAGAAGCCCCACTTCAGCGGGAAGGGGGGGCGGACGCCGGGGGTGAGCAAGGAGGCCTCAGCCCTTGGGATCGACGCGGGCTTCCAGCCATTGTTTGATGCGGTTGGCATCGCCCAGCCGTGAGTATTTGCCCCAGGAATCCAGCAGGATGATGAGCACGGGCCGGTTGGCCAGCATGGCCTGCATGACCAGGCAGCGGCCGGCCTCCTCGATGTAGCCGGTCTTGGAAAGGCCGATGTTCCACCGGGAGCTGCGCACCAGGGCATTGGTGTTGGGGAACTGGATGCTGCGGCGACCTGCCTGGATGCTGGTTTCGGGCCGAGTGGTGAAGTCGCGGATCTCGGGATAGCGGTAGGCGGCTTCCATGATGCGGGCCAGGTCATGGGCGGAAGCCACGTTGCCGGCGGAAAGGCCGGAGGGATCTTCGAACTTGGTCTCCTCCAACCCGAGTTCCTTGGCCTTGGCGTTCATGCCCTGGACAAAAGCCTCCAGCCCACCGGGGAAGGTGCGGCCCAAGGCATGAGCCGCGCGGTTCTCCGAAGCCAGCAGGGCCAGCAACAGCGCCTGCTCCCGGGGCAGGCGCGTGCCCACGGGGAGGCGGGATTTGCTGTGGCGCAGCATGTCCTTGTCGTCATTGGTGATGGTGAGGATCTCCTGGGGATCCAGGCGGGCATCCAACAGCACCATGGCTGTCATGAGTTTGGTGAGCGAGGCGATGGGCTGGACGGCTCCTGCCTGCTTCTCGATCAGGGTCTGGCCCGTGGCCTGGTCCAGCACCAGGGCGGAAGCCGACTTGAGCGCCAGCCTAGCGAGGGGGCGGGGGGCTGCCTGCAGGGTCGCAAGGCCGACGCAGCACAAAAATCCCAGCCTCTGGATCCTCCAGTTGAACCGCATGCCTGCTCCGTGAAGATATCGATTGTTGACACCCGTTCCTATACCTATCGGATCTTAAGGTCCATGACTCAAGGCCAAATTGTTCATGGCCAGAGTAGACCCAACAAACTAAGGTCGGTGACGGCCCAGGCACCCAGGCCCCAATACATGCCAGTTTCGTGCCGTCGGTCGGTCCAGGTGCGCCAACTTGCCAACCAGGGCAGCAGAACTCCCAACCAGCCTGCCAGGGAAGGTCCCAGGAACAGCGGATTCCGGCCCAGGGCCAGAACCGCTGCGGCGAACAGAAGGTGGGCAATCAGGGCGGCCATCAAGGCCAGAGCCAGACCCCGACCCACGCCCATCCTGATCACCAGGGTGCGATCTCCCCTGCGGCCATCCTCGGCCACCTGGTAGATCTGGGTCATGGGGTAGAGGGCCGCGAAGAGGAAGGCGAAGCCCCATGACACCCACAAAATGCCCCGGTCGAAGGGCCGCCCCGTGAGGGCCCAGCCCGCCAGGGGCGTGAACAGGCCGAAACCGAGGCAGTTGATGAGCAGGTCCCAGCCGGCCCGGGCCTTGAGGCGCACCGGGGGCACGGAATACAGGACGCTCATGACCACGCAGGCGAGGTTCAGCAGGGCGAAGGGCCGGGGCAGCAGGAAGCCCAGGCCCGCGGAGGCGGCCAGCAACACAGAAGAGAAGGCCAGCAGATGCTCGGGCGGCTTGGGCGGCGCCTTCAGGTAGCCAATGTCCCCCTCATCCTTGTCAAAGGCGCTGTTGATGGCGAGGGTTCCACCGTTGAGCAGGGCGACGAACACAAGCCAACCCAGCAGAGTGGGCTTGGCCCGCAGGGCCCAGCCCGTGGCCAGCAAAGTGCCGAGCAGAAAATGGGCCGTCATGATGGGCCATTCCAAGGGGCGCAGGTGGAGCAGGTAGGCCAAAGCCCTGGGCCCGAGGAGGCGCTGGAAGAAAGCCCGGATGGGGTAGTTCGGGGTTTCCCCGGTCACGCGATGCCCTCGTGCCGGAGGGCCTGGATCTCACCAGAGGGCCGACGGGGTTCCACCAGGGTCTCCATGGCGGCCAGCAGGTGCGGCACGCTGAAGTCCGTATCCACGCACATGCCGTGGGGAAGGCCCAGGGGGATCACGTAGCAGGGGATCTCGGGCATCTTGGTGAGCCCCTTGAGCAGCCGATCCGAACAACTCACGGCCACCACGAGGTCGGGGCGGTATTCCCGGGCCTCGCGGTAGGCCTTGTGACTGCGGTTTGTGATGCGGCCCTCCCAGCGGTTCGTCAACACCAGGTTCATGTACTCGCCCACGGGGCAAAGCCCGCAGTCATAGCAGGCCTGGAGGTCGTCGAGAACGCCGGCCTTGCAGCGGGCCAGTTGGATGCAGTGGGGTAGCAGGATGAGAGCCCGTCTGGCCCGGCGGCCGCTGAAGGCCTCTCGGACGCGCTGATTGTTGTGGCCGCAGAAGGACAAGATCCAGGCATCTTCCAGGCCCACCCAGTGGGCGAGGGGACGCAAGGCCTGAGCCCAGATGCTGTCTTGCCGCCGCACCGCCGCCAAGTTCCGGAGGAAAGCCTCGCCCCGCAGGAGGCTGGGCCACACGGCCGCCAGGGCACCCACGCCACCCAGAAGCCACCAGCCACGGCCGGCGGTGTGGAGGGCGGCTCCAGCGAAGGCGAAGATCGCCGCGGCCAGGGGCAGGCCGCGGCGGACCCACAGGAACAGCGCACCTCGCTCCTCCGGCAGGGAGCCGGGCAGGGGCAGGGCGCGGGGTTTCTTCACTTGCCGGCTCCGGCCAGGCCAATGATCTTCTTAAGGTCATCATCCTTCCAGCGGAGGCCGCCGCCGAAGAAGACGGTGCGGAGATCCTTGTTGCCGATGTCCTGGACGCCGGCCTGGACGTAGGCGCCCTTCCAGAACTGGTAGCTGGTCGTGAAGCGGTAGCGCGGGTTCGGTTTGTCCTCGCGCTTGGTGAAGTCGTAGGCCAGGACGCCGAAGCGCAGGCGGTCGTTCTCCAGGGTTCGGAACTCGACGCCGCCGCCGCCCTTGCCTTCCACGATGCCGGCGGAGAAGACGGCAGGGCCCAGGCGCTTGGCGAACTGCGCGGAAACGGTGAAGCTCTGGTCCGTCGTGACGGACTTGGTCCGTTCCAGGACAGTGACGGGCAGGCCCGTGATGGGGTCGAGCTGGGTCACCGTGCGGGTGCTTTCGCTCAGCTTGCCGTCCGGCGTGGAGGCGAAGCCCAGCGCGTACCAGTAGTCCGGCTTGGGCGCGATCTCGAGGCCGAGGGCCACGCGGCTGTCGTTGCGCTTGTCCCACTGGGCCGCATCCATGTCGAGGCGGAACTCCATCTTGTTGAAGCCGCTCAGCAGGCCGTTCACATTGTCCACGGCCTCGTTGATCTTCTTGATGGTGGTCTCGTCGTTGAGCAGCTTGCCGATGGTGCCCTCGCCATTGTTGATGCGGGTGGTGAGCACCTTCAGGTTGTCCGCGGTACCCTGGAAGCTCTGGGCCAACTTGCGGACATCGCTCACGACGCCCTTCAACTCGGGCCGGTTCTCCTCCAGGATGGCGTTGAGGTTCTTGCCCACGGTCTCGAACTGCTGAGCCAGCTTGGGCAGCTTGTCGCGCAAATCCGCCGAGATGGCCTCGACATTGCCCATGGTGTTGTTGATGGCGCTGTGGTTCTCCTGGGCCATGGACCGGAACTCGGCGGTCAGCACGCGGATGTTGTCCACGATCTCGTCAATCTTCTGCCGGCCCTGCTCACCGCCGATGGACTCGTTCAGGGCCTGGGTGACCCCCTTCACGTTCTTGCCGATATCGGCCAGGGTCTCCATGAGGTTGTCGAGGCTGACGCCCGCCTTGCTGGGCAGCGGCTGGCCCTCCGGGAAGGGACCCTTGGCGCTGTGGCCCGCGTCCAGATCGATGAACTTCTCACCCAGGATGCCAATGGAGCCCAGCGACACGAAGGCATCCGCATAGACCGGCACGGAGGGATCCAGGCCCACCACCACGCGGGCCTTGCCGTTCTCGAGGGCGATGGTGCGGACATCGCCCACCTTCACGCCGGCGATACGCACGGCGCTCTGGACGTTCAGGCCCGCCACCGAGTCGAAGTAGGTGAACCGCTCGGACTGGTTCTTCTTGCCGCCGATCTCCAGCTTCTCAGTGCGGAGGATGAGGACGGCCATCAGGGCGACCGCGCCGGTGAAGAAGAACCCGACTTTGGTTTCGAGCTTCATGGGTGGGCCTCCTGAGAGTGCCTAACCATACCCCCACGGGGCCGCGCGAGAGGCGCCGGGCGAGCGAGGCGAGGAATGCGAGTCGAAGCGTAGCGGGTACTACGCGCGAGGAGCGTGACGAAGCATCCCGCCGCCCGCCGCCCCTCGCCCGTAGGGATGAGGCCTGGCAGGCGCCCCGCGGCGTCAGGTCCCTTGAACAACGAACCACGTTGCCCTGCGGGCCCTTCCTTGTGGTGCATCCTGCCAGGCTTCATCGCGACCTCGTGGGGGTTTGGTTAGGCACTCTTGCGCTTGGGCGGCGGCGGATCCTCGAGGAAGGGGCCGTCCGCATCCCCCCGCAGGAACTGCTGGATGACAGGATGGGGATTGACCTTGAATTCCGCAGGCGTTTCACAGGCGATGACCTCGCCGTGGAAGAGCAAGGCGATGCGGTCGGCGATCTCGAAGGCCGACTTGAGGTCATGTGTGATGGTGATGGTGGTGACGCCCAGCTCGTGCTTAAGGTCCAGGATCACGCGGCCGATGACGTCGGTCATGACCGGGTCGAGGCCCGTGGTGGGCTCGTCGAAGAGCAGGATCTTGGGCTTGAGGGCGATGGCCCGGGCGAAGCCCACGCGGCGCTTCATGCCGCCGGACAGCTCGCTGGGCTTCAACTTGTCGGTGCCCTTCATGCCCACCATCGAGAGGCATTCCTCGACCCGGGTCTGAACCTCTTCTTCGGTGATCTCGAGGTGCCGACGGAGCCCGAAGGCCACGTTCTCGAAGACGGTCATGGAATCGAAGAGGGCGGCCATCTGGAAGCACATGCCGATGCTCTGGCGGACCTTGAACAGCTCTTTCCGGTTCAGCTGGGCGATGATCTTGCCTTCGATGGCCACATGCCCCGAATCCGGCGTGAGCAGGCCCATGATGTTGCGGAGGAGCACGGTCTTGCCGGTGCCGGAACCGCCCAGGACCACGAGGCTTTCGCCTTCCTGGACCTGGAGATTCACGTTGGACAGCACGACCTTCGGACCGAAGGCTTTGGAGAGGTTGACGACATCGATCAGGGCCATGCCGTCACACCAGCAACAGCTTGGTCAGGAAGAAATCCGAAATGAGGATCCATAGCGAGCTGGTCACCACGCTGCTGGTGGGGGCATTGCCCACGCCTTCGGCACCACCACTGGTGCGATAGCCCTTCCAGCAGCCCACGAGCGCGATGATCATCCCGAACACCAAGGCCTTGATGAGGGCGATGCGGACATCCCGGAAGGCCAGCAGCTTGTAGAACTCGTTGCTGTAGACGAAGGCGCTCTGGCCTTCCACGCCCACCAGGATCAGGTAGCCGCCCCAGAAGCCGATGTAGATGGAGACCACCGTCAGGAGGGGGACCACCACGATGGAGGCCAGGAAACGCGGCACGAAGAGGTAGTGGATGGGGTCGGTCGCCAGGCATTCCAGCGCATCGATCTGCTCCGTCACCTGCATGGTGCCCAACTCGGCAGCCATGGCCGAGCCGATGCGGCCTGAGAGCATGAGGCCCGTGATCACCGGGCCCAGCTCGCGGACGATGGCGAGGCCCTCCACCTGGGCGGCCAGGCCCTCTGCCTGGAACTGGCGGAAGCCGAAGGCCATCTGCACCGCGAACACCATGCTCACTGCGACGCTCGTGAGGATCACGACCGGCAGGGAATGGACGCCCACGGCCTGGAACTGGTTCAGCAGGTTCTTGCTGTCGAAGGGTCGCTTGAAGATGGCCGCAAAGGTCCGCCCCGCCAGCGTGGTGAAGTCCCCCGCGGTATCAAGCGCACTGAGAACGCTGGCACCGGTCTTGTCGATGAAGGTCAGAACCATGGGGCTCCGGGGGGGGTAAGAAGCTAGCTTACCCCACTCTGCCCTTTCTGTCTGGACCGGAGCTTCGAGGCGCCGCCCTCCCGGGTGGTCTGCGGCACCCGACTGAGCGCCAGGGCATCTGCCGGGATGTCTTTGGTGATGGTGCTGCCTGCGCCGATGAGGGCCCCGTCCCCGATGGACACCGGAGCGACCAGTTGGGTGTCTGATCCCACGAACACGCGGCTGCCGATCAGGGTGCGGTGCTTGTTCACGCCGTCGTAGTTGCAGGTGATGACCCCTGCTCCGATGTTGGTGCCTTCGCCGATCTCCGTATCGCCGAGATAGGCGAGGTGGTTGGCCTTGGCGCCGCGGTGGAGTCTGGCCTTCTTGGTCTCGACGAAGTTCCCGATGTGGACGCCTTCGCTCAAATCCGTGCCTTCGCGGAGCCGGGCGAAGGGCCCCACCTTGGCACCCGCACCTACCAGGGCTTGCTCAATGACGCAGTAGGGACGTATCTCCACGCCTTCACCCAGCGTGGAATCCACGATGACCGTGCCTTGGCCGATGCGGCAGCCTTCACCGACAAGGATCGAGCCCTCCAATCGCACGCCGGGTTCCAGAAGCACGTCCCGAGAAAGGATCACCCGCGGACCGACCAGCGTGCTGTCGGGATGGAGAAAACTCACGCCCTCGGCCATCCAGTGCCGCTGGATCCGTCGTTGCGCCGCCGCCTGAAGGGTGGCCTGATCGTGCCTGGAGTTCATGCCGGCCAGTTCCTCGGGGTCGCAGACTTCCACGGCCACGGGAAGCTCCCGAGCCACGGCGGTTACTGCGTCCGTGAGGTAGTACTCCTGCTGGGCGTTGTCGTTGGTGAGGCCCTGAAGGGCGCGACGCAGCGCCGGCCAGGGCAGGTTATAGGCTCCGCCGTTCACCCGCTGGACCGCCAGTTGTTCTGGGCTGGCGTCCTTGGCCTCCACCAGACCCGCGAGGCGGCCATCGGGGTGCTGAATCACCCGGCCATAGGAGCCGGGCGTTTGCAGGTCCATGGCCAGCAGCAGGGCATCCGCCGAGCAGAGGCGCACCACGGTGGCGGCGGAGGTGAGCGGCACATCACCACAGAGAATGGCCACCCGCGACGCGCCGAGACGGTCCAGCTCAGGAATGCAAACCTGGAGAGCATGGCCGGTGCCCAGGGGCTCGCCCTGGTCCACCGCGATGACGGGACAAGGCAGCAGCCCGGCCCTCTGCCACGTTTCAAGAGCCGCCAGGACCAGATCCTTGCCGTGATGGACCACGACCACGGCGCCCCCGAGGTCCGGGGGCAGGGCCCGCAGCGCCCAGAGCAGCGAGGGGTCGCCCAGGATCGGGTGCAGGACCTTGGGAAGCCGGGATTTCATGCGAGTTCCAAGTCCCGCCGCAAGCATCACCGCCACCGTCGACATGCTGCCCCTCCAGCCTCCAGCCTACAACAGCTCAACCGGGTCGCTGCGCCGGCTCCGCAGCAGCGCCAGGACGGATTGGGCAAAGGCCGCGGACGCGAAGGGCTTCTCCAGGAAACCGACCCGACTCAGGCCGAGGGACTGGGGATCCATAGGTAGCGGTTGGCCCATGCCGATCACCAGGGTGGGAATGGGTTCTTTCTGGAAAGCGCGGAGGGCCCGGTGGTGGCGCTCCAGTTTTGGCGTCCGCTCAAGCACGAGCACATCCGGCTGGACCAACCCGCGACTTCCCCGCAGGAGCTGCGGCAGATCCTCGAAGCTTTCGGTTTGGCCGCCCAGCTGCTGGACAAGATCTGCCAGGGCGCCCCGGGCCAGTGCATCGCGATCCACGATCCAGAGGATCCGTCCGGACAGCAGCGGCCCATCCAGTGAGCGCGCCGGGATGGCGGCGGGCAGATAGACCCGCGGCCGTACCCGCGCCAGGACATCCTGCTCGAGCTCCAGCAGGCCACCGGCCTCCAGCACGGATTGCCGCAGCCAGCCGAGACCGAATAGTTCCCGGCTCCAGCCCCCGGTCCCTCCCGTGGCATCCGCGTGAAGCAGCCCAAAGGTGTGCCCTCCCAGGTCTGCGATCTCCAGGGTCAACACCAAGTCCTTCTGGCCCGTGCGCTCCCGGGCATGGAGCAGCAACTGGGTGGCGATGCGTTTAAGGGTCTCCGGTTCCACGGCCAGGGGCAGGGTCACCGCCTGCAGTTTCAGACTGCGGTCAGCTGGCAGGATCTTCCTGAGGGCGGGCATCAGCGCTTCCAGGAGGGAGCGTCCATCGACCGGTTCGCGATCGGGAGAACTTGGCGATAGCCGGGCGGTGGCCGCTCTCACCCTCTCTGCGGCCTGGAGGAGCGGCCCCGTGGGAGCATCCGCCAATAGCCGGTCCGAGGCCGTGGCGAGGGCGAGTAAGGCGTTGGCGCCGAGCCGACGGCGCTCCTCGTCGCCGCCCGAACGGGGGGATGCGCCGGCTTGCAGAGTCAGCGAACCTGCGGCGGTATTGGCGATCCATACCAACCCCATGCCGCGATCGAAAGCCGCGGCTTCAATGACCACCTCGCTGAAGGTCCCGTCCTGACTAACCTGGGTGGCCGCCACCGAGGCGCTGCCGAACTGGAGGAGCTGGGTCCTGATGGCCTGCCAGGTGGGCAGGTCGCCGCCCTGGAAAAGCGCGTCCATGGTGTAGCCGCGCAGTTGGTACCGGGGTAGGCCTACGAGTTGACTGAAGGGGCCGTTGGATTCGAGGACACGCCCTTGATCGTCCACCAGCCACATGGGTTGGCGGGGATCGAGACCCAGGGCGAGTCCTGGCACCTCGGCCGGCCCCGCCTTCTCCAACAGGGCCAAGGCCAGGCGGAGACCCTGGCCTCGGCCCTCCACCCAGGCGCCCTGCTCCCGCAGCCACATCAATTGCTGAAGGGCCACCAAACCCAGCAGCAGGCCAGCGAGGATGGCCGCAGGCCAGGAGAGGTGGGGTGCGCCCCGTGGCAGGAGCAGCTGGGCGAGGGCTCCGGCACCCAAGGTGGCGGCGCCGACGAGGGGCATCCGCAGCTCCAATTGGCGCCCATGGGCCCATCGGTAGGCCAAATCCGAGAGGACGAGCCAGAGCAGGGCCTCGAGGGCCGCGCCGATCCAGAAGTGCACCACCGCGTGCCAGGGCAGGTGGAGCCGGACCAGCAGGAGGGCCAGGAAGAGGCTGGCACCGCCCACGCCCACGGTCAGGCGACGGATGCCTTGGACCCCCTCCCGCTGGGCTTGGAGGAAGATCGTGAACCCGAACAGGGCTCCGCCGAGCTGGGCCGCGGGCAGAGGAAAACCCGTGAGGTGGGCCCATGGCAGGGCCAACACGGCGAGAATCCCGCCCAGGAAGTAGCCGTAGGCCAGGCCCACCCGGCCCTTGCGGCGGAAGAGCCAGAACCCCAGCCAGGGGGGGAGGGGCAGCAGCAGGGCCGAGATCAGATCCGTGAAAGCCATGGCGAGGGTGCTCCCGGAAAGGCTTTCACAGCAGGGCGGCGGGCCAAAGGCCGCGGAGTGCGTTCAGACACCAGAGTTGCCCTCCGGCGCAGTCCTCCAGAGCGATGGCGGCGCATCGCAGAGTCCACCCCCGTTCCTCCGCCCAGGCTGGAAGGTCCAGGCGCTCCGCCACGCTGGCCACGCGGCCTTCGGCGGGGGGCAGGAGCAGCCACCCATCCCGCTCCACTGCCAGCGTGGCAATGGCGCTCTCGGCGAGGGTCCCGTCCGGCCATAGCAGGAGCGCGTCCTCGGCGCCACGGTGCCAGGCCTCTGAAAGAACCTGGGGTCGCCATGGGCCGGACAGTCCCTTGTGGCGGGCCAGCGGATCCTGGCGCAGGTCGCCCATGGGGTGGGGCAGGGGTGCCAGGCGGTAGGGTGCGGAAGCGTGCGGCAAGGGCTCTAGGCGGGCGTCCATGAGCTTGAGGTCCAGGTGGAGTTCCAGGCGCAGAGCTGCTTCTGGTGCCGCATGCCGCCTCAGCCAATGGCGCAGCTCCTCGGCGGCTTCGGTCAGCCAGGAGGGGTTACATCCAAGGGCGCTGGCACCGGCGTGAAGACGGTCCAAGTGGGCCTCCAGGTGCCGGGGCGCGCCTTGGTGCACGGGGAGGGCGGTGCGGGGGATCGCGCCGATCTGGGGATCCACGGCGGGCAACGTGGCGCCTGGCCCGAAAGTGGCTCGGAGGGCGAGGCTCAAGGCTCAGCCACTTGGGCGGTCCA
This sequence comes from uncultured Holophagaceae bacterium, assembly GCA_963705865.1. Lineage (GTDB taxonomy): Bacteria > Acidobacteriota > Holophagae > Holophagales > Holophagaceae > Geothrix. The sequence goes on along the minus strand of CAVPLE010000119.1, from coordinate 787 downwards.
GGGTTCCTGGTGGGCCCGCCCGGCAAGCCGCACCGCGAGGGCCGCGGCTTCGAGGAAGTTCCGGGGATCCGCGATCCATCTGCCGGCCTTGTCGAACGCGGTGCCATGGTCCGGGCTGGTGCGGATGAAGGGCAGGCCGAGGGTGAGGTTCACGGCGCGGTTGGGTTCCAGCAGCTTGATCGGGATGAGTCCCTGATCGTGGTAGAGAGCCACCACGAGGTCGAACTCACCCGAAACGGCACGGTGGAACAGGCTGTCTGAGGGCAGGGGACCGGAAAACCGCGGCCCTCGGGGCCCGGTGGTGGCCCTGGGCCCCGGAACCATGCCTGGGTGGAGGGTCCAACCCGGCGGCACGGGATCCGGTGGAAAGGGAGAGGGGATGGTCGCGTAAGGGCCGGCGGGCCCGGCTTCGCGGAAGGCGGTTTCAGCCAGATCGCGGGCCTCGGACAGCAGACGTTCTTCGCCGCCGAAAGCCCCCGCCTCGCCGGCGTGGGGGTTGAGGGCGCAGAGCGCCACCCGCAGATCCGGATTTCCCGTGAGTTGGATGAACTGGCTGGCGGAGAAGGCCAGAGTCTCGGCCACGGCTTCCGCATCCAGATCCTCCACCACGGAACGCAGGCTCTGGTGGACCGTGTGCAGCACCACGGACAAGCGGGGGCTCACAAAGGCCATGCGGGTGAGGGGTGCCCCGGCGAGGGCCTGCAAATACTCCGTGTGGCCTGGGATGGGGTATCCGGCCAGATGCGCGGCGGATTTGGCCATGGGCAGGGTAGCAATACGTAGTTAG
>CAVPLE010000118.1:0-22752 GCA_963705865.1 uncultured Holophagaceae bacterium | reverse complement strand
TGTCCAGCAACCTCAGCCGCTTCGATGGCGCGCGGTACGGCCTCCGCGTGCCCTCGCCCGAGAGCGGCCTGCCCGAGATGATCTCCAGGACCCGGGATGCGGGGCTTGGCGATGAGGTGAAGCGCCGGATCCTCCTGGGGACCTTCTGTCTGTCCAAGGGTTATTACGACGCCTTTTACATGAAGGCCCTCAAGGCCCGTACCCTCATCGCAGATGATTTCCGCGCCGCCTTCGCCCAGGCCGATATCCTGGCTTCCCCCGTCAGCCTCGGCACGGCCTTCCCGTTCGGCGCCAAGACGGCGGATCCATTGTCCATGTACCTCGCCGACGTCTTCACCGTACCCACTGCCCTGGCAGGGCTGCCCTGCCTGTCCATGCCCGCGGGATTCACCGGCGGCCTGCCGGTTGGCATCCAACTCATCGGGCCGGCCCTTTCGGATGTCCGCCTGCTGGAGGCGGCCCACGCCTTCCAGTCCTTCACCCGCCACCACCTCGAAACCCCGACCCTGTCCGCATAGGAGCGAACCATGGCCTTTGACGTCGTCATGCCCCAGATGGGCGAGAGCATCGCGGAAGCGACCGTGCTGAAGTGGCACAAGCAGGTCGGCGACGTGATCGCCAAGGACGATACCCTCTACGAGATCAGCACTGACAAGGTGGACGCGGAGATCCCCGCCCCCGCCGCCGGAACCCTGCTGGAGATCCTCGTGGAGGTGAACGCCACCGTCCCCGTAGGTACCGTGGTGGCCCGCATCGGCGATGCGTCCGAGAAGCCGGCTGGCGCGGCCGCACCCGCGGTCGCCGCTACTTCCACATCAGCTCCGGTTCCCGCCGCAGCTCCCGCGGCAGCCCCTGCCCCGCTGGCCGAGGAGGACGACAACAGCCTGGAGGGTCGCCTGCGCACCAAGAGCAGCCCTCTGGTCCGCGAGATGGCCAAGCAGCACGGCATCGATCTGGCCCGCGTCCAGGGCACTGGTCAGGCTGGGCGCGTCACCAAGGAGGACCTGGAGACTTACCTGGCCAAGGGCCCCGCCGCCACTGCCGTCGCTCCCGCGCCCTCCATCGCCCCGGCCCTGCCCGCGGTGCATGATCCTTCGGCACCGACCATGGGCCTGACGCCGGGCATGTCCGTGGCCCCCGCCCCGGCCATGCCCGCCTTCGCCGCCGGCGAGCGCGTGAAGGTCGAGCCCATGACCCGGATGCGCAAGATCATCGCGGACAACATGGTGGCCAGCCGCCGCACCTCGGCCCATGCCTACACGGTCTTCGAGATCGACATGACCCATGTGGCCCAGCTCCGCAACAAGCACAAGAAGGCCTTCGAGGCCCAATTCGGAACCAAGCTAAGCTTCATGCCCTTCGTGATGATGGCCGCCTGCAAGGCCCTGCGTGCCTATCCCATCGCCAACGCCTCCGTGGACGGCGACAACGTCGTCTACAAGCAGGACATCAACCTGGGCATCGCCGTGAGCCTGGACTGGGGCCTCATCGTGCCGGTGGTGAAGAACGCCGACATGATGAACCTCGGCGGCCTGGCCCGCAGCCTCAACGACCTGGCGGAACGCGCCCGTTCCAAGCAGCTGAAACCGGACGAGATCAGCGGCGGCACCTTCACCATCACCAACCCCGGGGTCTACGGCGACACCTTCGGCCTGCCCATCATCAACCAGCCCCAAGCCGCCATCCAGGGCGTTGGAGCCATCGTGAAGCGTCCCGTGGTCATCACCGGTCCCGATGGCACCGACTTCATCGCCATCCGCCAAGTGATGTTCAGCAGCCTCGGCTTCGACCACCGCATCGTCGACGGCGCCACCGCCGACCTCTTCATGGCTTTCGCCAAGAAGGAGTTGGAAACCTCTACCTTCGGGTTGGAGTAACCACCTTCCCGCCATCGACATGATCGGCGGAGAGGTCTCGCGTATCGCCCCCGCCCGGGGGGCGATACCGAGAAGAAGGAGTTGGAAACCTCGACCTTCGGGTTGGAGTAGCACTCGACTCACGCATGAAAACGGCGGCCAGCGGCCGCCGTTTTCATGCGTAGGAGGAGGTCTCCCGGATCATCTCCCGGTACATCGCGAACTCGCCCTGGAAGTGCAGCTGGATGATGGCCGTGGGCCCGTTGCGGTGCTTGGCGACGATCAGCTCGGCCGAGGGATCGGGCTCTTCGTTGGCAGAGGGGATCATCTTCCGATGGATGAAGGCCACCATGTCGGCGTCCTGCTCAATGGCGCCTGAGTCGCGGAGGTCACTGAGCTGGGGTCGGCCGCCCGTGCGGTGCTCGACCTCGCGGTTCAGCTGAGAGAGCACGACCACCGGAATGCCGAAGTCCTTGGCCATGAGCTTGAGGCCGCGGCTGATCTCGCCGATGCGGACGGCCTCATTCTGCTTGGCGCCCCGGCTGTTCTCGGGGCTGCTGAGCAGCTGCAGGTAGTCGATGATGACGAACTCCACCCGCCGGTTGCTCTGGCTGCCCTGCTTCACGACCATGTTCTGGATCTGGGGCACGGTGATGGAGGCCTGGTCGCAGATGAACAGCGGCATCTGCACCAGTTCATCTCGGGACCGCATGACTTGATCCAACCTTCCAGTGGCCCGACCGGACTGGAGGTCTTTCATGTTCGTCTGGCTCTGGGCCGCGAGCAGACGCAGGAAGACTTCCTCGTGGCTCATTTCAAGACTGAAGAAGGCGCCGCAGTGACCAGGGCGCCCGTCCCGCTCCTGGGCCGCCCGCAGGATCCAGTTCAAGGCCAGGGCAGTCTTGCCGATGCCGGGACGGGCGGCCAGTACGATGAGGTTGCCTGGCTGGAAACCCTGGGTCAGCTCGTCAAAGCGGCTGAACCCAACCCGCACGCCAGGCGACAGACGCCCTTCCAGCCGCTCGTGAAGGCGCTCCATGGCGTCATCCGCCACAGATTGGATGGGGAGCAGGCCCTTGGCCTTGGCGTCGCCCTGAGCCAGATGGAAGAGGCTCTGGGCCGTCTGATCCACCAGCACTTCGGGGGGTTCGTCTTCTTCGGCGGCCCGGCGCACCAACTCGGCCCCCAGGTGCACGAGGCGGCGCAGCTTGGCCTTGCGGCGGATCAAGTCCGCCAGCACCTGCGGCCGCTCCACATCCTCGCCAGCCAGCAATTCCACCAGGCCTGGATAACCGCCCACCTTGTTGAGGCTGTCGTCCTGATCCAGCGCGTCCTTCAGGGTGAGGGAATTGACCTCGACCTGGGCCTCGATGAGCGTCCGAAGGGCCCGGAACACCGCGCGGTGGGCGGGGTGGACGAAATCCTCCTCCGCCAGCGCGAACACAGCCTCGCTGGCGGCGAAACCCGCCCCCGGCGCGCAGCAGGTGGCCAGGAACGACCGTTCTGCATCGATATCCTCCGGAAGCCGATCCGGAAGCCAATCCGCCATTGCTGCACCGCCCGTTCAGAGTCCCGGAGGAGTGTACCCTCCACCGTCCACATCCACAAAGACGGGGTTGGTGACGGCAATGGGATAGATGCCCTTCATGATCTTGTTCCAGGGTGTTCCAGCCTGATAGGCCCCGGTCGTGGCAAGGGGCACGCCAGCCTCGACCACCACCCAGGCATCCTTGCCCGCAGGCAAGGCGACCCCGCTGAGGGTGGCGGTGCGAAGGAGGAAGTCAGTCGCGGAAGCCGTGAAGCTGGTCATGGGCACCACCTGGGCCACTCCGTTCACCACCACGCGAACCTCATCCACCGGCACCCAGTCCGCCGCATAGAGGGAGATCGCGATCGTGACGGTGCCCGCAGGCCCGGCTACCAGACCGCCCGGACCCACGCCATTGACCGTCACATCCAGCATGGGCCCCGTGGAGGCCACGGCCGCGCCGCTGCGGAGGGAGGACAGCAGGGGGTCAAGCGTCGACTGGGACAAGGTGGACCCGACCTTGAGGTAGGTGCGGGCCAGACCCACGGGCGTGTCAAGGCTGAACCGCGAGGCGGAAAGCCCGAGTCCCTTGGTGAAAGCGGTCGGTGTCTGCTGGTTCAGCAGAGAGAACCAGTCGGCCCGGACGGCCTTGAACTCCGCGAACCAGGCAGTGGGATCCGCCGGATCACAGCCCTCCGCCCGGATCAGTTCCAGGGCGTCGAAATCGCCCTGGCGCATGCCCAGAGATACGGGCCCGGTCAGAGTCCACCAGGCGTTTACACCGCTTCCGAGCGGAACTGCCGGATCGAATCCACGCACCGTGAAGAGCCCTTGGGGGCCCCGAGGCCGGTGGACGATGGTGTAGGCCCCCTCGGCCTGGGTGATGAAATCCGCCAGAGTCCACCCCTTGGAGGGGCGCGCCCCACCTTTGCGGTCGCCGGTGGGAGCCGGGGTGAACAGCGCCGTCGCGAAACCGTCGACCAAGGTCGAGCTGCGGGCGCCGACCACGAAGGGATCGTTGCCGATGGGAGCCCGCTCGGCATCAGTGACGGAAAGGTTTTCGATCTCCGACCGGAACTCGGCCTGCAGCGCGGAGGGATCCGTCAGTTCGTCTTCTTCGGTACGGGCTACGGCCTGCACACCTTCAGCCAACGCCGAACTGAGCATTTCGCCGGGGTTCAGGCCGCCGGTGGTGGCCTGGGTGGGGCCCGGAACGTCGAAACTCGTCCAGCCCGCTGGCAGGGTCGGGGGGATGGTCACAAAGGCATGGGTCGTATCTTCCTGGCCATCGAAGGACTTCACCGGCAACACGTCCAGATGGGACAGCGGGCCACGGGTGCCGTAGGCCAGATAATCCCCTGGGGCGAAGAAGGCCGAGGCTGCCCCACCTGAATACCGGAAGGCCGTACCGAAAATCTGGTTCCCTGCCGTGTACTGGTAGGCGGCCAGGTTGGCGCCGGCGATGTCCTTGCCCTTGAGGACCTGGTTGTAGTACCCAGCCAGGTGACGTGACCGTTTCATGGAGGGATCGGGAATCCCACCCAGCGCCGACAGGGTGATGCGGAGGGGATTCAGGCCCAGCAATTCCAGGGTCCCCGCCTGCCGGACGACGAAGTTGTGGCCTAGCTGCTTATTGTGGATCACGTTGCCGGAAGCATCCACGATCTCGGCACGCTCGGGGGCAAGGTTCTCTGCCAGGCGCCAGATTTGGTCCTTCGAAGGCGTGATGGGCGTGGCCAGATAGGGGCGGTTGGTATCGGCCGCATTGGTGCCCAGGTAGAGCGTGTTGCTCTGGACAGCGTTCTTCGCGGTCACACGGTAAGGCTGGTTGTAGCCTGTCCCCCGCGCATCCGTGACGGCCGGCAACAGGACTCCGATGGGTCCGCCGGCCGAGGGGATGTCGCTGGCCTCGCGCCAGTCCACCCGCTCTGTCACCCAATGTGAGGGATCCGCATCCGTGGAGGGGTCAGCGTTCAGACCAGTGTAGCGCTCGAATCGGAACTCGGTCTGGAGGGGTCCCGTACGAGCCGCCGTACCGAAGGAATCGTAGGTCAAGACGCCGTATTCCCCGCCTCGGAGACCGGTTCGGGCCTGGACCATCTCATTGAAGACGGCCGTGGCCTGAGCCGGCTGGGTGGCGGAGATGCTCGGCCCCCCCACCAGATACAGTCGCCGCCGGTAAGTCATGGACTGCCCGGCGGGCAGGCTGGCCGCGGCCGGACTTCCCACGACCAGGCGGCCGGGGAATCGGGGACGCAATTCTGTGAGTGCCTGCTGGGGGTCCGAGGCCACCAGCACCTGGTCCACATCCAGGGGGAGGATGCCCAGGGAGGCGTGCTCATCCAGCGTATTTCCGGCGGATTCCGAGCCCATGAGCGCCACCATGGGTGCCACCACACTCGTGGTCAGGGGTGCCGAGAAGTCCGATCCGGGGATCTCCGCGCCCCAGCTGCTGAGAGGGGTTCCGGAAAGCGTGGATATCGCCGGGACCACGAACCGGAAGCCACCGCCATGCTGGGACAGGAAATCCCCGATGCTCTGGATGGGAAGCGCCGTGGTGCCGTTGTTGGTGACGGTGGTCTCCAGGGTGAAGAAGGTGTCGGCCTTGGTCAGGGAGATCCGGTGAAGGACGCTGATGCCCTGCACCCGCCCTTGCCCGTCCGTGGCCACGCCCAGCTTGCCATTGGGATCCAGCAGGTAGCCCTGCATCACCAGGTCGACTTGATTGTTGCCGGCCCCGGGGGCGTAGTGATCGAAGACCAGCGGCAGATCAGGGTCCTGGTTGACGACAGGCCCCAGGCGCTCCACCAGATCCGTGGGCATCGACACCCGCTTGAAGTTCTGGTCGAGCGAGACCACGCCCACGTCGAGGATGGCGCCACCCGATGCCGCCCCGAACTGGGCTTCCCGGTCCCCGAAAGCCGCGCCGTCCACCGCGAGCATCACCGCATCGTTGCCGAGGTAGAAGTCCCCCGGACCCGAGGTGGCCTTCAGGCCGGCCAGCCGATCGCCTCCGGAGGCTGGGATCTCCTCCACCGCCACCGTGGGGCGCCCCACACCAGAGGCCCGGAAGCAACCCATCCCGCCCCCGGCCAGGACCAGGGCCAATGGGGCCAGGACCAGCTGCAGTCGACGAGAGGACAGACGGGTGGGAAAAGCTGCGGGATCAAGGCTCATATTCATTAAGGCGTCTCGTTCAGGCGGGAGGTCCATGGGGCTGGGGCGTACGGAAGGTCTATGCTAACTCACGATGCCGATCTCCGCCTTTCTTCATCGCTGCAGGCCGCACCGGCGGACCCTGTTCCTGGTCTTGGCGCTCCCACTCCTGGGAGACTTGCTTTGGACTCTGGGAAGGTTCCCGGCCCTCCACCACCAGCAAATCTACCGGGCAGAGGAGCTACCAGCGGTGGGCGGTCCGGTGCTGGTGCTGGGGGCAGGTGTCTACGGCGACGGGGAACCCACCGAATTGCTGCAGGGCCGCCTGCGCACGGCCCTGACCCTCTACCAGCACGGGAAGATCCGCTGGTTCCTGGTGTCCGGTGACAACCGCCACCCTTCGTATAATGAACCTCAGGCCATGCGACGGTGGCTGGTGAAACAGGGCGTGCCCCCCACCCACATCGTGAGCGATTACGCGGGCCTGCGCACCTGGGACAGCCTGAAGCGGGCCCAGGCTGTCTTTGGCCAACGGCAGGTGGTCATCGTCACGTCGGATTTCCATCTTCCCCGGGCCCTCTACCTCGCCGATCACCTCGGGCTGCAGGCCTGGGGAGTCCCTGCGTCCACCGAGGACCGCCCCCCGGTGAACCGGGTCCGCTACTGGCTCAGGGAGTACGTCGCCCGGCATTTGGCCCTCTGGGATGTCTGGTTCCCGCCGGATACCCGGCTCGGCCCCCGGGAACCGACCCCGGACGATTGGGACCAGGCTTCGTGAGAAACCCGCGTGACCTCTTGATCCTCGCCGCGGGGCGCCTGCCCCAGGGCCGCTATGGCGGCAGCCTAGCGGGCCTTGGGGCCGTGCCGCTCGGGCTCTCGGCCGTGGAAGGTCTGCTGTCCCAACCCGCCCTGCCCCGACCGGGTAGCCTGATCTGGGGCATGGCCAGGAGCCACACCCAGGGCATGAACCCGGCGCGGACTGTGGCCCTGGGAGCCGGTCTCCCCTGCGAAACCCCCGCCTTCACGGTGAACATGGCCTGCGGCTCCAGCCTCCAGGCCCTCATCCTCGCGGCCCAGCGGCTCCGGGACGGCGCGGCGGCGCCCATCCTGGCGGGTGGAAGCGAAGCCATGTCAGACACCCCCCACCTGGTGCCAGGCCTGCGCTGGGGCTTCCGCATGGGTCACCGTGAGCTGCCGGACGTCATGCATCACGACGGTCTGCGCTGCCCGGTGACGGGCCTGCTCATGGGCGAAACCATCGAGCGGCTGGCGGCCAAGCGGGGGATTACACGCCTGGAGGCTGATGCCTGGGCGGCCGAGAGCCATCGCCGCGCCGCCAACGCAGACTTCCGGACTGAGCTGCTACCCCATCCCAACCTTGATCACGACGAATCCATCCGGCCCGGGATCACGCTGGAATCATTGGCGCGCCTCGCGCCGGTCTTCGATCCGCAAGGCCAGGTCACGGCAGGCAACGCCTCGGCCCTTTCCGATGGCGCTGCCGCCCTCCTGGTGGCCCGGCGGGACCAGGCGGAGGGCGCCACGCCCCTGGCCCGGATCCTTGGCTGGAGCGAGGCTGGCGTGGACCCTCTGGGCATGGGCGAAGCCCCCGTCCCGGCCGTGCGACACCTCCTGGCCGCCCACAGGCTGACGGTGGCGGACATCGACCTGTGGGAACTCAACGAGGCCTTCTCGGCCCAGCTTCTCGTTTGCCAACGGCAACTTGGCATTCCCGAAGACCGCCTGAACGTGGCCGGGGGGGGCGTGGCCCTGGGTCATCCCATCGGCGCCACCGGCGCCCGCATCGTCGCTACCCTCATCCACCAACTGAAAGCGCGGGGGGGCGGCCTGGGCGTGGCGACCCTTGGCATCGGGGGCGGACTGGGATTGGCCATGTTGATCGAAACCGCGCCCTAAACCCGGCAGGCACTTCTGCGAAGATGAGACAGGGCCTTCGGCGGCCCTTCGAGGATCCCATGACCGACGCGACCGATGCTCCCCTGATCCGCCTCACCAACATCACCAAGGTCTATCAGATGGGCGACATGGAGGTGCGGGCCCTGGATGGCGTGTCCATGGAGATCCGGCGCGGCGAGTACGTGGCCATCATGGGACCTTCCGGTTCCGGCAAGTCCACCATGATGAATGTCATCGGTTGCCTGGACACCCCCACCAATGGCACCTACGAACTGAATGGCAAGCTGGCCTCCGCCATGACGGACGATGACCTGGCCCAGATCCGGAATGAGGAGATCGGCTTCGTCTTCCAGACCTTCAACCTGCTGGCCCGCACCACCTCGCTCCAGAACGTGGAACTGCCCCTGATCTATGCGGGGAAGACGCCCGTCGAGCGGCACCAGATGGCCTTGAAGGCTCTGGAGAATGTGGGCCTCGGCACCCGCAGCGACCACATGCCCAACCAGCTCTCCGGCGGCCAGCGGCAGCGCGTGGCCATCGCCCGGGCCCTGGTGAACGACCCGTCCATTCTCCTGGCGGACGAACCCACGGGCGCCCTGGATTCCAAAACCAGCATCGAGATCATGGCCCTCTTCGAGGATCTGTACCAGAAGGGCAACACCATCATCCTCGTCACGCACGAGGAGGACATCGCCCGGCACGCCCACCGCATCGTGAAGCTGCGGGATGGCAAGATCATCCACGACGAGCCGAACACGCCGATCACCTCGGAAGAGCACCTGGCGCACCTGAACCTCTGATTCACGCCCCTGTCCAGGGGCTTGACCTCCGGTAAACTGGAACGATGCAGAAGCTCGTCCAAGGTATCCACCAGTTCCAGACTCAGATCTTCAGCTCGCACAAGGCGCTCTTCGAGCGGCTGGACAAGGACCAGGCCCCGGAAACCCTCTTCATCACCTGCTCGGACTCGCGCATCAGCCCGAACCTGATCACGCAGACCCAGCCCGGGGAGCTGTTCATCCTGCGCAACGTGGGCAACCTCGTCCCCCCGTACGAACACATGGGTGGCATGAGCGCGGGCATCGAATTCGCCGTCACGGTGCTCCAGGTGAAGGACATCATCGTCTGTGGCCACTCCAACTGCGGCGCCATGAAGGCTCTCCTGGAGCCCGACCAGCTGGGCGAGTTGCCGGCCACCAAGGCCTGGCTGGCCCACGCCCGGAAGACCGAACAGATCATGTGGGAGAGCTACGGCCACCTGCACGGCAACGAACTGCTGCATGCCACGGTGGAGGAGAACGCCCTGGTCCAGCTGGAGAACCTGCGCACCCATCCTTCCGTCGCCAAGGCCGTGGCCGCCGGCCTGCTGCACCTGCACGCCTGGGTCTACAAGATCGAGACCGGAGAGGTCTTCGCCTTCGATCCGGACCGCGGCCAGTACACCTCGGTCACCGGGACGGAGGGGCTTGCCCCGCTCGATACCGAGCACCGCGCGACGGATCTGTCGATCTAGCCGACCGCCGGATCGCGAAGCGGCCTGCGGGGCAGGCCAGCGCAGCGAGGCTCCGGCGAAGAGGCTCCATCACCACGAGGCATAGCCGAGTGGGAGATCCCTCCAGGGGAGGGGCCGTTCGATGGAGGCTATGCCACGGTCGTTTTAGATGGAAAGCCGGTCCAACCGGTCGGGGCGATCCCGCCAGCCTTCGTCCACCTTCACGAACAGTTCCAGGCGCACGGGGCGCTGGAGGAGCTTCCTCAATTCGCGCTGGGCGCTCTGGCGGATGTCCTTGATCATCTCGCCCTGGCTGCCCAGGAGGATCTTGCGGTGGCCATCGCGATCCACCAGGATCCGCGCCGCGATGAAGACCCCTTCGGGCCCGAGATCCTCCGGGTAGTCCGCGTGCCCCGTCTCCAGCCATTGCTCGATGAGCACCGCCACCCCGTGGGGAACTTCCTCCCGGGTCTTCCGGAGCACCTTTTCGCGGATGAACTCCGCGGCCAGGGACCGCTCGGTCTGGTCCGTGAAGATTTCCTCGGCGTAGGGCCAGCCGGGCTGGGTCGCGTCCCGTTCGAGGAGGGTCCACAGCGGATCCAGGTTCAGCCCCATCTTGGCGCCGATGGGGACGATCTCCTTGAAAGGCAGCAGATCCTTGTAGGTGGCGATCTTCTCGAGGAGCCGGCCCTTGGAGAGCAGGTCGATCTTGTTCAGCAGCAGGTAGGTGGGCCGGCCCAGCTTGCGCAGGCGCTTGGCCAAGGCATGTTCGCCGGTGCCCAAGTAGTCATCCGCGTCCACCATCCACAGCAGGAGGTCGGCCTCCTCGAGCGCCTGGTCCACGTGGGCCATCATGCGTTCGTTGAGGGCATGCTTGGGCAAGTGGATGCCCGGCGTGTCGAGGAAGGCCAATTGGACCTCGCCCCGGTTCACCACGCCCAGCACCTTCGTGCGGGTGGTCTGGGGGATCTGGCTCGTGGCCGCCAGTTTCTGCCCGAGCAGGGCATTCAATAGGGTGGACTTGCCGGCGTTGGGGAGGCCGATGATGGCGAGGGTGGCGTGGCGCCTGGGCGGGCCCGTCTCGGGCTGGTCAGCCACGATGCACGCCCCGTTTGGCTTCTCGGATGAATTTCAGCAGGTAGGCCACCTCGGCGATATGGCCCACTTCCTTTTCAGTCTGGGCCATGGCCTCCTCCCGCAGCAGCCCCGCGTGGAAGAGCAGGCGATGGGCCTTCTTCAGGGCCTCGACCACCTCCACGGGGAAACCCTTCCGCTGGAGACCGATGGTGTTCACGCCGTAGCTCTTGGTGTCCCGGGCCCCGGCGGTCTTCATGAACGGCAGGACATCCTGGGTCGCCACCGTGAAGCCACCCATGAAGGCGTGGTGGCCGACCCGGCAGAATTGGTGGACGGCTGAGAAGGCCCCGATGTTGCAGCCGTCGCCCACCTCCACGTGGCCCGCCAGGGTGGCGCAGTTGGCAAAGATGTTCTTGTTCCCCACATGGCAGTCGTGGGCGACGTGGGACCCCGTCATCAGGAAGTTGTCGTCGCCCAGGGTGGTGAGGCCGCCGCCGCCCTCGGTGCCGCGATGGAGGGTGCAGCCTTCGCGAATCACGTTGCGGTTGCCGACCACCAGGCGCGTGGGCGCACCCTTGAACTTCAGATCCTGGGGGCCCATGCCCAGGGTGGCATGGGGGTAGATGTCATTGTCCTCGCCGATCTCGGTGTGGGGACCGATGACGATATGGCTGCGCAGCAGGGTCCGGGCGCCGATGACGGCATTGCCTTCGATGACACAGAAGGGCCCCACGGCCACGCCCTCGCCCAGCCGGGCCTCCGGGCTCACCACGCTGCTCGGATGGATCTGAGCGCTCATCGTCCTTCTCCCTCGGCCAAGTCCATCAGCATGGACATGAATTCGGCTTCCGCGACCTTCTGGCCATCCACGAAGGCCTCGCCGCGCATTTTGCAGATCCGGCCCTTGAGGTGGATCACTTTGATTTCCATCACCATCTGATCGCCGGGCAGCACCGGCTTGCGGAACTTCACCGCATCAATGCCCATGAAATAGATCACCTTCCGGGCCCGGTCCTCGATCTCCTGGAGCAACAGGCAGCCACCGGTCTGGGCCATGGCCTCGATGATGTAGACGCCCGGGTAGACGGGGCGACTGGGGAAATGCCCCTGGAGGACCGCTTCGTTGAAGCTGACGTTCTTCAGCCCCTTGATCCATTGCCTGGGTTCGAAATCCAGGATGCGGTCCACCAGGAGGATCGGATACCGGTGGGGCAGCAGATCCATGATTCCTTGCAGATCGATCGTTCGGGGTTCGCGTTCCGACATGGGCACTCCAATCCTCTAGCCTACCGGCTCCGGGCATTCGCCTCCAGCCCTAGGCTTTTCGTGCCGTGCGCTCGTAGATCCGGGCCTCGATGAAGAGGTCCAGCAGGCCCCGGTCCAGGGCCCCGCCCCGGGCCTCTTCGTCCAGGATGGCCAGGCTCCGCTCCACGGGCACGGCCCCCTTGTAGGGCCGGTCCTGGGCGGTGAGGGCATCGTAGACGTCAGCGATGGCCATGGCGCGGCTCTGGACCGGAATCTCCGGTTCCGCCAGCTTCCGGGGATAGCCCCGGCCCGTCAGGCGCTCATGGTGGGCGTAGGCGATGTCGGGGATGCCCGCCAGGTCCCGGGTCCAGGGAATGCGCTCCAGGAATCGGAAGGTGTGAGTGACATGGCTTTCGATTTCGAGGCGTTCGGCCTCGGAGAGGCTCCCCCGGCGGATCCGGAGGCTGGCCAGGTCGGCGGGCTCCACCAGCGCCCGGCGCTCCCCGCTCCAGTGGGTGAAGGTGAGGTCTTCCAGCAGACCCAGGCCTTCGGCCACTTCCTGGGCCAACACGGTGGGCTCGTTGCTTTGGCGGACCAGGTGGATGAGCCGCTCCGCCTCGGCTTGGCGGTCCTGGATCGTCCGTTCCCAGAGCCCGGGGTCGCCTCCGCCCTTCCAAGCCCGGGCCAAGGAAGCCAGGGCCTCCTCAAGCTCGCGCTGGCGCAAACGCTGGAGGATGATCTCGAGCTGGCCCGGGTCCAGCTTCTTGGCCTTCACCAGCACCTGCTCGCGCACCCCGACCTTGCCGAAGTCGTGCAGCAGGCTGGCGTAGCGCAGCTCCCGGAGCTGGCGATCCGTGAAGGCCAGGCCTCCGTACGGGCCGTTGGGCGTGGCGTTGACCACTTCCGCCAGCCCCACCGTGAGCTCGGCCACCCGCCCCGAGTGGCCGCTGGTGACAGGATCCCGCGCCTCGATGGCCGTCACGGAAGCGGCCACGAACCCCTCGAAGAGCCGCTCGATCTCCTCCCGCAGCTGGGCGTTCTTCACAGCCACCGCCGCCTGCCCGGCCAGGCTTTGGGCCAGCCGCTGGTCCGCAGCCGTGAAGGCGACCACCTGCCCGTCCTCCTCCAGGCGGTTGAGCAGCTGCAGGACACCCAGCACCTGACCTTCCGTATCGAGCATGGGCACCACCAGGATGGAGGTGGTGCGATAGCCGGCCTGACGGTCGTAGCTGTCATTGAAGTGGTAGGGCGCTCCCGCCGGGAGGTGGTAGACGTCCGGCAAGTTCAGGCTCTCGCGGCTGAGGGCCACGAATCCCGCCAGGGTCTCCCCGGAGATGGGCATGGCGAATCGATGGAAGGGCAGGCTCACCCTGGCGTTCTGAGTATGGGCGAAGAGCAGTTCGGAACGATCCTCCTCGCCAGTGAGCAGGTAGATGGACCCGGCTTCGGCCATCAGCAGTTCCCGGGTCTTGGTGAGGATCAAGTCCAGCAGCCGGTCCAGGTTCTGTTCTGAAGCCAGGGCCCGGCCCACCTCATGGAGCCGCTCCATGTCGCGGCGATCCTGCAAACGCGCCCAGGCCGACCGCACCAGTGCCTCCGCCGCCTCAAGGCCCGGCCAGCTCTCGCAGTCCGCGAAGGTTCCATCCCCGGGGAGACCCAGCACTACGTCCGCCGCACCACCAGCCACGAAGACCAGGGATCGGCGCATCTCTCCGGCCATGCGGTCCTGGAGGATGCTACGGTGCTCTGGGGGGACGGCGACGGTGAATCGCAAGGCGGAAACAGGCTCCAGAAAGATGAAGGCGAAAGTTCCGCCAGCATATCGGAATTCCCCCGCCCCCACCGAAACCTGGCGGGGCCCCGTGGAGCGGCTGGCCTGGGGCGGCAAGGGCGTGGGCCGGGAGGCCGATGGCCGCCTGCTCTTGCTGGAGGCCCCTCTCGCCTTGTTCCCCGGCGAGGTGGTGGAGGCCACCGTCATCTGGAAGGCCCGTCACGGCGAAGGCCGCGTCACCCGCTGGCTCACCCGGGACCCTCGTCGTGCCACGGCCGAGTGCCCGGTGGCTGGCACCTGCGGCGGCTGCGACCTCTGGGAAGCGGGCCGCCACGCCCCCGACCTCAAGCGGCAGATGGTCGCCGACCTCCTGCGCCGCCAGCTGGGCGAAGAGGTGGCCTGGGACTGGCATCCCGCTCCCGCAGAGGCCCGCCGCCACCGCATCCAGCTCCACTGGGACGGGGCCGCCCTCGGCTACTTCCGCCGCCACAGCCACGCACTGGTGCCCATCTCCGCCTGTCCCGCCGCCGCGGAACCCCTTTCCAAGGCCATTCCGCGGCTCCAGGAAGCCCTGACGGCGCACATCCTCACTTCCCGCCCAGGTCGCTGGGAACTGGCCACCGGCACGCCCGCGAACGAGGTGCTCGCCACCGATGAGCGGGGTCGCACCTGGCGGCTGGAACCCGATGGCTGGCATCGCAGCGAGGAGCCCCTGGCCCAGCGGCTGGGCGGGCTCACCCTGCGCCACGAGCCCGGTGCCTTCTTTCAGGTGAGCCCGCCCTGGGCGGCGGAGGCCTTCCGCAGTGTCCTCGAAGCCTGGGATGTGCAGGGCCGCACCCTTTACGACCTCTATGGCGGCGTCGGCCTCTTCTCCGCCCTGCTCGGCAAACGTTTCGACCATCGTGTGTTGGTGGAATCCGGCGAAGCGGCCGTGGCCTGGGCCCGCCGCAACCTGGAGACCCTGGGCCTGCCGGCGGAATGTCTGGTGGGCGATGTGGCGGAGTGGGTGCCCGAAGGCCTGGGCAGACCGGACGACGTCATCCTGCTGGACCCCCCGCGGGCCGGCCTCGAACCCGCGCTCAGCGACCGCCTCTGCACCGCCGGTGCGGACACGCTCGTTCTGGTGGGCTGCGATGGCGCCGCCTTCTGCCGGGACCTGAAGCGCCTGGAAGCCGCATGGACCCTCGAAAAGCTGGCCGTGCTGGACCTCTTCCCCCTCACCAGCCACGTGGAGTGCGTGGCCCTGCTGGTGAAGCGGCCGTGACCGCCCTGGGCCGTCACCTGCTCGTGGAATACACGGGCTGCGACGCCGCCATCCTCGCGGATCTGCCGAGGATCACCGCTGCCATGCTCGAGGCCGCCCGGGCGTCCGGCGCCACCATCGTCACCCACAGCTTCCACCACTTCAGCCCGCACGGAATCAGCGGGGCGGTGATCATCGCCGAGAGCCACCTGGCCATCCACACCTGGCCCGAGCACTGCTTCGCCGCCGTGGACTTCTTCAGCTGCGGGCCCGTCGACATGGACCGGGGCCTGGCCGTCCTCCGCGCCGCCATCGGCGCCACGGGCGAGACCCGGATGGCGTTGGAACGCGGCCCCCTGCGGGCGGTCAGCCTCGGATAGCGCCCTCCAGCCGCAGCAGCCGCTCCTTCATCCCCAGGCCGCCCGCATAGCCCGTCAGGCTGCCATTCGCACCGATCACACGGTGACAAGGGACGAGAATGGACACCGGATTGGCGCCGTTGGCCCGACCCACGGCCCGGCTGAGGTTCGGATCGCCCAGGGTCACGGCCAGCTGGCCATAGCTGCGGGTTTCGCCGAAGGGGATGCGCTGAAGCTCGGCCCAGACACGCTGCTCGAAGGGGCTGCCGTGGAGGCGGAAGGGCACTTCGAAAGCTGCCCGGCGCCCTGCCGCATAGGTCTCCAGCTGCTCCCGCAGGTGCGCCAAAGCCCCAGCGGGAGGCTCCCCGGCCGGACTCAGCCGGGCCAGCTTCGCCAGCATGGACCCGCGGAATTCGTGGTCCGCGAAGCCCAGGTAGATCACGGCACCACCGTGGTCAAAAGCGGCCTGAATGCGGCCAAGCGAAGTATCGAATCGATGGATTCCCCTCATGCGGGCACGCCTTTCAGGCTGGCCCAGAGATGGAAGGTGGCCAGGCTGCGATGGGGGGCGAAGGATGCCATCAGGCGGAGGGTGGTGGGGTCATCGGGACGATCGTCGAGCTTGAACCAACGCTGGAGGGCCAAGGTGAGGGCCGTATCGCCCACGGGGACACAGTCCCGGAAGCCCAGGCCACGCATGAGCACGTATTGGGCTGTCCAGGGTCCACACCCCCGCAACGCCAGGAGCGCTTTCCCGGCGCCAGTGGCGGTGCGCAACCCCTCCAGCCGCAGCTCCCCCGTAGCGACCTTCTCGGCGGCATTCAGGAGGTACTCGGCCTTGCGCCGCGAGAACCGCAGGGCCAAAAGGTCTCCGATATCCAGCGCCGCGATGCTCTTGGCCTCGGGATGCGCAATGAGGTCTCGCACCGGTGTGCCCGTCAGGCGGATCAGATCGCGCCGCAGCGCGTAGGCGAAGGCCAGGTTCACCTGCTGGCCCAGGATGGCCCAGACCAGGGCCTCGAAGGGATCCAGCGTGAGGGGCACGCGCAGGCCCTCCCGGCCTCCGGCCAGGGTCGGATGTGCTTCCTCGAAGGGAGTCGGATCCGCGTGCCAGGCCAGGAGGCCTAAGGCCGCCCGGTGCGCTTCGGCCATGGCGCCGGGACCGTGGGCACCTTCCAATGAGACCACGACGGTTTCATGACCGAAGGCCAGACTCAGAACCGCCGGGCGCCCGGCGAAATGGGCGGCCTTGCGCAGGGTGGTGCCTTGCACCCGCTCACACACGCTCTCCGGATCACGGCCGTGGAAGCGGAGCAGGTCGTCGAGCCGGGTGTGATCCGCCAGCGGCAGCGTGAACGAGTCAGCTCCCAGCATGTCCCGGTAGGCCCCTGGGGCCAGCCCCGTCTGCCGCCGGAAGGCGTCGTGAAAACCCGAGGGACTTTCAAATCCCACGGCGGCCCCCAGATCCAGCAAGGGCCCCTGGCCCGCCTCGAGTCGCGCGCAGGCAGCCTGGATGCGGACCCGCTGAAGGAAGGCCGCGGGCTGGGTGTGGGCATGGTCCCGGAACAAGGTCTTCAGTTTGGTGAGGCCGATGCCGACAGCTTCCGCAAGGACACCTGCCTCCTGAAAAGCCGCGGGATCCGCCGCCGCCTGGGCCATGGCGTCTTCCAGCCGGGCCAGGTCCGCATCCTCGCCCCGATAGTAGGCGTCGGGCCGGCACCGCTTGCAGGGCCGCAACCCCGCCGCCTGGGCCGCGGCTTCGTCGGTGAAGAACCGCACGTTCCGGGCCAGGGGCTTGCGCGCCGGGCAGGATGGCAGGCAGTAGATCCCAGTGGTGAGGACACCCGTGAGCACCCGCCCGTCGAAGGATGCGTCCTTCGCCAGAATCCGTTCATAGAGGTGTTCATCAGACCAGCGCATGACTCCATGCTAGATGCCTGACCAGGCAGAATCCTCCGTTGGACGGCGTTGGAATTCCCGGCTCTGGTTCAATCCCATTCCAGCGGCAGGCGAGGTTGGGGCGGGGCCTTGGGCAGCGCACCTTCCAGACGCAGCAGGAACTCCTTCATATCCAGGCCCCCGGCATAGCCCACCAGGGATCCATCGGACCCGATGACGCGATGGCAGGGGATGAGGATGGCGATGGGATTGGCCCCGCTGGCCCGGGCCGCCGCGCGGATGCATTTCTCATCCCCGAGGCGCCGCGCCAGCTCCAGGTACGAGATGGTCTGGCCGTAGGGGATCTTCTGCAGCTCCTTCCACACCCTCCGCTGGAAGTCCGTGCCCGCGGCGAGCATGGGGATGTTGAAGTCCCGGAGGTTGCCCGAGAAATAGGACTCCAGCTGTCGCTTGAGGAAGGGCAGGCTCTTCGGCACGGGGCTGACGGGAGCCAGAGGTGGGTGCCCGTGCAGGCGATCCAGCTGAACCAGATGTCCCGCGCCATCAAAGGCCGCGCCCAGGTCACCCAGGGGCGTGGACAGCAGATGGAAGGGCCCGTTCATGGGCACCAGGATGGCAGAATCACGGTTTTTTGTTAAAACCGATCAAGGTCTCCGCCAACCCATGCCCGATTCCAGTTCCCGCAGGGCCTTGGGAAGGGGCCCCTCGCCAGGCAGGGCCACCCGGTGGGTGGGCACGAGCAGGATGATGGGATTCGCGGCACAGGCCATGACGATGAGTTCCTCGTCCACTCCCAGCCAGGCGCCGAGGTCGCCAGGGAGCCGGTACTGTCCGTAGGGAATGGTCCGCACCGTGTCCCAGATCCGCTGCTGCAGGGGTGAGCCCTGGGGGTCCACAGGCACCGTGAAGGTGCGCAGGGTGCCCGCGAGGTAGGCTTCCAGTTGGCGGTCCAGGTAGCGCTTGGCCTCGCGCTGCTCCTTGGGCGGCAGGGGGCTGGTCTTCCGCGGGTCCAGCCCCTCCACGGCCAACTCCCGCAGCCTTCCCCGGCCGTCGAAGGCGGCACGCATCGGCCCCATCGGGGTAGTGAGTTCGTAATGCCAGAGGACCATCAGGGAATCATCGCAGGGTTGGTAGACTGTTGCCATGGCCACTGAACCATTCCGCCTGTCCATCATCGATTATCTGAACGCCGCCCCTCTGAATCATGGATTCAAGCACGGCCTCGGCTGGGAGCATTTCCACCTGAAGTTCCATTATCCCTCAGCCTGCGCCGATCGGCTCCGGTCCGGCGAGGTGGATGCCGGGATCGTCAGCTCCATCGAATATCTGAGGATCCCCGATCTCCGCATCGTGCCCGGCCTCTGCATCGCCTCCCCCAAGCGGGTGCGCAGCGTGGTGATCCTGTCCAAGGTGCCGCCGGAGCAGATCCGCACGTTGGCTTTGGACACCTCGAGCCGCACCAGCGTGGTGCTCGCCCAGCTGCTGCTGCGGGAGCGCTACGGTGTGGTCCCGGCCGTGGTGGACATGGGCCCCGATCTCCCCGCCATGCTCGAGGCCAACGACGCGGCCCTGATGATCGGTGACTCAGCCATGCGGGCCCCGCGCCAGGGCCTTTTCGTGTTGGACCTGGCCGAGGAGTGGCACGCCTGGACCGGCCTGCCCTTCGTCTTCGCGCTCTGGCTGGTCCGCAAGGACGCCCCGGACCTGCCGGTGCCCGGCGGGGTGGCCTCCTTTTTCCACAAGAGCTTCGAGATCGGCCAGGCCCAGCTGCCCGCCATCATCGAAGAAGCCCGGCGCACCATCGGCTGGACCAAGATCGAACTGCATGAGTACCTCACCGAAAACATCAGCTACACCCTGGGCGAAGCCGAGCGCGAAAGCCTCGCCCTCTTCTTCGAAAAAGCCGTGCGCCACGGTTTCGCCCCCGAACAGAAACCCCTGCGGTTCCTCTGACGTCTCTGATAATCCAATCATTCGACTTCTGACCATCTCCGAAGGAATCCCATGACCGACCTCGCCGCCCCCTTCCACGCCCACATCGCCGAGCGCCAGCGGACCACCGCCGAAGCCCTGGCCGAAACGGGGTTCGACACGCTCGTGATCTCCAGTGGCAAGGTCTACACCCACTTCGCGGATGATCAGGACGCCCCCTTCCACCCCGTTCCCCACTTCGCCCACTGGTGCCCCATGGCGGGGCCGCACCACATCCTCGTGGTCCGCCCGGACCAGCGCCCCCGGCTCATCCGCTACGCCCCCGAGGACTTCTGGTACGAGCAACTGCCTCTCGGAACCCCTTTCTGGGCTGCCGAATTCGACATCGAGGAGGTGGGCACCGTCGAAGATGCCTGGAAACGCCTGGGGACGCCAGACCGGGCCGCCTACATCGGCAATGAGACGGACCGGGCCGAGGCGGCGAACCTGGAGCTGAACCCGGCCGGCCTCACGGCCCGCCTGGACTGGCACCGCACCAACAAGTCCGCCTACGAAGTGCAGAACATCGAGGAAGCCACGGTGCTGGCCGCCCGCGGCCACCTGGCTGCCAAGGCGGCTTTTCTGGCCGGCGCCAGCGAACTTGAAATCCACTACGCCTACATCCAGGCCGTGGGCATCGTGGATCACGAGATGCCCTACGGCAGCATCGTGGCCCTCAACGAGAAGGGCGCCACCCTCCACTACGAAGGCAAGCGCACCTTGAAGAATGGCCATGTCATGCTCATCGACGCCGGCGCGCAGGTGCGCGGCTACGCCGCCGACATCACCCGCACCGTGGCCGCGCCCCAGTGCGACACCCGCTTCGCCGACCTCGTGGATGGCATGGTGAAGCTTGAACTCCAGCTGTGCGGCATCGTGAAGCCCGGCCTCCCCTACGGCGACCTGCACCATCAGGGGCACCTGGCCATCGCGGGCCTCCTGAAGGATCACGGCATCCTGAAGGCCGACCCCGAAGAGGCCGTGGAGAAGGGCCTCAGCCGCCCCTTCTTCCCCCACGGCCTGGGCCATCACCTCGGCATCCAGGTGCATGACGTGGCGGGCCGACAGGGCGCGCCGGACGGCACCATGGCGCCACCACCGCCCCAGCACCCCACCCTGCGCACCACCCGCACCATCGACGCGGGCCAGGTGTTCACCGTGGAGCCAGGCCTCTACTTCATCCCCATGCTGCTCCGCCCCTTCCGCGAGAACGAGTTCAAGGCGAAGTTCAACTGGAAGCTGATCGATGAACTCACCCCCTGCGGCGGCATCCGGATCGAGGACAACCTGCTGGTGACCCCTGATGGGCACCGCAACCTCACTCGGCCGCACCTACCGAATTGAGGTTTTGGATGAGCCTCGGCGGAATAGGCAGAAAATATCTCATGCCATTTCAGCCTTCTGTTCAGGGTCGTCACCCGCACGTATGGCCACAGTCTCATCTTGTGAACTGACAGCTCTTCTGGGGGGACATCCTCTCTTCCCCCTACCAACCCAGCCCTCCGGCCGCCCTCCAGGAGTGACCCTGTGTCCACCCAGCCCTTCGATCCCGCCCGCGATCACCGCATCTCGCGAGAGGAGGCCGCGAACCTGGTCCGGAACCACCACGCCCACGTCGAGGCCGGCGCCCACCGCGCCTCGGCCTTCAACCGCAGCGCCTTCGAGCAGCTTCTGGCCCAGCCAGGTGCCGCCGGCATCCGCATCTACCACGCCCGCCACGCGGACGGTTCGCCGACGATGGTGATGGTGGCGGTGGATGCCCAGGGCGCGGATCTGGCGGGTGCCGAGGCGATCTACATCCAGAACACCACTGACTGTCCCCCCATCTGCTCCGGCACCACCCTCGGCCCCTCGATCTAGCCTCGGGGCGGAGACCTTGCCGTCGCCCAGAACCCTCATCCGCATCATTCACTTCGTCCTGAACCCGTGGATGCTGGCCCCCATCGCCGCCTACCTGTGGGGGCGGTGGCGCGGTGGCTATCTGTACCCGGAATGGATGCGGCTGTACACCAAGGTCCAGGCATTCGATCTGGTCCAGGGACTCCTCTTCACAGGCATGGCCATGAACCACCTGAACAATCAATGGCTGCGCCATCTGACGCAGCCATTGGTTTTCGCAGGGATGCTCGGGACGATGTACCTCATGGCACCGTCCAGGACCAGGAGCCGCAAAATCGTGTACGGGGCCTACCTGACGGTCGGGTTGGCCGCCGCAGGCTTCGGGGCCTTCCTCGATGGGACGCAATGGCGCAATTCGGTCTTCACCTCCGTGATGTGCCTCGTCTATCTCATGGCAGTTCCTCAGGAGATGAGAAGGCTGTCGGAATCCGCTGAAGATGCCTTGCTGGTCGCCCAACCCTCTTTCTGGCTGCTCTCGGCCCTGCTGGTGTACAGTTCGGGCACGCTGATCTTCAACGCCAGTTCGAACTACTTCCTCAGGACCCTCCCCCCTCACTTGGTCATCATCCCGTGGGTGGTGGTGGGCGTCATCCACGCCATCCACGAAGCCATGCTCGCCAAGGCCTTCCTGTGTCCGAAACCCGCCTCGTCCTGATCTTCGTGCTGGCCACCACGACCGTGGTGGTGCTGGCTTGGCTCACGCTCTTCAGCGTGGTTTCCGCGAAGTCCCGCATCATCCGCGAGCAGCGCAAGGCCCTGGAAGCGGAGCAGCGACTCCGCCTGGCCCAGGAAGCCTTCACGGACAATGCGCACCACGAACTGCGCACGCCTGTGCAAGTGCTGACGGGGAACCTGCAGATGATGCGGGACCTAGGACTTGGACCCGAGCAGGCCGCGATCCTCGACCGGGCCCAGGAGACGGCCACGCGCCTGGGTCACCTGGTGCAGGGGCTCCTCGACTTCGCCCGCCTCGCTCAGGGGGCCCTCGCCCTGCGGCCGGCCGCTGCGGATCTGAGCGCCCACCTGGCGCTCCTGGCGCAGAACCTGGACGTCCGCGCCGAGGCCAAAGGGCTCGAGACGCGCGTGGCGCTGGCCCCCCTGCCCGTCCCCCTGGTTTGTGACGCGGCCCGGCTCTCCCAAGCCCTGGAGGCGCTGCTGGACAACGCCATGGGTTTCACCGAGCGGGGAACCGTGGGGTTCCGCATGACAGCACGCCCGGACGGGGCTGCCTGGCACCTCCGCTTCGAGATCGACGACGAGGGCCCTGGCCTGCCGCCGAACTGGGAGCGGCTGCTGAAACCCTTCGAGCAGGAGGAACGCAGCCTGCGCCGGCGGCGCG
>CAVPLE010000117.1:0-7657 GCA_963705865.1 uncultured Holophagaceae bacterium | reverse complement strand
GAATGGATGAAGAGCTTCACCGCCGAGGTGGCGAAGCGACTGGACGCCAGCGAGGGTGCCGCAGCTCCCAAGCCTGCCGCGCCCAAGCCTGCCGCCCCCAAGAAGTAGGATGGGCCTGAGGGCCCGACCCGCGCATGACCGCCGCCCGACGGCTGCTCCTGCTGCTCACCGGGATCAACCTGGTGAACTACCTGGATCGGTACGTCGTCGCGGCGGTGCTTGAGCCACTGGGGCATGAGCTGCACCTGTCCGACGCCCAATTGGGACGCCTGACCCTGGTCTTCATCGTGGTGTACATGTGCGCCGCGCCCCTCTTCGGCTACCTGGCCGACCGCTTCCACCGCCCGCGCCTCGTGGCCGCGGGCGTCGCGCTCTGGAGCCTGGCCACGGTGGGCGCCGCGTTCGTCCACAGCTACCCGGGCCTGCTGGTGATGCGCTCCCTGGTGGGGGTGGGCGAGGCGGCCTACGCCAGCCTGGGCCCCGCCATGTTGGCGGACGGCTTTCATGAATCCGACCGGGCCAAGGCGTTCACCTGGTTCTATCTGGCCATTCCCGTGGGCAGCGCCTTCGGCTATGGCCTGGGCGGCCTGGTGGCGGGCACCTGGGGCTGGCGCGCCTCCTTCCTGGTGGCGGGCGTGCCCGGCCTGGCCCTCGCCATCTGGATGGCCTTCCAGATGGATCCCGAGCGCGGGGCCATGGACGAGGCGGAGGATCCCGGGGTGGGCGAACCCTACCTGCAGCGCCTGAAGCTCGTCTTCCGTAACCGCATCTGGCTGGCCTGCACGGCCAGCTACGTGGCCTACACCTTCGCCATGGGGGGCCTCAGCACCTGGGGGCCGACCTTGCTCCAGCGGCGGTTTGCCGTCTCCACGGCCAAGGCGGGCCTGGTCTTCGGGGCGTTGGCGGTGGTGACGGGCATCCTGGGCACCTTCCTGGGCGGCTGGCTCACGGATCGCTGGCAGAAACGCTGGCCGGATGCGGGGGCTGGGATTTCCGGCCTCACCCTGGTGGCCGCGGCGCCGGTGGTGGCCTGGGCCCTGGCTACCGGCAGCCTCGGCGTGGCCTACGCCCTGTTCTTCCTGGGCATGTTCCTGCTCTTCGTGAATACCAGCCCCGTCAACGCCCTCACGGTCAGCAGCCTGCCGGCCAGCATCCGCGCCACGGGCGTGGCGGTGAACGTGCTGTTCATCCACCTGCTGGGCGACGCCATCAGCCCCGAACTGGTGGGCCGCCGGGCGGACGCCCTGCACACCGCCGGGGTGGGGGGCGGCGATGCCCTGGCCCGGGCCCTGGTCCTCGTGCTCCCGGCCATTCTGATCAGCGGCTTGGCCCTCTGGTGGGCCCGGCACCGGCCGGTGCAAGCCTGACATGGCCGCCAGCAGGGTGGCCCGGTTCCTGGCCCGCATCTGGTTCCGGGACCTACGCTGTGAAGGCCCGACCCTGCCGCCCGGGCCCTGCCTGATCCTGCTGAACCATCCGAATGGGCTGCTGGATCCCCTCGCGGCGGCGGCTCTGCTGGACCGGCGGGCGGGCTGGCTCGCCAAGGCCCCCCTCTGGAAGCTGGCGCCCCTGCGCCCCTTCCTCGCGGCCTTCCGGGCCATCCCCGTGACTCGGCCCAAGGATGGTGGTGCCACCCCGGAGTCCATCCAGCACTGCTTCCGGAAGGTCCACGAGGTGCTGGCCCGGGGCGATTCCGTGGCCATGTTCCCCGAAGGCGTGAGCCACTCGGACGCGGACCTGGCCCCCCTCAAAACCGGCGCCGCCCGCATGGTTCTATCCAGCCCTGTCCCGGTCTCGCTGGTTCCGGCAGGCCTGGTCTACGGGGATCGCGCCACCTTCCGCCACAGCGTCCTCCTGCGCTTGGGCGAGCCGGTGCCGTGGGAGGACCTCGCCGCCCGGGGCGCGGAACCCGAAGCCGTGACCGAACTGACCGCCCGCATCCGGGCCGCGTTGAAGCCCCTCACCCTGCACGCGGCCGAAGTCCGGGTGCTGGCCCTGGCCCAGGAGGTGGCCTGGCTCCTGGCGGAGGCTCCGGGCAGCCGGGTGGATCTGGAAATCCTGCGCCGCCGCGTGCGGGCCCTGGTGCCGCGCCTCGCCACGCGGCCGGCGGAGGAGCTGGCGGCCCTGGAAGCCCGGATCCACGGCGCCCAGGCCTGGCTGCGGGCCAAGGGCCTCCGGCCCGATCAGGTGGGCCATCCCTATCCGGGCACGGAGATCCGCCACTGGCTGCCGGGCGCGCCCCTCCGTCTGGGCTCGGCAGCCCTGCTGCTGCCCCTGGTGCTGCTCTTCTGGCCCGCGTACCGCCTGGTGGACTGGGCCGCGCGGCGGTTCACGGACGAGGGCGACCAGGCCGCCACCCTGAAGCTGCTGGGCGGCCTGCTGGTGCATCCGCTGTGGGCCGCGGTCCTGGCAGGCCTCGCCGGGTGGCGCTGGGGCTGGCCCGCGGCCCTGGTCGCGCCGGTGGCCCTGTTGCTGCTCCTCCTGGGCCTCCCGATCCTTGAGCGCGCCGATGAGGACCTCCAGGCCATCCGCGGCTTCCGCCGCCGCCGCGATCCCGCCGTGCCCGAGCTGCTGGAGGCGCGGAGACAGCTGCTCGAGGCGTTCCCGGAATTGGAACACTAGAGCGATCTGTCTTCAAAATGGATGCGGCCACACCCAGTTGAAGACAGGTTTAGTTCGAAACGAAAGCAGCGCCGCCCCAAGGAGGGACGGCGCTGCTTGACGCATGATTCCGACCTACTATTGCACAGAACTCGGGTAGTGGATCGCCAGACTCTCAGGACCGAAGAGCCCTGGATAGGAAATGGTCCCAAGACTGCTTGGCGGTGTGGCGATGGGGAAACCGGCTGCGCTGGCACCATCTATCACCAAGCCGTACTTCACCCAGGCGTACATCTGGGTCTGGCATGCAGCGACATTTGCTGGAGTGGTGGTGTCTTTTAAAAGCATCCCGTGTTCGGCGGGGCTGTATTGCATCACGCCCTGGGTCGGCGCGATGTCCGTGGAGGTGGTAGCAGCAGCCAATGGGGTTTTGTTGGTGGCCAAGGTGGCTCCATAAATGTAACCCACATAGGGTGGCGCGGTCTGGCCATTGCGAAGGATGTTAGTGAATCCAAGGCTAACGTCCGCCCCAAGCTGTCCCTGACGGCCCGCGAAGGCGTTCACGAAGTAATGGCCATTCAGGGCGTTGGGAATGACCAGGTCCCCGACGGCTTCCTGTACCAGCAGGCGGTTAGCGAAGCGGGACGGTGCCGTAGTGGAGATAGGCATGCCCATGGTGGCGGGATCGACTGGATCGATCACTGCCTGAGCCAGAGCAAAGAACTGGTAGTAGGCAGCACTGCCGGTGGGCACGCCTGCGGCGGCGAGGCCCGGATCCACCGTGGAACTGAATGCGGGGCTTCGGAGGATGTAGGCCAACCGGGCGCCGGGAACACTGAAGAGCCCCTTGATTTCACTGGTGGAGCCGTTTGTCTGCTTGCTGTTGCCTGCCAGGAAGTAGGCGCCCGTGATGCTGCCCAGGCTCTGGCCTACGAACTGACTCGCGCCGGCGGCCGAGATGGGCTCGGTCGCAGTGGCCATGGCCGCCTGCAAGCTGGACGGATCGATTGCGGGCTGCTTCAGGATGCGCTCCAGACGCCAAAGGTTGAAGGCGCTGGTCTGGAAATTTGTGCGGGCTGTCAGGCTAGAAGGCATCATGAAGAGGTTGCTGGCCCATTCGGCAGCAGGCCGTCCGTTGCCCATGCCTGGACCTGTGTAACCAGGAGCAGTCAGGCTTCCGGCCACTCCGGAAGGCAGACCATGAACGGCCTGATCGATGGCAACAACCGCATACCCTGCGGCACAAAGGGTGTCGGCAAGGCCGAGGACATGCTCTTTCTGACCACCGATGCCATGCATGAAGATGGCCACGGGGTATCCGCCCGCAGGTGCAGGAGTGATGGGCGCGATGATGACGAAGGGCACTTGACGGGTCTGGTGATAGAAGCCGCGCAGAACGCCGGTGGCGTTGCGGGAGGCTTGCAATACGCCCGTGCCGGGGACAGTACTGGTGCCGGGATTGTAGGCGCCCGTCACGCCGTCAAGGTTGCCGGAGATGCTCGGATTCACATGCACGATGTAGGGATCTAACTGGAAATCGGCGCTTTGGAAGGTCCCAGCGCCGACATAGCCTACGGCCGCGCTTGGGATGGCGCCAAAAATCGCCGAAATGGAACCGGCTCCGGAGGGAATGGCCGAGGTGCCCATGAGCTGGAAGTTCGAAACTCCGTTGACCCAGGCTCTGCTTTCTGTGGTGCTGAAATCCGCTTTCAACGGGGTAGCGCTCATGTTTGCGTTGTTCGCGTAAGCCCAGAGCGCAGTCTCAGCAGGCATCCGGGAAGCCGGTGTGCCGATGGGGTCCGCTGGAATGTACCCGGCGCCTGTGGTGATGAAGCGGCCCAGGAGGGCTATGTCGGCCCTCGTGCTTACGGTGGTGGTAGCGCTGGCGGTGAGGAGATCATCCATCACCTTGGCATAGCCGGAGAGCTGGATGTCGGTGGTCCCGGCCACGAGGGCGTTGGCCCGGATGGGCTCGAGGGCCGCGAATAATCCGGTGAGAGCCGTGGTGGACTTGAGGGCCTCAAAGTAAGGGGAGGCAGAGACCGGTTTCCCAGCGGCATCCTTCACGCGGTTTGTGACCACATAGAGATAGCGGGCTCCCGGGAGAAGCGGTACCTTCGGCATGGCATAGACACCCCATGCGTTCGGGTTATCCACCGTTCCATCGGCCCTGTAGGTTGGCGCAGTGAAGGCGCTGAAGTCAAACAACCCTGAGATGTCCACGAAGCCGAGGGGATTGTTCTCCGTACTGGATGGGTTGGTGGGGGTGTCAGGAATGATTTGGAAAACCTTGATGTTCGCGCCGTTCACGATGGTGGCTGTATCAATGGCGGAGTTGAATCCGATGAAGATCGGAGCATTTACGCCAGATACTGCATGAGTGCCCCCCATCTCCTTGAAATTGACGTAGGCCAAAGCCTTGTCGGGCGTGAGGGGCATCCCTGGATTTATGTTCAGATCGCCTTTGATCCCAGATGGGGTAGCCGAGTAGGTGAGTTGGCCCGGAGTTCCGTCCACATGGACATAGGAAGCCGTGGCCAGGATGTTCGGCAACGGCACCGCGCCGTTCGCCGGGTCGAAGACCGGGGTGGTGGTGCTGGGCATGTAGCTGGTGCCCGTGACAATGGTGGGGGCCTTGGAGTCCCCGCCGCCGCTGCAGGCCAGAAGCGTCAGCAAAGAAGCGCCGAGGAGCGCCTGATTCAAGCGTGGAAGCATCGCGTCACCTCATGGGTGGGGTTGGGAAGGTTTCGAGGATTGGTTTGATGACGATAGGCGGCCCGGAAGGGAATTGCCACATAAAAGGAGGGGCCCGCGGAGGGGCCCCTGCCTTACTTCGGGTAGGTAAATCGCCGGTTAATCGGTGACGGCGAAGACGACCTTGTCGTTCTTGAAACGGCTCACGGTGATGAGTTCGACGGTGGCGCTCTGCTTGTCGGCGCTGATGGCGAGCTTGTAGTGCTCATCCTTCAGGTACGAGCCCGGCACCACGTTCACCTTGCCGATCTTCTTCAGGCCCAGGTCCGCCGCCTTGATGGTGATGGTCTTGCCGGTGCGGAGGTCCAGGCTCTGGGTGAAGACCTCGTCACGCCAGTTCTTGCCGGCCCGATCCTTGGCGAAGACGGGGATCTCGATCACGCCCTCGGCCTTCAGGGTGTCGCGGACGCCGACGACGTAGTGCAGTGAGTTGAGCTTGGCCAGCTGGACGGTGTTGTCGGCCTGGAGCTTGGTGCGCTCATCGATGAGGTTGGCGCGCTCGGTCTGGAGGCCGGCGATCTCTTCCGTGATCTTCTGCTTCTGGCTTTCGAGGTCGGTGACCTCTTCCTGCAGCTTGTCGTTCTGGGCCAAGGCATCGTCACGCTCGCCCTCGACCTTCTCCCGCTCCTGCCGAGTCAGGTCGTTGGGGGTGATCTTGGCATGCCCCTGGGCGACCCAGGTGCCATAGGTGCCATTGGCGTAGAAGTGGTAGACCTCGAAGCCGGGTGCCAGCTTTTCCATGATGGCCACGCGGCTCACCAGCCTCTTGGCCTCAGCCTCGGGCACGCCCTTCTTCTTGAGGAAGCGCAGGGCCATGCCGTAGTGGCTGTCGTTGGGGCGGGCGATGTCAGGCTTCGGCAGGTCGGCCTTGAGCTTCGCGAGCTTGGTGTTGAGATCCTTGATGTCCTTGTCCTTGTCCAGCACTTCCTGGAGCAGGGCCTGGTAGGAGCTGTTCTTTTCGTTCTTGATGCGCTCTTCCAGGGCCTTCTTCTGGTCGTCCGTGAGCTGGAGCGTCTCGGCATTGGGCCGGATGTCATTGACACCGGCCTGGGCCAGCTTTTTCTGCTGCTCGGCGCCGGCCTGGTTCAGCTGCTGGTTGGCCTTGTCGGCCTCGGCGGCCTTCTGGGTCAGCTCCCGGATCTGTGGATCCTCGCGTTTGCAGGCGGTGGATACCATCAGGATGGATGCGGCCATCATTACGAGGGCCAGCGTCGGACGGCGGAAGGGGATCATGGGTTCCTCCACTGAGGGGGCTTGGGATAGCGCTTCGGGGATGGAAACATTCCACCTTAGTCCTCCAGGCTAGAGCATGGCAAGGTTTCCTGCGTCATCCGAAAGATGTAGGAGCAGCAGCCTCACGATATACTTTCCGTTTCCTCCAGAAGTGCTTCCGGGGGAATTCCTAGGAGTCCCGAATGGCCGCCCAGGGGCGTCACCTGTTCACTTCCGAGAGCGTCACCGAAGGCCATCCCGACAAGATGGCGGATCAAATCTCCGATGCGGTGCTGGACGCGGCCCTCAAGGACGATCCCCGCAGCCGCGTGGCCTGCGAGACGCTCCTCACCACCGGCCTCGTCCTGGTGGCGGGTGAGATCACCACCGAGACCTACATCCCCGTCGCCGCGCTGGTGCGCGGCGTGGTGAAGGACATCGGCTACGACCACCACATCAAGGGCTTCGACTACGCCACCTGCTCGGTGATGGTCACCATCGACCAGCAGAGCCCCGACATCGCCATGGGCGTGGACACCGGCGGCGCCGGCGACCAGGGCCTGATGTTCGGCTACGCCTGCCGGGAGACGCCGGAGCTGATGCCCGCGCCGATCCACTTCGCCCACCTGCTCACACGGAAGCTGGCGGAGGTCCGCAAGAATGGCCAGCTGCCCTGGCTGCGGCCGGACGGCAAATCCCAGGTCACCGTGGAGTTCGACGGGGACAAGGTGCAGCGCATCCATACCGTCGTCATCTCTACCCAGCACGACGAGCATGTGACCCAGAACAGCATCCGCGACGCGGTGATCCAGGACGTGATCAAGGCCTCGCTGCCCCAGGACCTGCTGGACGCCCAGACCATCTTCCACGTGAATCCCACCGGGCGCTTCGTGGTGGGCGGACCCATGGGTGACACGGGCCTCACGGGTCGCAAGATCATCGTGGACACCTACGGCGGCAGCGGCCACCACGGCGGCGGCGCCTTCTCCGGCAAAGATCCCAGCAAGGTGGACCGCAGCGCGGCCTACATGGGCCGCCACATCGCCAAGAACATCGTGGCGGCGGGCCTGGCGGACCGCTGCGAGATCCA
>CAVPLE010000116.1:0-33889 GCA_963705865.1 uncultured Holophagaceae bacterium | reverse complement strand
TTCGATTCGTACCGCACGATCCAGGGCGTGGATAAGGTCATTCCCGTGGATGTCTACATCCCGGGTTGCCCGCCCCGCCCTGAAGCCTTCATCTACGGGTTCCTGAAGCTGCAGGACAAGATCATGACCAGCAGCCTGGCCGACCGGTACAAGGACATCTTCGAGGAGGTGGGCTGATGTCGGAACCAACCGTCCCCCAGACTCCCGAAATTCCGGAGGCCCCCGCCGGCCCCTACGTGTACGACTACAAGGCCGCCCCGTTCCGCCAGATCGTCATGCCGAAGACGGTACCCCTGCCAAGCCGCCAGACCTATCTGGCTGAGCAGAAGGCGGCCGCCGAGGCGGACGAGGCCAAGTGGCAGAAGACCCTGGCCGACTACGAGACCGCCAAGGCCAAGGCCGAGGCCGAGGGCAAGGATGCCCCCAAGGCCCCGGTGCGGCCGGTGCCCCGCAAGGACGACAACGATCTGAAGACCCCAGTGCCCGAAGAGGCGAAGGATCCCGATCTCCTGAAGCTGCAGGCGCTCCTGGGTGACAAGGTCGAAGAGATCTTCGAACAGGCCGGGGAACTGGTCTGCCAGGTGAAGAAGGAGGCCATTCTCGAGGCGCTGACGCTCTGCCGCGACGAGGCCGCCCTGAAGTACGAGATGCTCGCCGACCAGTCGGGCACCCACTACCCCGCCGCCAAGGACTTCGCCTTCAGCGTGGTCTACCACCTGACGAGCATCAGCCGCCGCAAGCGCCTCCGGCTCCGCATCCTCATGCCCGAAGGCTTCGTGCCCGAAAGCGCCTGCCCCCTCTACCCCAGCGCCAACTGGATGGAGCGGGAGATCTACGACATGCTCGGCATCCGGTTCGCGAACCACCCCGACATGACCCGCATCCTCTGCCCCGAGGACTGGGAAGGCTACCCACTGAAGAAGGACTACCCGACCGTGGGCTGGGGCCAGCGGGACATCTCCTTCCGAGAGGACCGCGGCGGCATGCTCGAGCGCATCGCCCTCCAGAAGGCCGGCCAGCTGGGCATCAACCTGAAGCAACCCAAGGCGGACTAGGAGCGGACGGTGTTCAAGAACGAGGAAATGGAGATCAACCTGGGCCCGCAGCACCCGTCCACGCACGGCGTGCTCCGGGTGAAACTGCGGCTGGATGGCGAGACCGTCACCCATTGCCGGCCGATGATCGGCTACCTGCACCGCGGCGTCGAAAAGATCTGCGAGAACCAGTCCTTCTTCCAGGGCCAGGTCTGGACGGATCGCATGGACTACTGCTCCGCCGTGGCCAACAACCTGGGCTGGGCGGAAGCCAACGAGAAGCTGTTCGGCATCACCGTGCCGCGGCGCGCCCAGTACATCCGCACGCTGCTGAACGAGTTCAACCGCATCGCCTCGCACCTCATCTGGCTGGGCACCCACGCCATGGACATCGGCGCCTTGACGGTGTTCCTCTACGCCTTCCGCGAGCGCGAGGATGTCCTCGACATCAACGAGGCCTTCTGCGGCTCCCGGCTCACCACCACGGCTTTCCGCATCGGCGGCCTGCGCGAGGACCTGCCTCCCGGCTTCGAGAAGATGGTGCGGAAGTTCCTGGCGAAGTTCTCCGATTGCCTCGACGAGTACGAGGCCCTGCTCACCGAGAACCGCATCTGGAAGAAGCGCACCATCGGCGTGGCCCGGCTCAGCGCCGAGGATGCCATCGCCCTGGGCGTCACCGGGCCCATGCTGCGCGCGGCCGGTGTGGCCTACGACATCCGCAAGGCCTTCCCCTACGCGGCCTACGCCGAGATGGATTTCGAGGTGCCCACCCGCCCCGAGGCGGATACCTACGCGCGGTACCAGGTCCGCATGGCGGAAATGCGCCAGAGCGCCCGCATCGTCCAGCAGTGCATGGACGGCATGCCGGAGGGGCCCGTCATGGCCAAGCTCCCCAAGATCCTGCGGTCCGAGGTCAACGAGGTCTACCACGCCACCGAATCACCGAAGGGCGAGATCGGGTACTACCTCGTGGGCGAGAAGGGCTCGCTGAATCCCTACCGGTTCCACGTGCGGGCTCCTGGGTTCATCAACCTCCAATCCCTGCCCAAGATGGCCGAGGGAGGACTGATCGCCGACGTCGTCGCGGCCATCGGCTCCCTGGACATCGTGCTCGGCGAGATCGACCGCTAGCCGACGAGGATCCCAAGACATGCCGACCCCGACCCTCATCCAGTCCCTCGTGATCACGCTCATCCAGTGCCTGCTGGTGGTGATCTTCGTCTTCGTCGTCGTTCCCCTCACGGTGTTCGCCGAGCGCAAAGTGCTCGGCCATCTCCAGCAGCGCCTGGGCTCCACCCGCGTGGCCAGTGGCCACATCGGCTTCTCCGGTTGGATGAACCGCAGGATGTGGAAGATGGGCAGGGTGCCCCTCGTTTCCTACTGGCGCGGCATCCCCGGCCTCGTGGGCGACGTCCTGAAGCTGATCCTCAAAGAAGACATCATGCCGACCAAGGCCGACAAGTTCGTCTTCTTCCTGGCCCCGTCCATCAGCATGGTGGCCGCGGTCGTGGTGTTCGCCGCCATCTCCTTCGTGCCTGGCACCTTCTTCACCTTCCCCGCCTGGTTCCCCTACCTGGGCGGCCTCCCGGTCTCCGGGGGCATCGCCGACATCAATGTGGGCCTGCTCTGGATCCTGGGCGTGGCGACCGTTGGCGTCTACGGCATCGTCCTGGCCGGCTGGTCCTCGAACTCCAAGTACCCCCTCCTGGGCGGCCTGCGCAGCGCGGCCCAGATGGTGAGCTATGAAGTCCCCTTGACCCTCAGCCTCCTCGCGCCGGTGGTGCTTTCCGCCAGTCTGAACTTCAGCGAGATGTCCTCGCGCATGGCGACCGGCATGCCCTTCTGGGCCCTGGTGCCCCAGGTGATCGGCTTCCTGCTCTACCTGACCTGCGGCTTCGCGGAGACCAACCGCCTGCCCTTCGACATGCCTGAGGCCGAAAACGAGCTGGTGGCGGGCTTCCACACCGAATACTCAGGCATGAAGTTCGGGCTCTTCTACCTGGCCGAGTACATCAACATGACCGTCGTATCGGCCCTGGCCTCCGCCTTCTTCCTGGGCGGACCCTGGCTGCTCCCCTTCGGCCTGCAGGGGCTGCTGAACCCCTACCTGCCCGGGTTCCTGTCCTGGTTCGGGGAACCCCACGCCATCTTCTTCGTGGCCAAGATCATCTTCCTCCTCTTCACCTACATCTGGGTGCGCGGCACCATCCCCCGCTACCGGTACGACCAGATCATGGCCGTGGGCTGGAAGTACCTGATCCCCCTGGCGCTGGTCAACCTCCTGCTGGCCGCCGTCATCCGCTGCTTCGCCGTCTAAGGGGCCGTCCATGAACAAGTTCCTGAGGACCCTTCTCCCCACCGACATCGCCAAGGGCCTGTCCGTCACCGGCAAGCACTTCAGCCAGGTCTTTTTCACGGCCAACCGCCGCAAGGTGCCCTTCCACATCGTCTCCGAGTACCCCGAGGTGCCCGCCAAGGTCCAGCCGCGGTTTCGTGGGCGCCTGACCCTGCTCAAGGACGAGCAGGGTGAAATCAAATGCGTCTGCTGCATGGCCTGCGAAAAAATCTGCCCCACCCAGGTGATCACCATCGAGAAGGGCAAGAAGGAGGGGCGCAAGATGCCCTTCCCCGTGCGGTACGACTTCGAGATGGAGCGGTGCATCTTCTGTGAATTCTGCGTGGAGAGCTGCGGCTTCGATTCCATCATCCTCAACCACCAGTTCGAGCTGGCCGCCTACAACCGCGAGGATTTCTCCCTCGGGACGGAAGGGCTGGGCCAGAACATGTTCGAGCCCTCGCACGTGGGCAAGTTCAGCGTGGCTGACGACTGATTCCACCCCTTCGCGCCTATCCAGAGGACGTCCCATGGAACATCTCATCGAAACGATCGGCCGGAACATGTTCGCCATCTTCGGCGTCATGGCCCTTGTCGGCGCCCTGCTCATGATCGCCTCCCGGAGCGCGATCCACAGCGTGCTGGGCTTCCTCTTCGCGATGCTGAGCATCGCTGGATGCTTCCTCGCGCTGGAGGCGGAGTTCCTGGGCATGGCCCAGATCCTGGTCTACGCGGGCGGCATCGTGGTGCTCTTCCTCTTCGTGGTCATGCTCGTGGAAATGAGCAAGAAAAAGGAGGGCCGGGTCTTCCAGCTCCAGTCGCGCTACGCGGCGGGGGCCGTCGCGGTGGGAGCCGCGATGTTCCTGGTCGTGTTCCGCAAGACGATCTTCGGCATCGCCTCGCCGGAGGCCCTGGTGCTGCGGCCGGAGCTGGCCAAGGGGCTGGACGTGGCCCATCAGAACGCCCAGGCGGTGAGTCGCGGCCTCTTCGCGGACTACCTTCTGCCTTTCGAGATCCTCAGCGTGATCCTGCTGGTGGCCCTGGTGGGCGCCGTGGTGCTGGCAAAGACGGAGCGGGTGTGATGGTCAGCCTGAACGCGGTCCTCCTCATCTCCTTCCTGCTGTTCTCCATCGGTATCGCCGGCGTCCTCATCCGGCGCAACGCCCTGATCATCCTCATGTGCGTCGAGCTCATGCTCAACGCCGCCAATCTGAACTTCATCGCCTTCGCCCGTCACAGCGGCTCCGTCTCCGGCCAGGCCTTCGCCCTGCTGGTCATGGGCTTCGCCGCCGCCGAGGTGGCCGTTGGCCTCGCGCTGGTGGTGGCCCTCTACCGCAAGCGCGACACCGTCCAAGTGGACGACATCAACCTGCTGAAGGGATGACGACGACCATGGAACACGCAATGACCGCCGCCTCGCATCCGAGCAGCTACCTCTGGCTGATCCCCTTCCTGCCTTTCTTCGGGTTTCTCATCAACGGCCTCAGCGGCCGCAAACTGAAAAGCACCAAGGTGGTGGATTTCTTCGCCCTGGGCAGTGTTGGCGTGGCCTTCCTCCTCACCCTCTGGCACTTCGTCCAGCTCGCCGGCCTTCCCGCCGACGGCCGTTCCATCCACCAGAGCCTCTGGACGTGGTTCGACATCGGCGGCGCCCACGTGCTGGGGGGGATGACCACCTACAAGATCGAGTGGGCCTACAAGTTCGATGTGCTCAGCGGCTGCATGGCCCTGCTGGTCTCGGGCGCTGGTTTCCTCATCCACCTCTTCAGCACGGGCTACATGGCGGAGGAGCGGAACGACGGCCGCTACTACCGCTTCATGGCCTACATGAACCTCTTCGTGTTCAGCATGCTGAACCTGGTGCTGGGCGCCAACATCCTGATGATGTTCCTGGGCTGGGAAGGGGTGGGCCTCTGCTCCTACCTGCTCATCGGCTTCTACTTCGAGAAGGAATTCGCCGCCGTCGCCGGCAAGAAGGCCTTCGTCACGAACCGCATCGGCGATTTCGGGTTCATGATCGGGTTCTTCCTGATCTTCCAGGTCTTCGGCACCCTCGACTACGACACGCTGATGGGCTCTGTCCGCGGGATCGCGAACCTGCCGGCCATCACGCTCTACGGCCACACCGCGAGTCCCACCTGGTGGTTCAACCTCATCGGCTGCTGCCTCTTCGTGGGCGCCATGGGCAAGTCCGCGCAGATTCCCCTCTACGTGTGGCTGCCGGACGCCATGGCGGGCCCGACGCCCGTCAGCGCGTTGATCCACGCCGCCACCATGGTGACCAGCGGCCTCTACATGATCACGCGCCTGAACTTCATCTACGTGAACGCCCCGGTGGCGCTCGCCGTGGTGCTGTTCGTGGGGGCCCTGACCGCGTTTGTGGCGGCGAGCATGGGTTTGGCCCAGTACGACATCAAGAAGGTGCTGGCTTACTCCACCGTGTCCCAGTTGGGCTTCATGTTCATGGGCCTGGGCGCCGGGGCCTTCACGGCCGGCATGTTCCACGTCTTCACTCATGCCGCATTCAAGGCTTGCCTCTTCCTCGGATCCGGGTCCGTCATCATGGCCTGCCATCACGAGCAGGACATGCGGAACATGGGCGGGCTGCGGAAGCATATGCCTTGGACCTTCCTCTCCATGGGCTTGGCAACCTTGGCCATCGCGGGCATCTTCCCCTTCTCTGGATTCTTCTCCAAGGACGAGATCCTCTGGAAGGTCTTCGAGGGCTGGTACCACCACGGGGCCTATGACGGTCCGGCGCTCAACCTCCTGGCCTGGATCATGGGCATGCTGGGCGCCTTCATGACCGCCTTCTACATGACCCGGCTGATGATCATGACCTTCTACGGCGAGTACCGTGGTGCAGGGCATGACCCCCATGGCCTGACGGTGCCCTCCGAGGCTCATCATGGCGCCGACGATCATGGCCACGGCAGTGCCGGGCACGATGACCATGCCCACATCGCGCCCGCTGATCACGGGCATTCCACCCACCACGAGGGTCCGCGCGAGGTGCCCTGGAACATGTGGCTGCCGGTGTTCATCTTCGCGGTCCTGGCCGTGGTCCTGGGTTTCCTGAACCTGCCCCACAGCCTTGAGACCCTTGGCAAGGTGTTCGGCAATGAACACTTCTCCAAGTGGATCGAGCCGCTCCTCTACCAGGCCACGGCGCCTGAACATGGCCACCACGCCGCGCCCTTCATCGAGTACGCCTTGATGTTCTGGGCCACCCTGGCCTGGGCTCCCGGGGCCATCCTCTTGGCGGTCTGGATCTACGGGCTGGATCCGAGCTGGAGCAGGGCCAAGGCCTTCGTGGCCCGCTTCCCGAACCTCTACCGCTGGGTGAACGCCAAGTACTACGTGGACGAGTTCTACGAGGCGGCGCTCATCGAGCCCATCAAGCGCTTCTCCGCCCAGCTCTGGAGCTTCGACACCTGGGTGGTGGATGGCATGGTGAACGGCGCGGCGCGGTTCACGATCATCTGGGCCGACCTGTCGAACTGGATCGATCAGAAGCTGGTGGACGGCGCGGTCAACCTCGTCGCCTACGTCATCCAGGAGACCAGTTCGGTCTTCCGGGGCTTGCAGAGCGGCCGTGTGCAGCACTACGCCTTCGTGATGTTCCTCGGCTTCCTCGTCTTCGCCTTCTGGAAATTCCTCGCCTAGCCCTCATTGGTTGGAGTCCCCATGTTCACCGCAAACACGACACTGATGCTGGTGGCGACCTTCCTGCCCCTCCTGGGGGCGCTGGTCCTGCTTCTCGTACCCAAGGACCAGCGCCGGGTCTTCGAAATCGGTTCCCTCCTGGTGATGATCGTCAGCTTCCTGATGAGCGCGGTCTTCTGGTTCGGCTACGACCGGGCCAGCGATGCCGTGCAGTGGGCCAGAGCCTGGGATTGGATTCCGTCCATGGGTGTGAAGTTCAGCGTGGGCATGGACGGCATCAGCCTTCTGCTCTGGCTGCTGACCACCTTCATCGGCCCCATCGCCATCGCCTGCTCCTTCAGGTCCATCGAGGAGCGCCACAAGGAGTACTACATCTGGATGCTGGTCCTCCAGACGGCCATGCTCGGCGTGTTCATCACCCAGGACATGTTCCTCTTCTACCTCTTCTGGGAAGTGATGCTGGTGCCGATGTACTTCCTCATCGCCATCTGGGGCGGCCCCCAGAAGCTCTACGCCGCCATCAAGCTCTTCCTCTACACCCTGGCCGGCGGCGTGCTGATGCTGGTGGCGATCCTCGCCATCTACTTCCTGCAGCACAAGACCACGGGCGGCTATAACTTCTCCCTGGAGAGCTTCCAGGCCATGGCCCCGGTGATCGCGCAGCAGAGCAAGACCTACCAGATCCTGCTGGCGCTGGCCTTCTTCATCGGCTTCGCCATCAAGGTCCCGATGTTCCCGTTCCACACCTGGTTGCCGGACGCCCACGTGCAGGCGCCCACGGCTGGTTCCGTCATCCTGGCGGCCATCCTGCTGAAGATGGGCACCTACGGCTTCGTGCGGTTCCTGCTGCCCATCCTGCCCGGCGCCACCAAGGACCTGATGCCCTGGTTCATCGGCCTGTCCCTCATCGGCATCATTTATGGCGCCCTGGTGGCCATGATCCAGAAGGACATGAAGAAGCTGGTGGCCTACTCCTCGGTGAGCCATCTGGGCCTCTGCATGCTGGGTCTCTTCGCCCTGAATCCCTACGGCATCAAGGGCGGCCTGTTCCAGATGATCAACCACGGCATCAGCACCAGCGGGCTCTTCCTCGCGGTGGGCATCGTCTATGAGCGCCGCCACACCCGCATGATCGCGGATTTCGGCGGCCTCTCGAAGAGCATGCCCATCTACGCCACCATCTTCATGATCATGACCATGAGCAGCCTGGGACTCCCCCTGCTGAACGGGTTCATCGGCGAGGGCATCATCCTCATGGGCTCTTTCCAGGCCTTCCCCTGGGCCGCGGTGGTGGCCACGCTGGGCATCATCCTCGGCGCCGCCTACCTGTTGTGGATGTACCAGCGCGTGATGTTCGGGCCCATCACCGCAGCCAACGAGAAGATGGAGGATCTCAACCTCCGCGAGGTGCTCTACTTCGCGCCTCTGGTCGTCGCCGCCTTCTGGATCGGCATGTATCCCAAGCCGATCATGGACGTGATGGACGCGCCCGTGCGCAAGCTCGTCGAGCAGATCACCCCCGGCTACCATGCCGCCCAGTCCCTGGCTGCCCAGCAGGCCATCGCCGCCAAGCTAGGCATGCAGGGCATGATCGCCCCGGCCGCGCACCACGGAGGCTCCGTGTCTGAGAGCCCGAAGGGCGAGCAGGAGCACCCTGCGGGGCAGGGTGCGATCCACGGAGAGGCCACCCCCTCCCACGAAGCTCCTGCCCACGGCGGAGGCCACTGATGACCGGTTTCGCACAGGGGCTCCTGGGCGCGCTCCTCCGGGACACGCACCTCATCTCGCCCCAACTCTTCCTGATGGTCATGGCCACGCTCATGCTGTGGCCCGGCGACCTTTTCTTCAACCGGAACGAGAAGCACAAGTGGGCGCCCATCACCCTGGTGATCCTCGCCATCACCGCGGCCCTGATCGGCCGCACACCGGACGGCGAAGGCTTCTCCCGCATGTTCCGGATGGACGGTCTCACCCGGGGCTTCCAGATGTTGTGCGTAATGGGCGCCGCGGGCACCGTAGCCCTCAGCGTGAAGCTGCTCAACAGCCTCAAGCAGCAGACGGTCGAGTACTACGCCCTGATCCTGTTCTCCCTGGCGGGCATGCTCTTCCTCTGCGGGGCCTCGGATCTGATCTCGGTCTACTTCAGCCTCGAGCTGATGGCCATCAGCATCTACATCCTGGTGGCCTACCTGCGGGATCGCGCCACCAGCGTGGAAGCAGGCGTGAAGTATTTCCTGCTGGGCGCCTTCTCCAGCGGCATCCTCGTCTACGGCATCAGCCTGCTCTACGGCGCAGCCGGGGGCACCACCACGAACCTCGCGGACCTGAACCAAGCGCTGGCCCTGACCCCGACCACCAGCAATCTGCTGGTGTTCTCCGGGGTGCTGATGGTGCTGATGGGCATGGCCTTCAAAGTGGCGGCGGTGCCTTTCCACATGTGGGCGCCGGATGCCTACGAGGGCGCCCCCACACCCATCACCATGTTCATGTCCACTGCCCCCAAGGCCGCGGGCTTGGCGGCCTTCCTGCGGGTCTTCGGCGCGGGTCTCCACGGCGTGTCGAGCGACTGGATCCTGCCCCTCTGCTACATCGCCGGCGCCAGCATGATCCTGGGCAACGTCACGGCCGTAAGGCAGGAGAGCATGAAGCGCCTGCTGGCCTACTCCAGCATCGCCCACGTGGGCTACATGCTGCTGGGCGTGCTCTCGGGTGACGCCAGGGCAGGGGCCCAGGCCGTCTGGCTCTACATGCTCATCTACATCGTGATGAACACGGGGGCCTTCGCCGTGGTGATCTACCTCCAGGGCAAGGGCGAGGGCGAGCGGATCGAGGACTTCAAGGGCCTGGGCCGCAAGCACCCCGTGCTGGCCTTCGCGATGATGGTCTTCATGCTCAGCCTGGCCGGGATCCCGCCCCTGGCGGGCTTCTTCGGCAAGTTCTACCTCTTCAAGCTGGCCATCGAGCAGGGCTTCGTCACCCTCACGACGATCGCGCTGCTCACCAGCGCCGTGGGTGCCTACTACTACTTGGGCGTGGTCGCGCAGATGTATTTCCGTGAGCCTGACGGCGAGCCTGCGGCCCCCATGGGTGCCACCTCCGTGTTCGTCGTGACCTTGGCTTGCGCCCTGGTCCTGGTGGCCACGGCCTTCGGCCCCTGGCTGGTGGATTGGGCCTCCAAGGTTACGTGGGTTTAATGTTCTCCGGGGGTACCGCGCTACGCGCACACCCCCGGACCCCCGCGAAGAAGGCCGGCAAAGCCGGCCTTCTTCTTTGCCCCGCTGGGGGGCTCCTCGTAGGGCGGAGGCTCAGGCTTACACTGAGAGGCGCGGGGCGACCCGCGCCTTTCTTTTGGGGGACGACCAGTGATCTTCAGGCGCGGCGGCAGGGATGCAGATCCCGGGGAGCGGGCGCTCTGGGGGGACCTCATGTCCATGGGCCTGACGTTTCCCCTCTGCATCACCCTGGGTTTCTTCCTGGGCCGCTGGATTGGCGGGCGGTTCGGGCATCCAGCCGTGGGCCAGTGGGTGGGCCTGGTCTGGGGGATCGTCACGGCCTTCTGGGAGCTCTACAAGGTGAACCGGCGGATGGCGAGGCGGGATGTGGAGGAGCTGAAGCGCCTCAAGGATGGGAAGGGCCCCGATGAGCGGAACTAGGGACGAGGGCGAGGATCACCTCCGTCGCGTGACCGGAGCCATGGTGGTCCTCATGATCCTCGGCATCCCCCTCTGGGGCTTTTTGCGGTCCTGGACCGCCGCCCTGGCCTTTGGCGTGGGAGCTCTGGCGAGCCTGGCCTTCTGGACGCTCCACCGGTATCTGACCGCCCGCATGCTGACCCCTTCCGTGCGCCGGAGGTGGCTTTACGCCTTCCTGTCCCTGGGCAAACTGGCGTTGATCGCGCTGGTGCTGCGTGGGATGATGGGGAGATACCCGGCGGAAGCCCTGCCGCTGGCCATTGGAGTGCTCCTCTTCGT
Source organism: uncultured Holophagaceae bacterium (assembly GCA_963705865.1). Lineage (GTDB taxonomy): Bacteria > Acidobacteriota > Holophagae > Holophagales > Holophagaceae > Geothrix. The sequence continues at coordinate 22,883 of CAVPLE010000116.1, read as the reverse complement.
GGCTGGCATCCTCCTGGAGGCCGTGCGCCTCGTCTTCCAGAAACCTGAAGCTCCGCCGCCAGATTGAGGTTCGACCCAGATGGAACACCACGCATCGTTGCTCGCCCAGTGGCTCACCCAGGTCCTCCACCTGTCCCAGCACCCGTGGCCCGGGTTCGCCCATGGGGCGGCCCTGTCCATCCTCGAGCGGTACGACCACCTGTTGAACGCGGCTCTGGCAGCCCTCATGGCCATGGTCTTCGCGGCCCTGGCGCGGAAGAACCTGTCCCGCATCCCCGGCCCCCTTCAGCAGATGTTCGAGGGCGTGGTCGAGTGGCTCAAGGGCATGATCAACGACAACATCGCCCACCACGGCGAGAAGCACCTGCCCTTCATCGGGACCATGGCGCTCTTCGTCTTCTTCAACAACCTCTTCGGCCTGCTGCCCGGCCTCAGCCCCGGCACCAGCAACTGGAACATCACCCTGGGCGCGGCCCTCGTGGTGTTCGGCTACTACAATTTCCAGGGCATGAAGGAGCAGGGCGTCGGCAAGTACTGGCTGCACTTCGCGGGTCCCATCTGGTGGCTGATGCCCCTGATGTTCCCGCTTGAGATCCTGGGCCTGCTCAGCCGCATCCTCAGCCATTCCCTCCGTCTCTTCGGCAACATCGCCGGCGAGCACGTGGTGGCGGGCATCTTCTTCGGCCTGATGCCGATCCTGCTGCCGGTGCCCATGATGTTCCTGGGCCTCTTCTTCGGGCTCATCCAGACCTTCGTGTTCACCATGCTGGCGGTGATCTATCTCAGCGGGGCCGTCTCGCACGAGCATTGATCCTACGAAAAACGTGAAAAGCATTCACCTGCTTCCGGGATTCCGAACCCCTGGGGCATCTCTCAAGGAGCACCACCATGAAGAAGTTCCTCACCACCGCCCTCCTGTTCACCCTGGCCGCCGTGGCCTTCGCGCAGGGCGCCCCCGCCGCCACCAAGAGCCTCTTCGAAGGCCAGTTCACCGCCCACATCGCCCTCGCCATCGCCGCCGCCGGTTGCGGTCTGGCCCAGGGCAAGGCCGTGGTCGCCGCCTGCGAGGGCGTGGCCCGCAACCCGCAGGCCGCCGGTAACATCCGCACCACCATGATCATCGGTCTGGCCCTCATCGAGGCCCTCGTGATCTACGTGCTCGTCGCCGCCTTCGCCATCAAGTAGGACAAAATCGGTTTTCGATGGGGCGCCCCTTTTTTGGGCGCCCCGTTTTTTTATGATCCATAGTGAGAGAATCGGTAAAGATGCTCGACGTCATGCGCCACCATGCCCTGTTCCCCATGCCACCAGAGGTCACCCAGGTGATCCTCGGCGGCGGGTCCCCCATCGACCTCGATGGCCTGCGTATCCAGTCCCTTGACGAGGCCTGGACCTTCGCCCTCGACTACGGCTACGACATGAGCGTGCCTGCTCAGCGGGCCCGGGTGGTCAGGATCTACGAAGATGCCATCGACTTCCTCGAGGGCGTGGTACTCGAGGGCACGAATCTGCATGTCCCGAACGAGCTGCGGGCCGTCGGGGATCCCCTCGACCTGCTGGTCTGGGCTTCGGAGCGCCCCCGCACCTCCAGCGGTCGCTGGGCCTGCTCGATCCTGCGGGTGATGCACACCCTCTTCCATGTGGACCACAACGTGAACCTCCGGTTCCTCCCGGAGATCCAGCGTCAGGTCTTCAGCCGCTACGACCAGTTCCTCGTGTGCGAGAACGGGAACTGGCTGCTGCGGGGCGCCTACGAGGTGCCTCTGGTGGCCGTGGAGCGCAAGGAGAACAAGGACCGGGTCTCCATGCTCCTGAAGATGCTCCACAAGCCCGAGAACGTGGCTGAGACCATCTACGATCAGATCGGCATCCGCTTCGTGGCCGAGGACCGCCTGGGCGTGCTCATGGCCATCCGCTTCCTTCTGGACCATCACGTGCTGATGCCCACGCACATCAAGCCCAGCCGCAGCCGCAATCTGATGATCGACCTGGAGGCCCTCGCGGCCTGGACGGAGTCGTTGCCGCCCCTGTTCCAGATCCAGGATCTGACCCCCGAGGCACGGCAAGCCCTTAGCAGCACCCTGGCCCTCAAGTCCGGCGGCATTGAACAGAACCCGTTTTCCAGCAAGGATTACTCAGCCATCCAGTTTACGGCGCGCACGCTGATCCGCCTTCCTGGACCGGGTGGATCAACTCTGGAAGCTGTCCAGGAGCGGCTCCGGGGCCTGGGACATGGCGACTTGGCGGACCTCGCCGGGATTCCAGAGTTGATCCAGGAACAGGAGGAGTTTACTTTCTTCTTCGCACATGAAGTCCAAGTGATGGAACAATCAGGGTTTCAAAGCTCACGATCAGGTCCTGCATCCCATTCGGAATACAAACAACGCCAGCGTGACGCTGCGCGGCGGCGAGTACTTCAGGGAATTCTTCAGGAGGAATCATGCTGAACATCCAGACCCGCCAAGAGGGTACCGCTTCCGTGGTGTCGATCCAGGGCAAGGTCAACTTCGAAGTGACCGCCCAGCTGCGGGATGTGATCCGGGAAACAGTGGCCACGGCGCAGCCGAAACTCCTGGTGATCAACCTGGAGGGCGTGAGCTTCATCGATTCCTCGGGTCTGGGCCTGCTGGTCGCTGCCCGGAACAGCGTGGACAAGTCTGGCGGGAAGCTCCATCTGTCCTGCCTGCCCGCCCCGGTGAAGAAGACCTTCGATCAGACGAACCTCACCAACTACTTTTCCATTTTCGCCACCGAGCAGGACGCCCTCCGCGGCGCGTGACAGTCGGGAACGGCGCTCCCTGAAGGCTCTGCATGGCCAAGGGCATAGTCCTGGTGGTGGATGATGAAGCGCCCATCCGGGATATCCTCAGCTTCTACCTCAAGCGGGCGGGCTACCAGGTCCTGACCGCGGGCCATGGCGTCGAGGCCCTCGGGGAGATGGGCCGCCTGAAGCCCGACCTCATCATTTCGGATCTGCGCATGCCGGAGATGTCCGGCGACGAACTCTGCAAGCGGGTCAAGAGCGATCCCGCCACGCGGGATATCTACTTCATCATCCTGTCCGCCTTGGACGGCACGGCCTCGCGCATCGGCAGCCTGACTCTGGGCGCCGACGACATGATCCCGAAGCCCTTCCACGCGCAGGAAGTGCTGGCCAAGGTGGACTCCACCTTCCGCCTCATCGGGATGCAGAAGGAGATCAAGCGCCAGAACAAGGAGCTGACCGCCTTCCAGGAGCGCGTCCGGGAGGAGATGGAGCTGGCCGCGGCCCTGCAGATGGGCCTGCTGCCCAAGCTTCCCGGCGAGGGTCGGGGCGTGAGCTACACCCACCGCTACCTTCCGGCCGCGGGTATCGGCGGGGACATCTACGCGGTCCTGCCGCTGCCTGACGGCAGCACGGCCATGATGATCGCCGATGTGAGCGGTCACGGCGTGACCGCGGCGCTCATCTCGGCCATGGTGAAGACCTCCTTCGAGAACCAGGTCCGGCTGGGCGGCGAGCCGCTGGCCTGGGCCATGGGCATGAACGAGGACCTCTGCCGCTCCACCCTGGCCGAACAGTTCGCCACGGCCTGGCTGGGCCGTCTGGATCCAACCGTGGACCGCATCCGCTACGTGGCGGCCGGCCACTGCGCGCCGCTGCGCATCGTGCGCGGCTCCAGGGGCGGGCTCCAGCGGTCCGAAGTCCTGCGCGGCAAGGGCTTCATGCTGGGCCTGGATGCCCAGCTCCCCTTCCTGGAACACGATGCGGAGTTCCTGCCCGAGGATCGTCTCGTGCTCTACACGGATGGCCTGGTGGAGGTGGAACGCGAGGATCGCACCATGCTGGAAGAGGCCGGGCTGCGCCGCATCTGCGCGGAGCTTCCCGCCGGAGCCGATGAGGCGGCGGCCTCCGTCATCGCCCAGGCCCGCGCCTTCAACGCCCCCGCGCCTTTCGTGGACGACGTGACCTTGGTGGTCCTGGACCGGAAAGCCTGAACCCCACGGAAACCCAAAAGAACAAAGATCACCGCCAAGGCGCCAAGACGCCAAGGAAAGGTCAAAAGGCATAGGCGCTCGCAGTTCTTGGCGCTCTTGGCGTCTTGGCGGTGAGAAGCCTTTCGCAGGGATATGAACGCCAGCTTGGGTTAAACCCGGATTTTGCGTTTGACCCTTGATACCCATTCGCGTTCAATCGTAAAAGAATCCACCACGGAGGCACAGAGCATGGGCACACGGTAGGCGGCGGGCCAGGATGTCCCAAAAGGATCCGGGCCCGCCGCCTACCGTGGCTTCCGGCTTGGCCGGAAGCGGCCTTCGGCCTGCCCATGACGGAGGATCACCGAGGCCTCCGTGCCTCCTCTGTGGCCCCGGTGTCTCCGTGGTGGATCTTTGACGCCCGAGATTACTAGATCTCCGCCAGGGTCGCTTCGATGCCCGCTTCCAGCTCGGTGAAGGGGGCCGTGTAGCCCGCGGCGCGCAGGCTTCGGACGTCGGCTTGCGTGAAGCTTTGGTACTTGCCGATCAGTTCGTCGGGGAAGGGGATGTACTCGATGCGCCCTTGGCCCAGGTGGGCGATGAGGGTCTGGGCGATGTCGTTGAAGCTGCGCGCCTTGCCGGTGCCGGCGTTGACGATGCCTTTCGCCATGCCCGCGCCGCCGAAGTGCAGGTTGATGGCCACGATGTCGCCCACGAAGATGAAATCGCGATGCTGCTCGCCGTTGGCGTAGCCATCCGTGCCCTCGAAGAGGCGGCAGACGCCAGTCTCCTTCAACTGGCGCAGCAGCTGGTGCGGCACGGACATCATGCGGCCCTTGTGATCCTCGCGGGGACCGAAGACGTTGAAGTAGCGCAACCCCACCACCGGGCTCTGGATGGCCGGCAGGAGGCTCCGCACGTGCTGATCGAAAGCCAGCTTGGAGTAGCCGTAGACGTTCAGCGGTCCCTCGTTTTTTGATACTGGCTCGAAGTCCGTACTGGCGCCGTAGGTGGCCGCGCTGCTGGCGTAGACCATGGGTGCCTTCCGGGCCAGGCACCAGTGGAGCAGGGCCTTCGAATCGCCGAAATTATTCTCCATCATGTAGCGGCCGTCGGTCTCCATGGTGTCGGAGCAGGCACCGTTGTGGAACACGGCCTCGGGCCGCAGATCCAGGGTTCCCGCGGCGAGCCGGGCCCGAAACTCCCGCTTGTCCATGTAGTCGGAGAGGGTGAGGCCCGCCAGGTTCCGGGCCTTCTCCGCCCGGGCCAGGTTGTCCACCACGAGGATGTCCGTGTGCCCGCGGCGGTTCAGCTGCCGCACCAGGTTGCTGCCCACGAATCCCGCGCCGCCCGTGACGATGAACATGCCCGACTCCTCTTCTCCAACAGGATACCGGCTCTGCGACTGCCGCCCGAGAGCCGTTCGCCTCGGGGACTCCTAGGCCGGAAAAGCGGAACACAGAGGACACGGAGCGCCGCAGAGAGCACAGAGAAAAGGGCTGGTCACGGAAGTCACGGAAGAAAGCTGGAAGGCACGGAAAAGGACAGGGGCGCCCGCTCCGCAAGCGTGGGCTGTATCCCGGGGGCGCCTGGACCGTGCTTCCAAGGACACGGCCCCAGGCGCCCCCGGGATCACTTCCGGCTGCGCCGGAAGCCGCCTTCGGCGGGCCCGCGCGACGAGCGCCACGGCCCCTTCCGTGTCTTCCGTGAGATTCCGTGGCTTCCGTGACCAGCAGAAACGTGGAGGATCGGCGAGTCCTTGTGGTGGGACCTCGTTACGGGCCCTATCCGATGGCCTCATCCGGTTCCGGACGCTGGAGCCGCTTCAGCAATCTGGGTCCCAGCTCTGCCACGAAGGTGGCCGCGAAGATCAGCAGACCACCCGCGAGCTGGGCGGGTCCCAGATGTTCGAGGACGCCCGGGACCACGCCACTGACGGCGATGAGGGCCGTGTACACGGGTTCCAGACTGAAGAGGATGGCGCTTTCGGTGGCGCCCAGGCGGGCCTGCATGGTGCTTTGCACGTAGAAGGCCAGGGTGGTGGCCAGCAGGCCCATGAAGCCGAGCGACACCCACGTGCCGGCCCGGGCCAGGGCGATTCCGGCGCCCTGGAAGCCGTGCGGGGCCGGGAGGGCGAGCGTGACGGCCAGCGAGATGGCCCCGGTGACGGCCACCTGCATGAAGGCCAGCACCCAGCCGGAGGAACGCCGGGAGAAGTGCGCCGTCATCACGATGTGGAACCCGCACAGCACGGCGGCCAGCAGGGTCTCGGAATCACCGCGATTCCAGCCGCCCCAGGCCGCTCCGGGTTCGCGGACGAGCAAAGCCAGCCCCGTGAGGGCCACCAGGGCGGCCAAACCGTGCGAAGGCCGCAGGCGATCACCCGCGAGCAGGGCCACCAGGGGGGTGAAGATCACGTAGAGCCCCGTGATGAACCCGGATTTCGAGGTGGTGGTGAACCGGAGGCCATCGGTCTGGAGCCAGAACAGGGTGGCCAGCACCAGGCCCAGCCAGAGGCCGTCCAGGGCGTCTCGCCGCCGGATGGGCACCCTGAGCAGCAGCATCATCAAACCCAGGCCCGCGGTGCCGATGGCGAACCGGAGGGTCAGCAGCGCTCCCACGGAAAGGCCCGCTTGCAGACAGTATTTGGTGGCGGGGAAGCCACCACCCCACACGGCCGCGATGGCGGCCATGGCGATGACGGCGACGAGGTGGGACCTGCGGGACTCCGGCATCCCTCCAGGCTAGCCCCGGCCCCGGGGAGGGCGAAGGATAATTCGGAACTGCTTTGACGGATTGTTGCTATTTCAAGATCGCGGCCAGGCGGATCGTCAATTCGGGCTGATCCGGATCGTCAGTGCTCAGGGACAGCACCTCGCTGTACCTGCCGGCCTTCAGAGAGGCGGGCAGCACCACGGACAGATCCTGGGTCGCCGCCTTCGAGCCCAGACCCTCCACCCGGACGCCCGTGAGGGAACAGCGGCTCCCGGTGACGCGGAAGGGGTGGCCATCCGCCTGCTTGAGGGTGAGCTTCTGCCGCAGTTCCCGGCCCGCGATGTCCTGGAACACCAGTTCAGCGGGGGTGGCCTGGACCGCAGGCTTCAGCTCCCACTGGATGTTCAGGGGCAGCTGGTTCATGCGGGGGTTCTTGAAGTGCACCGTGGCCTGCTCGACGCCGCGGAACCGTCCGGCGGGCACCTTGCGGCCGTCGAAAGCCACTTCCATCACCAGGTCCTTGCCCTCCTGCCGGTAGGCGAAGGCGAGGAAGGGGGCGCCGGGGGCCTTCACATCCACGATCTGGACGGGCTCGCCGTTGCCGCTGGCATAGCGCACGATGCTGCGGGAAATGGCAGCCTTGGGCACGTGGTGGAAGTAGACAGAATCCACGGAGGGCATGATCTCCTGCACCACTTCCGCCTCAAGGGTCAGACTCACGGCCGGGGTCTTGGGGTCGTTGCTGACCACCTCGATGGATTTGCGCACGCCGCCCTTGAGGCCCCGCGGATCGAAGGTGGCCTCGAGGTCCGTGCCCTCGCCGGGGGCGATCGACCACTTGCCGATCACGGTGGCGGTGCAGCCGCAGCTGGGTCGCACCTGGGTGATGCTCAGGATGGCGTTGCCCGTGTTGGTGACGTGGTACTTCGCGGCCACCTTGCGGTCCGGCGTGATCCGGCCGAAGTCGTGGTGGGTCTTGTCGAAGCTGATGATGGGCGCCTGGGCCGTGAGCGTGATGGCGGCGCAGGCAAGAAGGAGGCGACGGAGCATGCGGGACCTCGCAGGAAGACCTGTGATTCTAGCCGGAGATGAGCTCTTTCAGTTCGGCCCAGACCTGGTCGGGCCCGATGCCCACCAGGCAGGGGTGCCCCGGCGTGAAACAGTCCGGCTTGAAGCAGGGGGCGCAGGGGACACCCTCCTTCCGCAGGCCACGGCTCTTCGGCCCCCAGGGCGTGGAGCCGCCGGGGTCCGTGGCGCCATAGAGGGCCAGCACCGGTGCCCCGCAGGCGGCCGCCAGGTGGCTGAGCCCCGAGTCGTTGCCCAGCACGGCCGCCGCGCCGCGCATCCAGGCGGCAGCCTCCTTCAGGGTGGTCTTCCCGCAGAGGTTGATGCCTTCGGAACCGGCTACCGCCGCGCAAGTGGGCGCTTCGTCCGGCGAGCCGAGCACCACCACCGCGAAACCCTCGGTTCGGGCTTTCAGCAGGAGGGCCCGGAAGTGGTCCACGGGCCAGGCTTTGGATGGCCAGGTGGAACCAGGCATGAGGCAGAGGTAGCGCTGCGGGGGCTTCTCGATGGCCACGCCCGGATCGAAGTCGGCGAAGGGCATGGGCGGCAGATCTGGCCAGCGCCGTTTCAACACGGCGTGGTAGCGGAGGAGGAAGGGGCCCTCCGCGTCCCAGAAGGGCCCGCTGTGGGTGTTAAAGAGTCCCGCCAGGCTTTCGTCCACGCCGATGCGCTCCGGGACCCGGGCCAGCCAGGCCGCCAGCGCCGGCCGCAGGGATTTCGGGAAGTGGATGCTGCGGGCGGCCCGGTGTTGCCTAAGGAGGCGCGCCATGGCCAAGGGGCCGGGCTTGCCTTCGTCCGGCAAGGCCGCGTCGCAGAACCAGGTGTCCGCGACCAGGCCCACGGTGCTTTTCGGCCCCCAGACCACGATGGGGCCCGCGTCGATCTCCCGCAGCAACCGCAGCACCGGGAGCTGCATGGCGGCGTCGCCCACGAACCGCGGGAAGCGCACCCATGTGGCGTGGTGTGGGATCACAGCCATGGCGCCACCGCCTCGCGAAACTTCGCCGCGGCGTCGTAGTTTCGGGTCAGGGCCGTGCCGAAGGCGTGGGCCTTGGCCCGCTGGACCTCCCAGGTTTCGGGATCCGCCAGGAGCGGCCCCAGGCGGGCGGCGGCGGCCTGGAGGAGGGCTCCGTCAATGGAGCGCCGGTCATCGGGCTTCTGGATGAGGAACCCGCCTTCGCCATCCCTCAGCACGGAGCCGATGCCCCCCACGGTGGGCGCCAGCACGGGCACGCCTCGTTCCAGGGCCTCGATGAGGGCCAGGGGGAAGAAGCCCTCGTTGCGGCTGGTCATGACATAGAGGTCCAAGGCGGCGAAGGTCATGCCCAAGTCGGGCAGGGGGCCGAGGCGGCGCGTACGCTCTCTCAGGGGGGATGCCTCCAGGGCCGCCTGGAGGACCGTCGCGGTGGCCGGTTCCTCCCGTCCCGCGAACAGCACGGCGGCGCCAGGCAGGTTTTCGGCGAAGCGCAGCACGGAGACGGGATCCTTGCGACCGTCGATCTGGCCGATGTAACCCACCACCGGACCGGTCTCCGGCAGGCCCAGCTCACGCCGCGCAGCCCGGCGCTCCTCGGCGGTCACAGGTCGGGCCTCAGGTCGCGGGTACAGGGGATGGATGATGCTGCACGGGGCGGCGCTCAGATGCTCCCGCACGGCGTCGGTGAAGTCGTAGGTGCAGAGCCAGCGGTCCACGAGGTCCCGGATGCCGCGGTACTTCCGCAGGTGGCGCTCGTAGTGCTCGTGCAGGGTGAGGACCGTGGGAATCCGCAGGCCGAACCGCGCCAGCCAGGGCAGGGCGTGCTGCACCCCTTTGTGGTTGCAGAGCACCAGGAGGTCGGGTCGCGTCTGGCGCAGCCAACGGAAGGCGCCCACGGCCCCCGGAAGGTGGAGCACCTCGACCACGTTCGGGTTCCGCTGCCGCAGCTCGGGTTCGATGTCGCGCTTCCCGGGTTCCTTCCGGAAGACCACACTGACCTTCACGGGCAGCTCCGCCAAGGCTGCCACCTGTTCCAGGAGCACCCGCTCGCCCCCCCCGAAGGACAGCTTCCGGTGCGCGAACACGACGTGCTTCACGGGACTCCAGAAAAGGGTTCAAGATAGGATAACTGACCTAACGCGTCACTTCTCCAGGTTGCCATGTCCCTCGCCACGACCCAACGGATCCTGCTGGTGGAGGATGAACCCGGCCTTCGGGAGGTGCTGACGTTGGCCCTGGAAGGGGCCGGCTTCCGGTGCGAAGCCGCCGCAGGCATCGAGGAGGGCCAGCAGGCCCTCCGGGAGACCACGTTCGATGGCGTGCTCTCCGATCTGAAGCTGAAGGATGGCTCCGGCATCGAGCTGCTCACCTGGATGAAGGAGCAGGGTCTGGAGACGCCGGTGGTCATCATGACCGCCTATGCCACCACGGAAACCACGGTGCAGGCCCTGAACCAGGGTGCCGTGGACTTCATCACCAAGCCCTTCAAGCACGAGGAGCTCATCGGCACCCTGAAGGGCCTGCTGGCCGCCACGGAGCCGGCCGCGCCGCTGCCTCAGGACCTGGGCGAGCTGGTGGGCGTGGGCCCCATCATGCGGAAGATCAACGCCCTCATCGGCAAGGTCTCCCGGGCTGACACCACGGTGCTGCTCACGGGCGAAAGCGGAACCGGCAAGGAAGTGGTGGCTAGGCTCATCCACCGCTACTCCGACCGGGCCAAAGGCCCCTTCGTGGCCGTGAACTGCGGGGCCCTGCCCGAGGCTCTGCTGGAAAGCGAGCTGTTCGGCTTCGAGAAGGGGGCTTTCACCGGCGCCGGCGCCATGAAGCGCGGCCTGTTCGAGGAGGCCGGCGGCGGCATCCTGTTCCTGGACGAGATCGGCGAGATGCCCTTGTCCCTCCAGGTGAAGCTGCTGCGGGTGCTCCAGGAGCGCCGCCTGCGCCGCCTGGGCGCCACGGAAGAGCGGCCGGTGGACGTGCGCGTCATCGCCGCCACCAACCGGGATTTGCGGGCCCGGGCGGAATCCGGGGCCTTCCGGGAGGATCTGTTCTACCGGTTGAACATTCTCCAGATCGAGCTGCCGCCTCTGCGGGAGCGGCCCGAGGACCTGCCGGTGCTGGCCGAGCACTTCCTGCGGCGGTTCTGCCAGAAGCTGGGCAAGCCCCCCATGCAGCTCCACGCGGACACCATGACCCAGCTGCTGGCCTACCGGTTCCCCGGCAATGTGCGGGAGCTGGAAAACCTCATGGAGCGCTGCGTGGCGCTCAACGCCGGCGGCCCCATCACCAAGGATCTGTTGCCCGATGGTTTCGGGCAGAACCCCGCGGCGGAAGGTGGCCTCCGCCCGCCGCCCCTGACCATCCCGCCCGATGGCTTCGACCTGGAGGCCTGGATCACCGCCCTGAAAGGCCACTTCCTCCGGCGGGCCCTGGAGGACGTGGGCGGCGTGAAGACCAAGGCCGGGAAACGGCTCGGCATGAGCTTCCGGGCCTACCGGTACTGGCTGGCCGAACTGGGCGGCCTGGAGGCCTTGCCGCAGGACTTCCCCTGGCCTGCGGACTTCCCGGCCCCCGTGGTCGACGAAGGCGGCGGATCGGACGGCACCAAGGACGCATGAAGCCGATGAAACCTTGCATTTTCAGCCATTCCTGGCACACTGGAACGCTCGGATGCGACGCAGACGAGCCCTCTCACCGGACCCTCCCATGACCCCGACCCCTGCCCGCCGCCGAGTCCGCGGTTTCTCTCTGCTGGAGCTGCTGGTGGCGATGATGATCATCGCCGTCCTGGGCACTCTGGGCTTCTCGCAATACAAGAAGCACTCTGCCGCGGCCCGCTACCTCAAGGCCCAGGATGACCTCAAGATCGTGGCCGAGGGGTTGGACCAGTACTACCTGAAGTACGGTCGCTTCCCGGATTTCGGCAGCTACGACGCCATGATCGACGGCAACTCCTCGCTGGTGAAGGAAAGCCTCATCAAGACCGGCATGGCCGCCCAGGACCCCTTCGGCCAACCCTATGAGGGCAAGTCCAGCCGCGCCACCTACGAGCTGAAATGCGCCGGCGACCCGGGCAACCAGGAGGATGCGGGGCCCATCACCCGGACGCCCGGCCAGGTGACCGGTTCCTCCCCGGTCAGCTCGTCAGGTTCCAATGCAGCCCCCAAGGCCGACACCCCGGCCGCGGATGCCGGAGCCAAGAAGTGATCGATCTCCACAAGCTGCCCCCGGAGGGCCTCCGCCAGAACGGCACCACTGAGCAGGTGGCGCTGGAGGGCGGCGTCTCGCTGCGCGACCTGACCTGGTCCGTGTTCGCGCTGGCTTCCGACGGGGACGTGTTCCTGGAGGTGAAGGGCCAGGCGGTGTGGCAAGGTGCCTGCAGCCGCTGCCTCGCGCCCCTGGACCGTCCCATCTCGGTGGAGAGCCAATTCCTGGGCAGCAAGGATCCAGACCTGGTGGGTCGTGGCTCCCACACCCTGGGTTCCCAGGATCTGGACGTGGTCTTTCTGCCCGAGGACCTCCTGGACGAAACCGAGCTGGTGCGCGAGCAGTTCGAGCTCCAGGCCCCCATGCACCCCCTCTGTGCCGAGGACTGCAAGGGCCTCTGCCCCACCTGCGGCAAGAATTGGAACAAGGGCCCCTGCCAGTGCCCACCTGACTCCGTGCAGGCCCCCTCAGCTCTCAACCAGGCCCTTACCAAGGCCCTGGCGGGAATCAAGCTGGACCCGGAATCCTGAAACCCTTAACCTGGAACTTTGCATTTTCCCCCTAGGAGCAAGCCATGCCGAATCCCAAGCGCCGCCATTCCAAGGCCCGCCGCGACCGCCGGCGCACCCACGACGCGCTGGAGGTCATGAGCGCCAGCACCTGCCCCAACTGCCAGACTCCCAAGCTGCCTCACCGCGTGTGCCCCAGCTGCGGCTTCTACCGCGGCAAGCTGGCCGTCCACGTCGCCGCTACCGCCTAAGGCAGTGGACGGCCATCGCATCGCTTTGGACGTGATGGGGGGCGACCATGCCCCCCATGCCACGTTGCTGGGCGCCCGGGAAGCCCTTCAGGCCTGGCCGGAGCTCTTCCTCTATCTCGTCGGGGATGAGGCGGTCCTGCGTCCGCAGCTGGCCCGCCACGGCTTCACGCCGGAGCTGCTGGCCCGCACGGAGTTGGTCCACGCCTCCCAGACCGTGGTGATGGAGGACAAGGCCACCAGCATCCTCAAGGAGAAGAAGGACAGCTCCATCCGCGTGGCCGCCCAGCTCGTGCGCGAGGGGCGGGCCCATGGCGTGGTGTCCATGGGCCATACCGGGGCCGCCATGGTGGCCTCGAGCCTCGTCATCGGCAAGCTCGACGGCGTGGATCGGCCGGCGCTGGCCAGCGTCCTGCCCAACATGAAGGGCGGTCCCACGGTGCTGCTCGACGTGGGCGCCAACGTGGACAGCAGGGCCGAGCACATCGCCCAGTTCGCGGTGATGGGTTCGGTGTACGCCGAGGAGGTGCTCGGGCTCGAAGGCCCCCGCGTGGGCATCCTCAGCGTGGGCGAAGAGGACGGCAAGGGTACTGATGTCACCAAGGATGCCTCCGCCATGCTCCGCGAGATGGGGATCCGCTTCGAAGGCAACGCCGAAGGCCGGGACATCTGGAACGGGAACTTCGATGTCATCGCCTGCGACGGCTTCGTGGGCAACGTCGTCTTGAAGTCGAGCGAAGCCCTGGCCGAGGGCATCATCGGCGGCCTGCGGGACAGCTTCATGGAATCGCCCATCACCCAGCTGGCGGGCCTGCTCGCGAAGCCCGCCATGAAGCGGTTCAAGAAGAAACTCGACTACTCGGAGTACGGCGGCGCGCCGCTGCTCGGCGTGAAGGGCGTGAGCATCATCGGCCACGGCCGCAGCGACCACAAGGCCGTGCGGAACGCCATCCGGGCCGCCCTGCGCGCGGTGGAGCACCGCCTCCACGAGCGCATCCAGGAGCGCGTGGCCATGCTCCTGCCCCAGGACTGAAACCATCCACCACGGAGGCACGGAGGGCGCTGAGAAAGGAACACTGAGAAAGACTTGGTTGTCCTCCGTGCAATTCTCCGTGTATTTCCTCCGTGATCTCCGTGCCTCCGTGGTGAATCTTTGGAGTCTCCCATGAGCAAGGTGGCTTGGCTGTTTCCGGGGCAGGGGTCGCAGGCGGTGGGCATGGGCGTGGCGCTGGCGGAGGCCGAGCCGGCGGCACGGGCGGTACTCCAGGACGCCGACGCGGCGCTGGGGTTCGCCCTCTCGCAGCTCATGGCCCAGGGCCCCGAGGACACGCTGAAGCTCACGGAACACACCCAGCCCGCCATCCTCACCCACAGCACCATGGTGGTGAAGGCCTGGGCCCACCGGTTGCCCAAGCCTGACTTCGCCGCGGGTCACTCGTTGGGCGAGTACAGCGCCCTCGTGGCCCTGGGCGCCCTCGGTTTCCAGGATGCCGTCCGCACCGTGCGTGAGCGGGGCCGGGCCATGCAGGAGGCCGTGCCCGTGGGCGTGGGCGCCATGGCGGCCATCCTGGGCATGAGCCAGGCGGATGTGGAGGCCAGCTGCGCCGAGGCGGCTGCGGCGACCGGCAAGATCGTGGTACCCGCCAACTTCAACGGCCCCGGCCAGATCGTCATCGCCGGGCATGCCGAGGCCGTGGACGCGGCCCTGGAAGCCGTCAAGGCCCGTGGCGGGCGCAAGGTCATGAAGCTGCCCGTGAGCGCGCCGTTCCATTCCCCCCTCATGGAGCCCGCCCAGGCGCGCATGGCACCCACCTTGAGTCGGTTGACCTTCAAAACGCCCATCTGCCCCCTGGTCAACAATGTGGACGCAGCCGCTGTCTCAGCTCCCGAGGCCCTGCGGGACGGGTTGGTGCGCCAGATCCCCGGCGCGGTGCGCTGGCAGGCCACCCTGGACCTGCTGCTGGATCAGGGCGTGACCACCTTCCTTGAGCTGGGGCCGGGCAAGGTTCTGGCTGGCCTGGTGAAGCGGCAGGCCAAGGAGCGTGGCCTGGAGGTATCGGCCCTGAGCCTGGGTGCGCCCGAAGACCTCGCTCAGCTGGGCTGACAGCGCCCTGGCAGGGCCTTCCCGCCGGGAAGGTGTGATGAAAAGCAATGCCCCCCGGGGGTAGGGTGGATGGGACGACACTGCGTCTTCCAGTGTGCGGCGCCGGGCGGCGGAACGCGGCTCGGAGGCCGCCTACATCACCCTCAGTCCGAGGTGCCCATGCGCAAGGATCTTGTCTTCGGAATGGCCGGTTCAGGAGGCGATGGCATCGTCTCTGCCGGCGACTCCCTTCTCCAGGCTGCATCGGCCGAGGGTTATCACGGCGTGATGACCAAGAGCTTCGGCTCCCAGATCCGCGGCGGTGAGTCCTCCTGTCGCGTGCGCATCAGCACGGACCCGGTCCTGAATCCCGGCGGCAACCTCGATGTGGCCGTGGCCCTGAACTGGGAGGATTTCCTCAAATTCGGCGCCGAGCTCCCCGTGGCCGGCACCACCGTGGTGATCTACGAGGCCGCCACCGGCGTGGCCGAGAACCAGATCCCCCTGGTGGGCGTGACGCCCCTCCAGGTGATCGCGGTGCCCATCGCCGCCATGGCCAAGGAAACCGCCGGCACCGAGCGCGCCAAGAACACCGTGGTGCTGGGCCTCATCGCCGGCTGGTTCGGCATCGGCGCCGTGGCGGTGATGAAGGGCATCTCCAAGAAGCTGGCGAAGAAGAGCCAGGAACTCGTCGAGGCCAACCAGAAGGCCTTCGATGCGGGCATGGCTTTCGCGCAGGCACACCCTCTCAAGGCCGACATGACCATCGTGCCTTCGGAAAGCAAGGGCGGCGTGAAGCTCCTGACCGACGGCAACGACATGTGCGCCGCCGCCGCCATCTTCGCTGGTTGCCAGTTCTTCGGCGGCTACCCGATCACGCCCTCCACCGAGATCATGCAGTTCTTCACCAACCACGTCTGGAAGTACGGCGGCGCCGTGCTGCAGGCCGAGGATGAGATCGCCGGCATCGGCGCGGCCGTGGGCGCCTCCTTCGCCGGCAAGAAGGCCATGACCGCCACCAGCGGCCCCGGCCTCTCCCTGAAGTCCGAGATGATGGGCCTCGCCAGCATCGCTGAGCTGCCCCTGGTGATCGTGGACGTGCAGCGTGGCGGCCCCTCCACGGGCCTGCCCACCAAGACCGAGCAGTCCGACCTCTTCGCCGCGGCCTTCTCCGCCCACGGCGACGTGATCCGTCCCGTGCTGGCCCCCACCTCCGTGGCCGACACCTTCCGCACCACCATCGAGGCCTTCAACATCGCCGAGTACTACCAGACGCCGGTGATCATCCTCTCCGATCAGGAGATCGCCTCCCGCAAGGAGACGCTGGATCCCATCGACACCAGCCAGTTCAAGATCATCGACCGGCTCCGTCCCACCGGTTCGGATCTGCAGGACTACAAGCGGTTCAAGCAGACCGAGAACCACATCAGCCCCATCAGCCACCCCGGCATGCTGGGCGGCACCTACCTGGCGTCCGGCATCGAGCATGTGGAATCCGGCGCGCCCACGAACAGCGGGTCCGTCCATGCGCGCATGAACGACAAGCGCATCAAGAAGCTCGATCCGCTGAAGGAGCGCAAGGACCTGTTCGAGATCACCGGCAACCCCGATGCGCCACTCGCCCTGGTGGCCTGGGGCAGCGTGGCCGGTGTCTGCCGCGAGGCGCTGCAGATGGCCCTGGCCGAGGGCCTGGACGTGAAGCTCATGGTGCCCTACCTGCTTTATCCCGTGGCCGAGCAGACCTACAACGACTTCTTCGCCTCGGTGCAGAAAGGGCTCGTCGTCGAACAGTCCCACCTGGCCCAGACGTTCAAGGTGCTGCGCATGCACCTCGACCTGCCCAAGGGCCTGCGGTCCCTGGCCCGCAGCGGCGCGAACCCCTTCCTGCCCGGCGAGATCGTCGTGGCCCTCCACCATCTCCTCTCGGAGCTGCAGCGCAGCCACGAGGGCAAGCTTCAGCCCCAGGAGTGAGGTTCATCATGAGCGCCACCTGCGAATTCCAAGCGAAAGACTACAAGAGCGACCTGAAGCCCATCTGGTGCCCCGGTTGCGGTGACTACTCCGTGGTGCAGGGCATCTACCGGGCCCTGGCCGCCATCGGCCGCCCGCCCCACGAGGTCGCCTTCATCTCGGGCATCGGCTGCTCCAGCCGCATTCCGGGCTACACCACGGCCTACGGCTTCAACACCGTCCACGGCCGTGCCCTGCCCATCGCCCAGGGCATCAAGCTGGCCAACCCCGACCTGCTGGTGCTCGCGGCGGGCGGCGACGGCGACGGCTTTTCCATCGGCGGCGGCCACATCGCCCACCTGATCCGGCGCAACATCGACATCACCTACATCGTGATGGACAACCAGATCTACGGCCTGACCAAGGGCCAGCTCTCACCCACCTCCCAGAAGGGCCGCACCACCTGCACCTCGCCCTACGGAAGCCTCGAGAACCCCGTCAATCCGCTGCTCTACGTGTTGGCCTACGGCGCCGGCTTCGTGGCCCAGGCTTCGCCGACGGATTTGGCTGGCATGGCCGCCACCATCGAAGAGGCCATCCGCTACCCGGGCTTCGCCTTCGTGAACGTCCAGTCGCCTTGCGTCACCTACGGCGAAGAGGCCCAGCAGATCAAGGGCCTCAAGGCCATCAGCGAATCGTTGGCGGCCATGGGCCATGATCCGGCGGACCGGCTGGCGGCCATGGACCTGGCCCAGCAGTACGGCCAGAAGATGCACCTCGGTGTGTTCTACCGGAACCCCGAGCCGCCGACCACCTACGATGCCCTGGTGCGTGAGCGTCAGACCCTGCTGTCCAAGGACGCCCTCCCCAAGGAGCGCATCCTGGATCTCTTCATCAAGAAGTGACGGGAGGCCGACCATGGCCACGCATATCGATTTCGCCAGCCTGACCCTCATGGATGCCCTCGACCTGGCCGTCCTGATCGAGGATGAGGCGAAGGAGCGCTACGAGGATTTCGCGGCGCAGATGGAGCAGCACCGCACGCCCGAGGCGGCCACCTTCTTCCGCCTCATGGCCGGCAACGAGGCCAAGCATGGCCAGGAGCTGGCCGATCGCCGGAGCCTGCTGTTCGGCGGTCTGACACCCACCGTGACTCGGGCCATGATCTTCGACGTGGAGGCTCCGGACTATGATGAGGCCCGCGCCTTCATGAGCCCGCGCCAGGCCATGAAGGCGGCCCTGGCCTCCGAGGTCAAGGCCCATGCCTTCTTCGTGGCGGCCCTCCCCGCCCTGAAGGATGCCAAGGTCCGTGCCCTCTTCGAGGAGCTTCGCGACGAGGAGATCCTGCACCAGACCCTCGTCAAGGCGGAGCTGGCCAAGCTTCCCCCGGATTCCGGCCTCTCGGACGACGACTTCGTGGACGAGCCCGCGGCCCAGTAGGCTGGTCGTCCAAGTCGGGGAAAGATTTTCGCCACCAAGACACCAAGAAAAGCAGTTCTTGGCGTCTTGCCGGTGATCCTTTATCCCTTGCCCCCGGTGGGCCTGAGCCAGAGATCCGCCAGCACCACAGCCACCAATGCCAGGAAGGTCAAAGCCAGCATGATCAGTCCTGTCCAGGCCGCCCAGGTGTGGCCCGGATGCCCCTGCCGCAGCCACCACTGGCCCGCGTCGAACAGCACGGCCACGGCGCAGACACCCATGAAGGCCCGGCGCTTGGCCCAAGTCGTCCGCCGGAGATAGCCGACGGCCGCCACGAGGAAAACCAGGGGAAAGGCGAAGAGATGCAGGCCCCGGGCGCCGATGGTGGCGAACAGGCTGTCCGAGGCCTCCTCCAGGGCCAGGGGGCGGAGATCCTCGTAGCTGGTGATTCGGGGAAACTGGCCACCGTCACCGTGGCAGCTGGCGCAGTTGTTGGTGACGATGGCCTCCACGGGCGCGAACCCCTCCCGGGTGGCGCCGCCCTGCACCCAGGTGCGGAACACGGCGGCCTCTGCCGGGCTGGTGTTGGGGGCCATCACGCCTTCAAGCACAGCCATGAGGCGGGGCTTGGCCGCCGGTGCCTGGGCCTGCCCGGCGCGTTCCTGACGCGTGGCGAAGGCCAGGCCACCCGCCAGGAAGGCCGCCAGGGCCAGGATCACGAAGGTCGCGAAGGCGCGTTCAGAGGAGGGCAGGTTCCGCAGGCTCATGGCGCCCATGGTATCCGCCCCGCCGGGTCAGTCGATGGCCACGAGGCCCGTGGCTCGGCTCCGCCGCATGAGGAAAAGAAGGGGGAAGAGGCAGAAGCAGAGGATGCCCATGAACCAGAAGGTGTCCGAGAAGGCCATCATGCTCGACTGCTTGACCACGGTGCCGTAGGCGGCGCCCTGGGCCATGTGGGCCGCATCGGTCGGTGACAGGCCACCGCGCAGCACCCCCAACTGGGTGGCCCGGTCCAGGAGGCCCTGGTAGGCCGGGTCACCTGGGGTCAGGTGGCCGATGAGGTTGGCCTGGTGGAACTGGGAGCGGCGGGACAGCAGCGTGGTGGCGATGGCGATGCCCGTGCTGCCACCGATGTTGCGGACCAGGTTCATGAGCCCCGCGGCATAGGCCGTCTTCTCATGCGGGATGTGCTGGAAGGCGGAGACGTTGATGGGGATGAAGAGGAACGCGAAGCCCAGGCTCTGCACCACGCGGGAGGTCATGGCCGTCTGGAAATCCACCTGGAGGTTGAAGCCCGCCATCTGGATGAGGCCAAGACCGCAAGTGAAGAAGCCGATGCCGATGAGCCAGCGGGTGTCGACCTTCTTCAGCAGCATGGCCACCACGGGCATCATCAGCAGCACCGCCAGGCCGCCAGGACTCAACACCCAGCCACTCAGCAGGGCGGAGTAGCCCAGCAGGGTCTGGAGGAAGATGGGCAGCAGGGCCAGGCTGCCGTAGAGCACGAAGCCAAGCACGAAGAGCATGAGGATCGATACCGCGAAGGTGCGGTCCTTCATCAGCCGGAGATCCACGATGGGCCGTTCCTTCCGCAGCTCGTGGTAGACCGCGTAGAGCAGGGCGACGACCGCGACGACCGCGAAGAAGATGATGAAGTTCGAGGAGAACCAGTCCTTACGTTGGCCCTCATCCAGCACGATCTCCAATGAAGCCAGTCCCAGGGTGATGACGCCGATGCCCAGGTAGTCGAACCGGGCGCCCTCCTTGAGGGAGATGCGGTGGAAGTTCGGGGGATCCCGCACCAGCGAGCTGGTGAGTGCGATGGACAGGAGGCCCACCGGGATGTTGATGAGGAAGATCCAGTGCCAGCTGAAATTATCCGTGATCCACCCACCCAGCACGGGGCCGATGATGGGCGCCAGGACGACGCCCATACCGTAGACGGCCATGGCCGTGCCGCGCTTCTCGTGGGGGAAGGTCTCCACTAGGATGGCCTGGGAGATGGGCTGGAGACCACCGCCGCCGAGACCCTGGAGCACCCGGAAGAAGATGAGCCAGCCCAGCGAAGGCGCGATGCCGCAGAGGAGCGAGGCCACCGTGAAGATGCTCACGCAGGTGAGGTAGAACCGCTTGCGGCCCATGAGGCTGGAGAAGTAGCCGCCCAGGGGCAGCACCACGGCGTTGGCCACCAGGTACGAGGTGAGCACCCAGGTGGTCTCCTCCACCGTGGCGGACAGGTCCCCCGCGATGTGCGGGAGCGCCACGTTGGCCACGCTGGTGTCGAGGACCTCCATGAAGGTCGCGATCATCACCGTGAGGGCGATGATCCAGGGGTTGATGCGGCGAGTCGTCATGCTGGAAGACCAAGAAGGAAAAGGAACACCGCCAAGACGCCAAGACGCCAGGAAGGATAGGGCTGGAAAAGATGGATCATCGTCCCCGACACCCCGTGGCGCGCCCAGGTGTCTGGCTTCGTCATGAGAAGTAAATCCGTCATCAGCGTCTTTCTTTTTTGCTTTTCTTGGTGTCTTGGCGTCTTGGCGGTGAGCAGTTGTCTTTGACTCTCCGGATCACTTCACGATCACCGTGGCCTCGACGTTCATGCCGGGGCGGAGGATGACTTTCTGGGCTTCCGTTTCATCGATGTGGATCTTCACGGGGATGCGCTGGACCACCTTCACGAAGTTGCCCACGGCGTTCTCAGGGGGCAGCAGGCTCATGCGCGAGCCCGTGGACCCGGCGATGGAATCCACATGGCCCTTGAGCACCATGCCGTTCATGTCGATCTTGACCTCGGCCTCCTGGCCGGGCTTCATCTTCGCGAGCTGGGTCTCCTTGAAGTTGGCCGTGACCCAGGTCTGGTGCAGGGGGATCAGCGTCATCAGGCCCTGGCCCGGCTGGATGGTCTGCCCGGCCTCCACGAACTTGCGGGTCACGACGCCGTCCACGGGCGCGAGGATCTGGGTGTAGCCGAGCTGAAGCTCCAGCCCCTCCTGGCTGGCGCGGGCCTGTTCCACCTGGGCCTGGGCCGAGGCCAGGCGGGCCTCGGCGGCGCCCACGGCCACTTTGCGGATGTCCGCCTCGTGCTGGAGGGAGGCCATGCGCTGCTGGGCGGCGCGCCAGTCGCCGTCGGCCACCTCGGCCTGGGTGCGGATGCCGTCGAACTGCTGGGCGGAGATCTCCTCGCGCTCGGCCAGGGGCTTCATGCGCTGGACGTCGGACTTCGCTTTGTCGAGGCTGGCCCGCTTGGAATCGAGGTTGGCCTTGGCGGTCTCCAGGTCCGAGCCCTTGGCCTGCTGGAAGGCCACCCGGGCCCGCTCCAGATCGGCCCTGGCGCCCTCGACCTGGGCCTGGGCCTGGGCCTGGGCGGCCTTCGCCTGGTCGAGCCTGGCCTGGATGTCCCGGGGGTCCACGGCCACCAGCGGGTCGCCGGCTTTCACGGCCTGGTTGTCCTCCACCAGCACCTTGTCCACGGTGCCGTAGACGCGGCAGGAGATGGGCACCAGATGGCCGTCCACCTGCGCGTCGTCGGTGCTCATGCGGTTGCGGGAGTAGAGCCACAGCCCGCCGCCGAGGAGGAGCACGATGGGCGTGCCGATGAGGAGGGCCCGCATGGCCTTGGAGAGGCCGGCGGCAGCGGCGCCGCTGGGCGTGTCCGTCACGGGGGAAGCGTCTTGGTTCATGGGAGTCTCCATCAGCGGGCGAAGGTCTGTTCAAGCTGGCCGGTGGCGCGGGCCAGGTCCACGCGGGACTGGTTGAGGCGGTAGAGGGCGTTGATCTGGTTGTCGTTCGCGCGGGCCAGCTCGTCCTGGGCGTTGATCACTTCGATGTTGTTGCTCACGCCGGCCTCGAAGCGGTGCCGGGCCTGGGTGAGGGCCTCGGTGGACAGGCTCACGGCCAGGTTGGCGACCTCCACCTCGTGGGCCGCGGCGTCCAGCTCGGCCTGGGCCACCTGGACTTCGTACCCGACCTGGGCGCGCACATCGCGGCGCGCTTCCTGCACGCGGGCCTGCTCGGACTTGGCCCGGGAGACTTGCGAGGACACCAGGCCGCCCGTGAACAGAGGCACCCGGAGGCCCAGCGAGATCTGGTAGGTGTGGGCCCAGGACTCGGACTGGAGGCCCGTGGAACCATACGTGCCACTGGCGACGAGGGTGGGCAGACGCAGGCTTTGGGCGGCCTGGCGCAGGCTCTCGGCGGCCTTCTCCCGGGCCTCCAGCTCTGCGAGCTCGGGGCGCTGGGTCAGGCCCGCCTGGTACGCCGTCTCGAAATCGCCCGTGGGCAGGGCGGGAGCGGTGAGGGTGTCCGCCAGCTCGATCCGGGTGCCGGGTTTCAGGTCCAGCAGCCGGCCCAGGCCAGCCAGGGCGGTGGTGCGCTGGGTCTGGGCCTGGATGAGGCGCTGGCGCTCGGTCTGCAACTGCACCTGCGAGCGCAGGGTGTCGAGCTTGGTGCCCACGCCCTGTTTCTGCTGGTTCTCCGCCAGCTGGGCCAGGGCCTCCGCCAGCCCCACGCGCGATTCCCCGGCCTTTACGGAGGCAGCGGCCCGGAGGGCATGGAGGTACTGACCCACCACCAGGGCGGCGATCTCCTCGCGCACCGCGCGGCCCTGGGCGCGGGCGGCGTCCTCCGCATGGCGGGAGGCTCGCCACTTCTTCCAGAGGCTGAGGTCGAAGACCGGCACCTGGGCCTCCACGCCCACCTGGCCCCAGTTGAAGGGGCCCACCACTTCGGGGCCCCCCGGCTGCGGCATGCCCATC
>CAVPLE010000115.1:0-55807 GCA_963705865.1 uncultured Holophagaceae bacterium | reverse complement strand
ATGGTGCTGGACGGTCTGGCCATGGAGAGAAGCCAGGTCGGGTTTCAGATCCAGGGCTGCGCAGAGGTCCGTTGCGGCTCGGGCGTGGTGGTCCCCCAATCGCCGCTGGAGGATGCAGAGGCCCGCGGGATCCAGCCGGTTCGAAGCGGCCGCGAGAACCTCTGTTTTCAGGGCCTCAGGGTAGGGCGCGGCATGGTGGCCGAGCAGGGCGCGGAGGGGCCGCCCATCTGGAAAAGCGGTGGGATCCACCTCCACCGCCACCACGTCCACACCGTCCGCGCTGGTGCCGGACATGAGGCCCAGGACACGCCAGGGGCGATCCTCCGGGAGCGGGATGCGGAAGTGCATGACGCTGATCATGCCAGCAAGTGTGGGAGGCCGGATTGCGGGTACTCTGGATGCCCCCGGGGGTTCCCCATGTTCTGGATCATCCTCATCGTCGGTATCGTGCTTTTCTTCGTCCTGCGCGGGAAGCAGGATCGCAGGGAACAGCTCGGCGCCTCGCGTCGCGCCCTGCCCACGGGCCCCCTGGAGCCCTACAGCTTCCCCTGCCCCCACCCCAAGTGCCCCGCCTGCGGCGCTTCGGGCGACAAAATGAAGCAGGAGTGGGACGGCCTGCGCGCGGTGAAGTGGACCTGCGGCTACTGCGGCGCCCTGGCCGGTGTGCAGACCCTCAAGGACGAGGAGCTGCCGCCTTCCGCGCGGCGCCGGTTGGGCCTGGACGCGTTCATGCAGGGCTCGGTCCCCATGCAGCAGGGCGGCTATGGCCAACCCGGCGGCGGCATGGGCGGGCTACTCACCGGCATGATGATCGGCAGCATGATGGGCGGTGGCGGCCATCACCACGATGGGCAAAACAGCGGCGATGGCTGGAACGACGGCACCTCCGACGGGTCCTCCAGCGATTGGGGCGAATCCAGCTCTGGTTCCAGCGACTGGGGGGATTCGGGCGGTGGGGATTCCGGTGGTGGAGATTCCGGCGGGGATTGGTAGATCCCTGGATCGTGCTGAGCCGGCGGGCTCAGGCGCTCTTCAGCTGGGCCAAGACCACTGGGGTCGTCGATCGGCGCTGCACCTCCGCCCAAGGAGACGCGGGCCAGACGGACACGAGCTACAAGGGGCCCTTCGGGTTCCAGGCGCCCCGTTCGGTCTGGCTGAGCCTTCGCTACAGCCTCTGAATTCGCGAGGATCGTCCAGGGAGCGACTCCTTCGGGAGACGCTCCTCATGTACGTCCTACAGGACCTTGGGAACCACGAACTGCCCCCGGTCCTGCTCTGGGGCGTTGGCCAAAGCCTCGGCCTGGGTGAAGGTGTCGCGCGGTTCATCTTCCCGTCGGGGCAGGGGCTTGCCGAGACCGGCGAGCATGGGCTCCACCCCATCCAGGGCCAGCTCGTCCAGGCTGGCCGCATGGGTGAGCATGCGGGCCATGGCTAGGCGCATGGGTTCGATCTCCTCCTCCCGCAGGCTCAAGTGGGCCAGGGTGGCGCAGCGCAGCACATCCTCGCGGGTGACGTCCATGCCGTCTCCTCAAATCCACATCAGAAAAAGAAAAACCAATTGGCCACAAAGAACACAAAGAACACAAAGATCACAAAGATCACAAAGTAAGATATTTTTGTGTACTTTGTGCTCTTTGTGGTTGATTTTCATTCCATATGAATTTGCGGATCTCGAATTTGGGAGAACCGAAATTGATTAAAAGCCCTTGTTCTTCCCGTGAGGCTTTGAGGTAGCCCAGGACTTGGGCCTCGTGCTCTGGGGCCAGGCTTTTCGCGGTTTTCAATTCGACGATCAGAACGCCTTCCACCACTAGATCAGCCAGGTAATCCCCGATCAGAGTCCCATCCTCGTCATAGACCTTGATGGGCTGCTGCGGCTCCACCCGCAGCCCTGCCTTACGCAGGCGATGGATCAGTGCATTCTCGTAAACTTTTTCGAGGTGCCCGTGTCCCAGATAGGCGTGGATTTGAAAGGCTGTCTGGCGGATCTGGTCACACAAAGCTTTGATATCGGGCATATGGGATTCTCTATGTTTCCTTCAGGCCAGTTTGAGGTCGGCGTCGGCGTTCTGGAGCCAGGGTTCGGGGTCTGGTTCCAGCAGCGCGCCGGCCGCGGCGATCATGGCGCCGTTGTCGGTGCAGAGGCGCGATTCGGGAATGGCCAGGGTTAGCCCCTCCCGGGCAGCGAGGATCGCGGCCTCGGCCCGCAACCGCGAATTGCAGGCCACGCCGCCGCTGATCACCAGACTGCGGGCACCGTGTTCCTCCGCCAGGACGGGAATGGGCTTCAGCAGCCAGGTGGAGATGGCTTCCTGCAGGCTGCGGCAGAGGCCCTGTACCTCCAGATCCTCGGCCCCCGCCGTGGCGAGGCGCGGGTTCCGCTCGACCCTCAGTTTCACGCCCGTCTTCAGGCCGGAGAAGCTCCAGGAGGCCTTGCCGTCGCGGAACTTCGGCGGCGTGAAGGGCTCCGCGGTGCGAGCCGCCGCCTGGGCGCAAGCATCCACCACGGGGCCACCGGGGTAGCCCAGGTTAAGCATCCGGGCGGTCTTGTCGAAGGCTTCGCCCGCGGCGTCATCGCGGGTCTTCTGAAGGAGCTGGAGCGACGTCCAGTCCTTCGCCAGGTAGAGATGGGTGTGCCCCCCGGACACCAGCAGCACCAGGGCCGGGAAAGGCAGGTCCGGGTTGGCGAAGCGGGCGGCGTTGAGGTGTCCGAGCAGGTGGTGGACACCCACCCAGGGCAGGCCCTCACGCCAGGCTACGGCCTTGCTGGCGCTGAAGGTTGCCAGCAGGCTGCCCACCAGGCCGGGGCCGCGGGTGACGGCGATGCGATCGAGATCGTTGAGGCCCACGCCGGCCTTCGCCAGAGCCCCGGCCATGACAGACCGCACTTGCAGCAGGTGTTCCCGCGCCGCCAACTCAGGCACCACGCCGCCGAAAGGGCCGTGGATGGCATCCTGGCTCTCCCGCACCAGGGAGCGCAGCACGGGACCTGCGGCCGTCTCCTCCACCACCGCGGCGGAGCAGTCGTCGCAGGAGGATTCCAGGCCGAGGATCAGCATCCGTCAAGTGTATCCTGGCCCCAATGGCCCTCGTCCCCACCCGCATCCAGCTGAACCGCCCGCTACCGCCCCTCACCTATCTGGCCCCCGAGGGCCTGCCGGTAGGCGTGCGGGTACGGGTGCGGGT
Source organism: uncultured Holophagaceae bacterium (assembly GCA_963705865.1). Lineage (GTDB taxonomy): Bacteria > Acidobacteriota > Holophagae > Holophagales > Holophagaceae > Geothrix. Next base: position 52,621 of record CAVPLE010000115.1, on the reverse strand, counting down.
GCGGAACAGCCTGGCGGTAGGGCTCGCCATGGGGCCGGATCCCGCGCCGCCGGCGGCGAAGCTGCGGCCCGTGGATGCGGTCATCGATCCCTTCCCGCTGTTGCCGCCGAAGCTGCGGGAGTTGCAGGCCTTCGCCGCGCGCTACTACGGCTGTCTGGAAGCCCATCTGCTGCCCCTCAGCCTGCCCCAGGCCATGCTGCCCCACTGGGAAGCGGACGAGGATGGCCAGCGGCTCTCCTTCCACCGCGACCGGGGTGCCTGGGACGTGCTCGTAGAGCTCGGCGAGGCCTGGCACCGCGACCCGTCCATCCTGCCGACCCTGCTGCACCGGGCGGCCTTGCGCGGGGCTGGATTCACGGAGGTCCGCCTCACCGGCGCGCCGCATCCGCCCCGGGTGACGCCATCTCAAGCCAAGGTGCTGCTCGCGTTGGAGGACGCGGGTGGGGCGCTGATGGAACCGGAGCTGCTGGAGACAGCAGACGTGGGCGCCTCGGTCCTGGGCACCCTGGAAAAGCGGGGGCTCATCGAACGGATGAAGCGGGTGGATCTGCTGGGCCAACGGCGCGAGGCGGGTGTGGACCGCACCGTGATCCTGAACGAGGAGCAGCGGACGGCTTTGGAGGCGGTGCCGCTCGAAGTCTTCGGCGTCCATCTGCTCCAGGGCGTGACGGGATCGGGTAAGACGGAGGTGTATCTCGAGTTGACCGAGCGTGTGCTGGCGGCGGGTCGACGCGTGCTCTGGCTGGTGCCGGAGATCGGGCTCACAGCCCGGTTGCTCGATCGTCTGGAGGCCCGGTTCCCAGGTCGCATCGCCGTGGGCCACGCGGGGCTCAACGCCGGGGAGAAGCACGGCGACGTGGTGCGCCTGCTGTTCAATGGGGCGGATCTCTTCGTGGGGGTGCGGAACGCGGTGCTGGCGCCTCTGCGCGACATCGGCCTCGTCATCGTGGACGAGGAGCATGAGGGCTCGTACAAGTCGGAGGAGCACCCCCGGATCCACGCCCGGGACCTGGCCATCAAGCGGGCCCAACTCGAGGGTTGCCCCATCGTGCTGGGTAGCGCCACACCCAGCCTGGAAAGCTGGCAGGCCGCGCAGGCCGGTCGATACGGGTTGCTGCGGCTTCGGCAGCGCCCTGCGGGCGTCACTCTGCCGAAAGTCGAGATCGTGGATCTGCGCGATGCCTATCGTCAGCTGCGACGGAAGGTGATCCTCACGCCGACGTTGATGCAGGCTCTGTCGGACACGCTGGCCCGGCGGGAGCAGGCTCTCCTGCTGCTGAACCGCCGGGGCTACGAGAACTTCTGGATGTGCCGGGCCTGCGGCAAGACGCTGGGCTGCCCGCACTGCGCCATTTCACTCACCTACCACCGGGGCGACTACCGTCTGCGCTGCCACCTCTGTGGCCACGAGACCGTGCCACCGGAGGCCTGTCCCGACTGCGGCGCCGACCACCTTCGCGGTGTGGGCGAGGGCACCGAGCAGGTGGAGGAACACCTGAACCAGCTCTTCCCTGCTGCCCGCATTCTGCGCCTTGACCGGGACACCACGCGACGCCGGGGCTCCTTTGAAGCCGGATTGCTGGCCGCCGAGTCCGGCGAAGTGGACATCCTGGTGGGCACCCAGATGCTGGCCAAGGGCCACACTTTTCCGAAGCTCACCCTGGTGGGTGTGCTCAATGCGGACCAGGGCCTGAAGGTGGCCGATTTCCGGGCTTCGGAGCGTACCTTCCAGCTGCTCACCCAGGTGGCGGGCCGGGCCGGGCGTGCGGAGCTGCCGGGTCGCGTGATCCTCCAGACCTACTCGCCGGAGCACCCCGCCATCACCTTCGCCCTGGCCCAGGACTTCGAAGGCTTCGCGGCCTCGGAGCTGCCCTTCCGCGAGGGCCTGGGTTACCCACCTTTCACGGCCCTCTCCCTCTACCGCGCCGAGGCGGACACCCTGCAGGAGGCCCGGGAGGCCCTGGAGGGGTTCCGGCAGCACTTGTCCGTTCCGGGCCTGCGCGTGCTCGGTCCCCTGGAGGCCCCCGTGCCCCGCGTGCGTGACCGCTGGCGCATGCACCTGCTGCTCAAAGGCACCCGCGGCGCCCTGGGCGAAGTCCTCGCGCGCCATCCTCTGGTTCCTGCGGGCCCCATCAGCCTGGACCGGGATCCCATCCAGTTTGGGTGATGTATAAAAATGAGTCACTTCTGTCGAATATCGAGAGAGCCGGTCCTTCCTTGATTAATTATGTGCTGAAATTAGAATTGTTATAAACCATCGCGATTTCCCACCCTGCTTGTCCGATCCTTTTCCTGAACCGAGGTGAGCATGCACTCCCTGCGTCGCGACTCCGGCTACACGCTGATTGAACTCCTGGTGGTGCTGGCCATCGTCGGCATCCTTGCCTATGCCGGCGTGGGGCTGTTCATCGGGCGCCCCACGGTGGCCGTCCGGGGAGCCACCAACGATGTCTATGGTTTGCTCCGGGCGGCCCAGACGCTGGCCCGCAATTCCGGGCGGCGGGTGGCCCTGCTGACCAGCGGCACTGAGCCCGGGCGCAATCTCTCCCTCCAGTACGGGTTCTATGCGCAGCAGGCCGATGGCACCGACGACATGAGCAAGGGGCCTGGCGCCACGGCTGCCAACCCCGTTCTGGGAACCCTGACCCTGGACCCCTCCCTCAGCCGCTACGCCCAGGTCGGCGATGCCGCCACGGGCCAGCTGGCTTCCATTCTTCCGAATCCGGCCCCGGCCAGCGACGCCACCCTGTCCAACCTCCAGGGGGCGGCCTTCTGGTCTAGTTCGGCCAACAACCTCTTCCAGGGCGGGTCCACGGCCTCGACCGCGGTGTTCTTCCAGCCGGACGGCACCCCCAACCGGGACTTCTATGTTCCCGTCGTGGGCGTCCGCAGCGGCGTGGTGAGCAGCGACCTCCCTGTGGGGATCATCCTGGGATCCCAGGCCAATGGCCTGCTGGCCTTCCTCAAGGCCCAGGGCAACGACCCCGCCAAGCCATGGAGTCGCCAATGATCCGCCCCCTTCGCCAGGACACCGGCTTCTCACTCATCGAGTTCCTCATGACCGCGGTCATCCTGGGTATCGGCCTGCTGGGGCTGGCCGCCCTCACCTCCACGGCCATGGGCAGCTACGGCGGGAGCCGGACCCGCAACACGGCCATCGCCCTCTCCAGCAGCGTGCTGGACCAGATGGCCCTGGATGGCCGTATCAGCGCCCAGATGCGGAGTTCCGGAGGGGCCGTGCCCACCACCGCGCTGGTGGCGAACGCCGTGGACGGCGCCGTCAACGCCTATGCGGATCCCGCCACTACCTGGACCACCTTCGACCTACAGGGGCAGCCTAGCCAGGCCGCGCCGATCTTCAACATCACCTGGGTGCGTCGGGCGGCCAAGGGGCTCGCTCCCGCGGCGTCGAGCCTGTCCGCCGCCTCTGAGGTGGTCGTGAATGTCCAGTGGACCGAGGAGATCAAGAGCGCCTCCACCGGCACCACCACGCTCAACCCCCGCTACATCAGCACCAGCCGCGTCATCCGCTACTGAGGTCGCCATGTCCCCGTTCAGGAAAGCGTCCCCTTCGATCCGAGGTTTCTCCCTGGTGGAGCTGCTGGTGGCCCTCGTCTTCATCTCCCTGCTGATGGCCGGCATGTTGCGAGTCTTCGGTTCCGTGATCCAGGGATTCGCCACGGCCAACGAGACCATCAAGGCTCAGCGGGACAACCGGTGGGCCCTCCAGTCCCTTCAGGACGACCTCCAATCCGCAGGCTACTTTTTTCCCATCCGCCCGGTGGTCAGCGGCATCGATAATGTGAACGCCGGCAACCAGAACCCGTTGATGGTGCTTCCCGGAAGGACGGTGACGAACAAGTTCATCGCCGATCCCAACAATCCGGCGGCCGCTCCCTCGGACGAGACCCTGACCTTCGACGAATTCCAGTTCGTGACGGACCAGCCCCTGCCCATCACCGCCCGGCTTGCAGCCACCCCTTCGGATCCCAATTCCCTCACCATCACGGCGACCTTGGGGGATCTCTCCATGGTCAGGGCCGGGGACTTCGCCGTGATTCTCGATCCCGCCCACGAAGTGGTGACGGTCGGAGGCGGCCCCTACTCCGGGACCACCGCTTCCATCGCGCTCAATGCTGCGGCCATCCAGGACCAGAGCACGGGCGCTTTCCTGGGGGCTTTCGGCAACCTCAAGAGCCTGACCCACCAGGCCGGGGCGGAGGTGATGTTCATTCGTCCGAACCAGGTGGTGCGATACAGCATCTTGCCCATGGCGCTGGATCCTTCGAACGCGGCCGCGACCGTGCCCTGCCTCGTGCGGGACCAGACCGCCTACCCCATCGGGGGAGCCCTGATCGTCTGGCCGGCCGCGGATGCCACTCAGGCGGCTCTCGCCACCGCGGGCCCAGGGGGCGCCCCCGTGGTGCGGAGCGTCGTGGCGGAGAATGTCACAGGCCTGCGCTTCGACCTCAGCGCCAACCAGGGTCAGGCCTGGACCAGGGCCGGGAGTTGGGCGGACACGCTGACCAACCTGAACACTCAGCTCGCCGCCATGGCCACGGCGAATCCCGGCATCGGCTACGCCGCCAGTGCGCAGGATCCCTCCAATCCCCTCTGGTACCGGACCGCCCCGCTGCTGATCCGAGCCGACATCACGACCAGGACCCTCGTGCGCCGGGCGGAATACGCCAACACGGCCAACACCCTGGCCTACCGGATGCGAACCCAGACTGCCTTCATCCAGCCCCGCAACTTCGGGTTCGGACTCTGAGGTCCCCCATGCAGACCCTCCACGCATCTCCCGCATCCCACCGTTCCAGCGAACGGGGCGGCATGACCATCATGGTCGCCCTGGTCCTCCTGGTCGTCATGAGCCTGGCCGCCTTCAGCCTCAGCCGGAACACCATCCGTGAGTTGGCCACCACTGGCCATGTCATCCAGGGCGACAAGGCCTCCGAGGCCAGTGACGCCGGACTCGACTGGTTCATGGTCTGGTCTCATCCGGACAACATGATCGCCGCCTACGCCACGCCAGGCGCCGTGGGTAACTACGAGTTGGCCAAGGCCATAAACGGTCTCAAAGACACCAACTGGTACGCCTCGCTCAACAGCGACGGCTTGCTGGCAGACCCTTCGCGGACCTGGGACATGGCGGCCCTCGTCAAGAGTAAAGAGACGGACATGGCCTCCAATGAGATGGTATTCGACAACACAGATGACACCGCGGTCCTCCAGGCCAAGAACACCGGCGGCAACAAGATTATCCAGCGCTTCGATCTCCAGGTCCGCTTCCTGGGCTTCCTGCCCATCGCCCTCACCGGTGGCGGTGGCGGGGCCTCCGGTGGGACCAGCCAGAGTTCCCTGTCCACCCAGGACACCCTCTGGCAGGTCATCAGTACCGGCTACGCCGCCATCCCCATTGGCGGGAATGACTACATCCGCTATCAGCAGCGCCGGGAGCTCATCGGTTCCCAGGCCCTGGCCCAGTCCACCAAGTGACTCATCTTCCGGAGGCTTCCATGTCCATCCTCGCCCGCGTCCGGACCCTCCTGTCGGCCTGTCTGGTACTGGCGGCCCTGCCCGCCGCGGCCCAGCTGGACCCCAGGCTCCAGCAGGGCAGCACCGACCTGCTGGATGTCTACAAGACCACTCCGGCCAAACCCGAGCTGCTGACGGTCTACGATTTCTCCGGCTCCATGCACGCCGTGTACTGGGACAGAAAGTATTATGCGAACCCGGCCCAGGATAACCACGCGGACAAGTGGGCTATTACGCCGCAGGACCCCGGCAGCGAATTCCCGGGCATCGTGCCCGTCATTGACGACTCCGGGAACATCTGGCTGACGGCCGGCACGGGGTACAGCTCCGACATCAGGTTGTCTGGCGGCAGGGTGATCCTTCCGAATGGAGTCGAACAGGGGACCGGCAAGCTCATCGCTCCCGATGGGTCGGTGATCACGGTGGGCAACAACGCTGCCTCTCGGCTCGCGGCGGTCCAGAAGGCCAGCCATGTACGCATCACGGCCACCAATGGAACGGTGACACGCACGGTAGATCTTCCCATTCCCTGGACGGTGCTGGATACCAACCTAACTTCCAGTGATGCCAGCACCACCAAGGTGATCCTCACCGACCCCAAGGGAGGGCCGGCCATCCCTCCGGATGCTGTCTGCGATCCCATCTATGCTTCCAACCAGAACACCGCGAAGGGCAACCTGGTCAATCCGGGTGTTGACGACGCGGCCATTAAGTATGGCGGCACGGGAAAAACCTTCTACAAAATCGGCCGCCTGCACTACACCCGTGACTACCTGTGGTGGATCTTCTTCGGTACCCAGGTCCGGAATGCCACCAACGACGGCGAGGACGACACCGGGAAGTTCGTCATTCCGGACGCCGGCGCTGCCCCGGCGTGGAAAAACGGACTGTCGGGAATGACCCGCTACCAAGCCCTGAAATACGCTACGGTGACGGCCTGGTTCGCCAATCAGGACAAAGTCTGGTGGGGCATCCGTTTCCTCGACGATGCCGAGGACGGGAAGACCACCATCAATGCCGACAATGGCAATGCCGCCACCCCGCAAACGGACCGCAACATCAACCTGCTGCGATCAGCCCAGAACTCGAATGTCAATTCCATGCTGGCGGCCTTCACCGAATTCGTCCCCAGCACTTCCACGCCCCTGACTTTCGCGATGGCCAACTCCTACATGCAGATGGCCTATACCTCTGATTCCGGAAGCACCTTCGGCACCTCCAGCGGCGATGGCCAGTCCGGCACCGAGAAGCCGATTCCCGTCTGCCGGGAGTCCTTCGTGGTGGTCTTCACGGACGGCATCGCCAACGATGTGAAATCCCGGGGGGGCAGCGCCATCGGGACCGGCGATCCCTACCACCAGACCTCGTCCGGATCCCCGACGAACACCCGCCAAGCCGGCAACAGCGCCCTGGCGGGGTACGGCGGCCTTGCCGCGCTGAATCCCGGGAGCAGCCTGTTCAACATCTGGACTCTTGCGGGCGTGGCTGCCCAGTACGATGTGACGATGCCGTGGCTGGGGCCTAGCAAAACGTGGGGGTACAGCGTGAGCGAGTATGCCCCCTGGCGCGTGACCAGCCGCGGGGCGGCACCCGCCGCGCCGCGCAAGATCCGAACCATGACCGTGGGTATGAGCCTGGCGGGATCCACGAAGGATACGGCCAGCGGCAAGGCCGATCTCTTCAGGGCCGCCCTCTATGGCAACCCCAAGGCCACGGCCTGGGATCTCAACACCCTACCCTTCGACCCAGATGTCCCGGGCCGCGACGACCCTACCGTGAATCCATTCTTCTTCGATGCGTACAGCGTGGAGGCGCTCTCCAAGGCGATGACGGCCGTGCTGGCCGAAGTCACCTCCGGATCCGCCTCCATCGCGGCTCCCGCCAGTCCGCTGGTGGGCCTTTCCCTGGGCAGCCAAGTGTATTTGGGGCTCTTCCAGACCAAGAAGGGGCCCCGCTGGCTGGGCGACCTGTTGATGGCCGGTCTCTATGTGGGTCCCACCGGCGTGATGTTCGTCGACAAGACCGGCACCGCCGTCCAGAACATCACCGACGAGAACGCCGTCTGGTCTGCGAACCTGCATGTCTTCGGAGCCTCCGGAGGCCGCAACTGGATCACCCGAAACCTCTACACTAACTTCTCTCCGGGCTCAAAATCGACCAACACCACCACCCTGGTGCCCCTGGACGAAGCGACCATCACCGATCCCGCCTCCGTGGGGGCTGGGACCGACGATGCCTTGCGCAAGACCTACATCAGGTTCCTGCGAGGCGCCTCCAGCACCGATGAAGACGGCAGTAAGATCTCGACGCCGACCTTCACGGGCAACCGCCCGGACATCATGGGTGACATCATCGACAGCTCCCCAGGTGTGCTGGAGTATCCCATCTCCGCGCTCACCAGCAGCGTGAGCGCCAAACTCGCAGGTCTGGTGGGCAGCGTGCCGACGGGCTCCACTCCCCGCTTCCGAGTCATCTTCGTGGGCGACAACCAGGGCATCTTCCACGCCTTCGGGGAACTGAGCTGGACCGTCCGGGGGAAGATCAAATACAAGACCGTGGTCACAGATCCGGTGACCGGCGAAGCCTCCATTGAGGAAAAAGAGGTGGATGGGCAGATCCCGTACGGCGAGGTCGACGAACTTTGGGCCTTCGTTCCGGGGGAGTACCTCTCCCGGATCTCGGCGTTGCGTGGAAAGTCCAACCCGCACCGCTATACCGTGAACGGCAGCCCGACCATCTACTTCAAGGATGTGCCGGCATCTGGCCAAGTGCGGGGCAACGGCTTGGTCGATGGCTCCGATGTGGTGCGCGTCGTCATCGGCCAGAAGAAGGGGGGGCGGTCCTATTACGCCTTCGATTTCTCGGATCTGGAAAGGGCCGTCGCCAACTCCGGCGGCGTCATGTCCTGGAAGCTCGTGCCGGATGAATATGGCAGCGGGGCTACTGGGCAGCAGAAAGTGCTCCGCCACATGGGCTATTCCACCACCGCGCCGGCCCTGGCGCGGGTGGACATTGGCACCAACATGAACCAGGACCTCGTATTCCTGGGCGGCGGCCTCAGCACGGCCGAAATGGACGCCGCCTTCGCCACATACTTCGGCGTGGCTGGCACCAAGCTGGGGCGTTCCGTCGTGGCCTTCGATGTGGCCAATGGGCCGGGGACCAGCCTCTACACCTGGGATTTCACGGATCCGACTTTCACGGCCACCTTCGGGGTCATGGGATGTGTGGCGGCCTCGGTGCAACCCCTCGAGTTCTTCCCAGGCAGCGGCCATACCCAGCGGGTCTACTTCTCCGAGGCACCTACCTTGCCGAACACCCTGGCGACGCGGGGCAGCGGCGTGTGGGCGCTCGGCTCCACCAACCTGGCCTCCAACGGTGTGATCCGCCTGGACAGCTCCGACATCAACACATGGACCGGTGGCTCCACGGCTTCAAGCACCCAGGGCATCCGCAAGGTCTTCCAGGCCGCCAAGGGCTTCAGTGTCACGACAACGCCCACTCCCTTCCTGCTGCCCAACACCTACCCTGCCATCCGCACCAGCGATCCCAAGACCGCTCCCGTGGCGGTGGGCCTAGCCTTCGGTACCGGTGATCGAAACGATCCCATGGACAATGATGCCGTCAATCCCGCGGCCGTATCCACGGCAGGAAAGATCACCGCGCCCTACTACAACTGGCTCAATGTCGTCTTCGACCGCCAGGACAGCCAAGCCCTGTCCGGGCTTTCGGGGGTGTCCACCCTGAATGCGGATACCTTTGGCCTCCAGCAGGGCGTGACGGCCACCGATGGCGATTTGGCGGACCTCACTACCGTGAGTTCATTCTCGGGGACCTTCAACGGCTACTCTGTGGACCCCTCCAACAGCGCCTTCTATCTGAAGGCCAAGCCCGGCTACAAGCTTAAGGTCGGGGCCGCCACGGTTCGCGATGCCGCCGCCCCCAACTACAATTTCCCGAAGGTGATCACGAATACGGCGGTGCTCAACGGTGTGCTCTTCTTCAGTGGATTCTTCCCCGGCGGGGGAGATGCGGCCGCCTGTCAGGGAACGGGATACACCAATACCTACCGCATCTGCAATGTCATGCAGCCGACTTTCAACAGCGGAAACACCACTGCGGCTTCGACCACCTTCAATGGCGGTGATCCGAACTGCACAGGCATCGTTCTCACCTACCCGAACCTGCCGGGCGAGATCACGGCCCTGGGTACTGCGGCCATCGTCCAGAGTGGCCAGGGAACGGTCAATGGTGAACCCGGAACCATTTCCAACGCCGGCGCGCAGGTGGGCGGATCCTTCGGCAAGACCAGCGGCTTCGGCTTCAAACCCCGCAGCTGGCGGATCATCCGCTGAACTACCACCGCATCGCATCGCCCAAGGGGCCCTCGCGGGCCCCTTTTCGCGCCGGGACGATCCGAGGTGGTACGCTGGGGTGTGTCGGATCCTTCATCCATTGCCCGCCTCCGCCCCAAAAAGGCCTTTGGTCAGAACTTCCTGGTGAACGAGGGGGCCATCGCCACCATCGTGAGGGCAGCGCTGGATTCGAGGGCAACGCGGCTGCTGGAGATCGGGCCCGGCCCCGGGGTGCTGACGGAACGCCTGCTGGCGGATGGGCGGCCGCTTTGGGCGGTGGATCTGGACCCGGAGGCTTGCGCGCTGCTGCGGCAACGCTTCGCCTCGCTCCCCCATTTCCATCTGCTGGAAGGTGATGCGGTGCGCATCCCCTTGCCGGAGGGAGGGCCCTGGTCGGTGGTGGGCAACCTGCCCTACAACGCTGCCACACCCATCCTGGCGAGGCTACTCACGGAGGGCCTCCCCTGGGATCGCATGGCCTTGATGTTCCAGCTGGAGGTGGCCCAGAAGCTGATGGGCGAGCCCGGCACCAAGGCTTATGGGCCGTTGTCGGTGCTGGCCCAGCTTTGCGCCCGGCTGACCCGGCTGGTGAAGCTGGGGCCAGGCTCCTTCCGGCCCGCGCCCAAGGTGGAATCCGCCGTGGTCCAGTTCGAGCCCCGGGCGGATGCGCCCAGTCTGGGTGAACGCAGGGCCCTGCTCACCGTGCTGCACCGCTCCTTCGCCCACCGTCGCAAGACTCTGGCGAACAACTGGCAGGGCCTCCTTTCGGCGGAGGCCCTTTCGGGCGTGGGACTGACTTCAGCGCTTCGCGCTGAAGTCATCGCGCCTGCGGCGTGGCTGATGGCCACACGCAAACTCATCCAAACGCACCCGGAGGTGTTCCCATCGTGATGCCCGTAGCGACCGAATTCGAAACCTGGACAGAGGCTCCCGCCGCCGACGAACTGCGGCTGATCCCCATCGGCGGGCTCGGCGAGTTCGGCATGAACGCACTGGTGGTGCACAGCGCCCGCAGCCTGTTCCTGGTGGACTGCGGCCAGCTCTTCCCGTCGGACGACCAGCCGGGCATCGATTCCATCGTGCCGGACTTCGCCTACCTGGAACCCTTCGCGGAACGTATCCAGGCGGTGCTGCTCACGCACGGGCACGAGGATCACATCGGGGCGCTGCCCTACTTCCTGCGCCGTTGGCCGGTGCCCGTGTATGGCACGGCCTTCACCTTGGGCCTGGTGGAAGGGAAGCTGCGTGAGCATGGCCTGGACCTGGGGTTGCTGCATCCCGTGCGGGATTACGGCCGCGTGAAAGTGGGCGATGGCGAGATCGAGGCCGAGTGGATCCCCGTGACCCACAGCATTCCCGACGCCTGTGCCTTGGTGCTCCATACACCCCAGGGCGTGCTGGTGCACTCCGGCGATTTCAAGATCGATCCCGAGCCCTTGGATGGCCGGCACACGGGCATGGACCGGCTGAAAGCCCTGGGCGACGCCGGGGTGCGGCTGCTCATGGCGGATTCGACCAACGTGGGACGTCCGGGCCGCTCCCCCTCGGAATCGGCCTGCCGCGAGGGCCTGGAGGCCGCCTTCGAGCAGACGAAGGGGCGCCTCTTTGTCACCACCTTCAGCTCCAACATCCACCGGCTCCAGACGGTGATCGACCTGGCCTACGAATTCCGCCGCCGGGTGGTGTTGCTGGGGCGCAGCCTCGACCGCAACCTGGGCCTGGCCAGGTCGCTGAAGCGACTGGATCTGCCTGACGACATCCTGATCGACGTGAAGGATGCGCAGCTCTACGATCCCGATGAGCTGCTCGTGCTCTGCACCGGCAGCCAGGGTGAGCCCATGAGCGGGCTGGCGAGGCTGCTGCGCCGGGAGGTGAAAGGCCTGCGCATCGAACCCGGCGATCGCCTGGTGGTGAGCGCGCGTTCCATCCCCGGCAACGAAGTGTCCATTTCGCGGATGCTCGACCAGGCCGAGCGCCTGGGCGCTGAAACCTCGCTGGAGGGGCTGGGTCCCGTGCATGCCTCGGGCCATGGCAGCCGTGACGAACTGGCGGATCTCATTCGCGCGGTGCGGCCGGCCCAGATGGTGCCTGTGCATGGCACCTATCGGAACCTGCGGGCCCACGGCAAGCTCGCGGCTTCGCTGGGGTGGACCCCGGAACGCATCTCTTTGCTGGATGGCGGCCTCTGCCTGCGGCTGTTCGCGGATGGGCGGATGGACATGCCCGGAGCGGTACCCGTGGGCAAGTGCTTCGTGAGCGAAGGCGTGGACCACATGGTGGACGCCCGCGTGGTGAAGGACCGGCTCATCCTCCAGGAGGATGGCGTGGTGTTCGCCACCCTCCTGGTGGACCCACAGACCGGCGACCTGGCCGCGGATCCCACCATCCTCAGCCGCGGTTTCGTGATGCTCTCCGACGATGAAGCCTATGCCGAGCTGTTGGCAGGGGTGGCCCGCAAGACCTACGAGGAGGCGCCACCCGCGGTCCGCAAGGATGGCGAGGCCCTGCGCGATACCCTGCGCCTGGCCCTGCGGAGGGTCATCCGCAAGACCACCCAGACCCGCCCCCTCGTGATTCCGGTGATCCTGGAGTTCCCGCAGACTTGAGGTCGCCGCTAGCGGCGACCCCGGCGGATACCGATGCCGGGGCGGAGGCCGGGTGCGGCCCGGTTGCCGAGACCCTGGCGGAGGGCTTCCACGGTGCGCCGCTGCATCTCCTCGACATGGGTGATGAGGCGCACCTGCTGGGCAGGGCTCAGCCGGGCGCGGATATCCTCCTCGAACTTGAACTTGAGTTCCGCCTGTTGGCGTCGCAACCCAACGAATTGCTCCAGCAGAGGCCGGACCATCGCGTTCTTCTCCTCCTCTGAACCCGGGCCCATCAAAATGTCGCTGAACCGACGCCGGATCTGCTGGATCTGCTGGGTTTTTTCGAACTGTTCCCGGTCATAGCGCGACCAGCGCTCCACCACAGCTCGAGCTTGATCCTCGGGGAGACCTACCGTTTGCTGGAGCTGGTCCATGCGGAAGCGGACCAGGGGTCGTTCGTCTTCCGCCTGGGCAAGGATGGGCAGGCTGGCGAGCAGCAGGAGGGATATCAGCAGGGTGGGGCGCAACATGGGGATCACCTCGTCGGGGCCGGGGCCGCGTCCAGACGCTTCAGGAGTGTCTTCATTTCCTCAGGGCTGAGGGCCTGGACCTGGGCGGCCTCTTCCTCGCGGTTGTAGAAGGGGGTGTCAGTGGTGGATAGCTCGAGGACATCGGGCTGCCGGGGCAGCGTGGCTTCCACGTAAGGCGTCCGGTTGGCACGGCCAGCCAGGAAGGCACCTGTGCCCACAGCCATGAGCAAGGCTGCCGCCGCGGCCCAGCCAAGAGGCCCCAGTCGGTGGCGCAGGGTGGGACGGGCGGGGAGCTTCCGGAGGATGCGGCCCGGCAGACGTTCGAAGTACCACGCGGGAGCCAGAACCTCGGCGCTGTCCTCCTGGGCCAGGAAGAGCACCCGGGCCTCGGCACAGGCGGTGCAGGCCTGCAGGTGCGCCTCGGCGACCGGACCGGGTTCCAGAGGGTCGGCTTCGATGGCCGCCAGGGCCGCGGCACAGGCTTCGGGGAGGGGAAGGGGCTCGGCGTTCATGCTCGGCCTCCTTTGACATGGCGGGTGAGGTTCTGGATGGCGTGGAAGATGTGGGCCTTCACACTGCCCACGGAGGTGCCCATCTGCTGGGCGATCTGCTCGTATTTCCAGTCGTGCCGCAGCTTCAGGGTGAGAGCTTCCTTTTGACGGCGGGGCAGCTTCGGGAGGGCCTCGTGCAGCAGCCGCCTGGCCTCCAGATCCAGCAGGGCGGAAGCCTGGGTTTCCTCCACCCGCAGGGCCGGGTGCTCCAGGGTGCCCTCCGGTCCTTCCAGGCTTTCGTGTTCGCGGGCCATGCGTTCCCGGAAATTCAGGGCCTGGCGGGTGGCGATGGTGATGAGCCAGGTCCGGAAGGAGGATTCAAAGCGGAAGCCGGGCAGGGCCCGGAAGACACGGATGAAGGTTTCCTGCACGACGTCATCGGCATCCTGGTGGTTTCTGACGATGGAGTAGGCCTTGCCGTAGACATCCCGGGAGAACAGGCGTACCAGGCTGGCGAAGGCCGCCTGATCACCGCCCTGGGCAGCCTCGACCCAGCCCAGTACTTCGGGCGTGTGGTACGGCGAGGCCGGATCAGGGATCCGATCCGCGGCCCCGGGGGCCGTCTGGGGTATCAGGGAATCGTTCAAGGTGGCTTCCGCCATCATGTTAGGCTCCGGCGCCAGGGACAGTGGAGGAGAAACGCCGTCCCTGGATGGACCCAGGAAGCCCTTCTGGGGTTGAATGGAAATGGTGCAAGTCTTCAGTCTTCAGTCTTCAGTCTTCAGGAGTTTCCATGCGCGACCGCATCACCCCGCTGCTCACGGAAGCGCGGATCCAGACCCGGGTCCATGAGTTGGGGACCCAGCTGTCCAAGGACTATGCAGGCCAGGATCTGGTGGTGATCGGGCTGCTGAACGGGGTTTTCCCCTTTTTCGCGGATCTCGTGCGGGCCATGGACCTGGACATCGATGTGAGCTTCATGCAGGTCTCCAGCTACGGCGCAGGCACCGAAAGCACCGGCGAAGTGCACATTCTCAAGGATCTGGATCGCTCCATCCAGGGACGCCACGCCCTGGTGGTTGAAGACATCGTGGACACCGGGCTCACCTTGTTCAAGGTCCGCAACCTGCTCCAGGATCGGGAACCCGAGAGCCTGAAGATCTGCACCCTCCTGGACAAGCCCAGTCGCCGCAAGATCCAGGTACCGGTGGATTACATCGGTTTCACGATCGAGGACCACTTCGTGGTGGGTTACGGCCTCGATCTCGATGGCAAACTCCGCAACCTGCCTTACGTGGGTGTCTATCATCCATGATGGAAAAAACTGGACACGGAATGCACCGAAAAAGGCCGGAAGACACGGAACAAGCTCTTCCTGGGGCATCATGGGCCGGTGGGCTCCATGGCGAGTTGACGGAAGCTGTCATTGGCGCTGCCATCCGGGTTCAACAAGCGCTTGGGCCAGGGCTGTTGGAATCTGCGTATGAAGCATGCTTGGCCCATGAGCTGTTCCTGGATGGGCATCGGGTCGAACGTCAAGTGGAACTCGGCCTGACCTACCGTGGTCTATTGATTCCGCAGGCTTTCCGACTTGACCTCCTGGTAGATGATTTGGTGGTTGTAGAGTTGAAAGTGGCCCAGGCCTTCACGGATGCCCACAAGGCTCAAATCCTCAGCTACCTCCGATTCTCGAATAAACCTGTCGGTCTGCTTCTCAACTTCGGGGTCTACCCCATGGCCAATCACGGTATCCGGCGCTTCGTTCTCTAATGGCGGTCCTTTTCCGTGGCTTCCAGCCTTTTTCTGTGTCTTCTGTGACCAGGGCTTTTGCCTTATTTCTGTTAGGGATAGCCTCCCTGGGCTGCGGGTACCACCGTCTGGACCGCCAGCCGCGGTCGGCGGCGTGGGCGAAAAAAGGCGAGACGATCCGGTTGGCACGGTTCCGCAATCTGACCCCTCGATTGGGGCTGGAGGATCGTTTCACCAAGGCCCTGGAGAACCGCATCGTCGCGGCCAGCCCCTGGCGCCTGGTGGGGACTGGGGAGCCGTCCCGTTGGGTGCTCCAGGGCACGCTCGAGAGCTACACTTCGCGCCCCATCGGCCTCACCCTCGGCAACGACAGGACCAAAGCCAGCGCTGGATCTGCCTCTCGCGTGGAAGTGGCCGTGGTGGCCAGCGTGGAGCTCCTGGATGGCCAGACAGGCACGGTGGTGCTGTCCCGCCGGGGCCTGACCTTCACCAGCCAGTACCGGGTGGACCAGAACTTCGCCAGCTTCGACAGCCGGGAACTCCAGGTGCTGGAGAGCCTGGCAGACGATTTCGCGGAGAGCTTCCTGACTCAGCTGCTGGAAGGCACGGACTGATGGCCGCCGCCCCGGCCTGGCTGGACCATACGTTTGCGCTGATCCACGGCGAAGACGGCGATGGCCGCCGCAAATCCGTGGCGGATTGGACCCGGCGGCACGTGGACCCGGAGTGGGCGGATTTCACCCTGACGGTCTGCGCCGAGGGTTGTCCCTGGCCCGAGGTGATGTCGGCCCTTCAGGAGGCGGCGCCCCTGGGCGCCGAGGCGCGCACGGTGGTCGTGCCCGCCGCCGATAATCTGTTCGCCCGTGCCAAGGAACTGCCGGGCGCCGTGAAGGCGCTGCTGGAGAAACCGCCCCAGGGCGTGAACCTGCTGCTGGTGGCCTGGAATACGTTGCCGGCCGCGCCAGGGAAGGCCCTGGGCGCCAAGCCGTGGACGGATTGGGCCAAGGCCGGCCGGATCCTCAAAGTGGGGGCTCTGGAACTCGCTGAGATTCCCCGTTTCATCGAGGCCGAGGCCAGCCGGCTGGGCCTGTCGCTTCAGGGGGCGGTGGCCACGATGTTGGCCCAGCGCCAAGGTGGGAACCCAGGCCTCATCAAACGGGCCCTGGAGGTGCTGGACCTACTGGCGGAGGACCACCGCGTCACCGAGGCCATGGTGGATCAGGTGACCTTCCGGCTGGCCGAACAGAAGGCCTTTGCCTGGTCCGGGGCCTGGCAGCGGGGGGACGCGGGCGGGGCCCTCAAGGCGCTCCGCATGGCCCTGGAAGATGGTGATGAACCCCTGATGCTGCTGGGCCAGGCCCGGCGCGAGGTGGACCGCCTGCTGCGGTACTCCGAGGCCCAGTCCGCGGGGCTCAAGGGGGCCGAGCTGACCTCTGCCCTGGGCCTTTCTCCCAAGCAGGCTTTCCTGATGGATGGCTATCGCGGTGCCTTGGACAGGCTGAAGCCGAAGGGCGTGAAGGCTTTGTTGGGCCGCCTGAACCAGTGCGAGCGCGACCTCAAAGGTATGGCCATTTCCCGTAGCGACGCGCCCCTGCTGGACCTCACGCTCACCCTGTGCCGGGCCTGGGGGCGTTAGAACGCCAGCACCTGGTCCGCCCACAGCGTCCAGTCTGTGAGCTCCTCCAGGGTGCTGCGGCGGCAGCCTTCGGCCAGTTCGGTTTCGGTGAGCCCCCGGGCGTCCATGCAGGTCCCGCACACGCCCACCTGGCCATGGCGGGTGGTGACAGCCTTCAGCATCCGTTCCAGGTTGTAGTAACCATCAGGCGTCTTCTGGCCTTTCTTGGCGCAGGCGGCAGCGTCACCCATGAGGAAGACGCGGACCTCGGCACCCTCCCGCTTGGCGGTGGCGCCTGCGAGGCGCAGCCCGTTGTAGCTCCGCTCCGTGCCATAGGGCGGGTCGTTGAGGATGAACAGATGCTTGCTCACGAGGCCTCCGTGGGACGTGGACCCATATTAGTCCCGGCGGAATTCCAGCCCGCTGGCAGAGAACCGGGCATTGATCACTTGAGCCTCAGCTTCGCCGGGCGGATGATGGGGGTCTGGATTCCGGAGGGCCCATGTCTGAATGCGTCATTCCCACCCTGACCTCGAATGAGGTGGTGGCGTCCAAGTCCGTGCTGCCTGCGGGATGGAAGGCGGACCTGTCCAATCTGAAGGCCCTCGACCTGAACCTGCCCATGTTGGAGCTGCTGCGCCGGTCCACCAGCCGCCTGCCCCAGGATGTGATCGACGCCCTGGTGAAGGGCCGCGACGCCGAGGAGGAAGGCAGCCGAGCTTTCAATACCCTCAATGACATGGTACGCAACATCATCCTCGCGGATGGGCACGTGACACCCCTCTGCCAGGACACGGGCACCATCATCGTCTGGGTGCGCCACCCCTTCGGCCTGAGCCAGCGCGCCGCCAAGCAGCAGATCCGGGCGGCCGTGGCCGAGGCCACCAAGCGGTCCTGGCTGCGCCCGAACTGCGTGGAGGCCCTCAGCGGCAAGAACACGGGCACCAACATGGATCCCTTCCATGAGGGCCACCCGGCCGTCCACTTCGAGGAGTGGGACAAGCCGGAGGTCGAGATCGCCGTCATGCAGAAGGGTGGTGGCTGCGAGAACGTGGGCGCCCAGTACCGCCTGCCCGACGCCTCCATCGGCGCGGGCCGCGATATCAAGGGCGTGCGCAAGTGCATCATCGACGCGGTGGTGAAGGCCCAGGGTCAGGGCTGCAGCCCGGGCATCCTCGGCGTGGCCATCGGCGGCGACCGCGTTTCCAGCTACGAGAAGAGCAAGGAAGTGATCCTTCGCAAGCTGGGAACTCCGAACCCCGACCCGAAAATGGACGCCTTCGAGAAGGAGGTCACGAACGATCTCAACACCCTGGGCATCGGCCCCATGGGCTACGGCGGCAATACCACCGTGCTGGGCGTTCTGGTCGAGGAGATGTACCGGCATCCCGCCAGCTTCTACGTGAGCGTCAGCTACATGTGCTGGAGCAGCCGCCGGGGCTCGATCACGCTCAAGACCAACGGCGAAGTGTCCTTCGACTGATACGAGGCTCCCATGATCCGTCTCACCACTCCCATCACCGAAGACCAGATCCGCCAGCTCAAGGTTGGTGACGAGGTATTGCTCAACGGCCGCGTCGTCCTCAGCCGCGACATGGGCCACAAGTACATGAAGGAGCAGAAGCCCGAGTGGCTGAAGCCCATCCTCGAGAACATGGTCATCTACCACTGCGGCCCTGTGGTGAAGAAGAATGAGGATGGCACCTGGTCCTTCGTCGCCGCGGGACCCACCACCTCCATCCGCGAGGAGCCCTACCAGGCCGACGTCATCGAGACCTACAAGGTGCGTGGCGTCATCGGCAAGGGCGGCATGGGCAAGAAGACCAGCGAGGGGCTCCAGAAGACCGGGGCCGTCTACCTCCATGCCACCGGCGGCGCTGGCAGCCTGCTGGCCGAGCGCTGCAAGCGCGTGGTGGACGTGAAGATGCTGGAGGAGTTCGGCAGTCCCGAGGCCTTCTGGATCATTGAGGTGGAGGACTTCCCGCTCGTGGTGACCATGGACAGCCATGGGGGCAGCCTCCACGAGATCGTGGCCCAGCAGAGCCAAGAGCGCGCCAAGACCCTGACGGCCTGAGCAACCTGGCACTCTGGAACCATCCCTCCCGCGATTAGGGGCCGTTACGGAATAGCTGGTGTACTCCCGGATATTTCGTAACGGCCCCTAATGCCGCCCCTGCGCATAGGGGGAAGGATCGTTTGATGAAGGCGGCTAAGCTGGAGGGATGGTCCAGACCTATCGACAGCTCCGCCTCGACTTGAGCGCGGCCCTCGCCGAGTTTCTCGATCCGTCGGAGGCCCGCGCGGAGAGCGTCCGCTGGTTCGAGGAGGGACTCGATCTGACACGCAGCTGGATGGCGGCCCATGGGGGCGAGCCCGCGCCCGAGTCCGTCCAGCGGCAGGTGAGTGCCTGGGTGCGCCGGCGGAAGACGGGCGAGCCCTGGGCCTACATCCTGGGCTGGTGCCTCTTCCGGGACCGTCGATTCCTGGTCACCCGGGACACGTTGATTCCCCGCCCAGAGACCAACCTGTTGGTCGAGGCGACCCTGGATGTGGGGCAGCGCCTCGGGGTGGAGCGCTGTGTGGATGTGGGCACCGGCAGCGGCATCATCGCCGTGAGTTTGGCCCTGGAGACGGCCTGGGAGGTGGCGGCCACGGATGTGAGTCCAGGTGCCTTGGCCGTGGCTCGGGAGAACGCGACAGCCCACGGCGCCAAGGTGGCCTTCTTCGAGGGGAGTCTGCTGGATCCCATCCCCGATCCCGATCCCCTGGGCCTGGTGGTGGCGAACCTGCCATATGTGGACCCGGCGGACGAGCCCAGCCTCCAGCCGGAACTTGCCTTCGAACCAGCCTCGGCCCTCTTCGCTCCGGATCGGGGCCTGGCTCTGTCGGCGGAGTTGTTGGAGCAGGCCCGGACCCGCCACGCGCCGGCCTGCCTGCTCGAGATCGGGGCCGGGCAGGGTGGCGAATTGTGCCGGAGGGCGCTTGGGGTTGGCTGGTCCAAGGCCCTGATCCATCAGGATCTTGCGGGTCACGATCGGGTCCTGGTGGCCTTGGCCTGAGCGATGCCACCTCAGCCAGAGGATGCCGCCACTGGGCCTCGGGACTACGTCAGAGGGACGAGTTACTTCAGGGATCCTGACTTCCTGCCGATAAACGCCTTGTCGAGGTGGACATGAGCAGCAGCGGCAAACCGCACCATGACGGTGGCATTCAGCACGCCACAGGGCCGAAGGACTCCGAGGCCGAACATCTCGTAGCCGTGGCGCACGAAGTGCTGGCGGAAACGCCGGATATTCGAACGGAGAAGCTCAAGGCCCTCAAGCGGCAGCTGGATACGGGGACGTACCACCCTGATGAAGGGGCGGTGGCAGAAGGTGTCATCCGCGAGTACCTGGAGAAGCCAGAGCGTTAGGGCCTTCAGGGCTGAAGGGCCGTCAGCGGAAGCCACCACACCCGGTCAGGGCCGCCACAGAGGACGGCCCCGGCCTCGGGGCGCAGGTTCCCATCCCAGCGAGGAACGGGAATTCCCGGAGGCGCCGCTAGGCGTTTCCAGGTGTCATCCAGGAGGATCACCTTCATGTGGTCCTCTCCAGGCCTCCAGACATAGAGCCGGTCCAACCCTCGGCCGAGATGCGCCTCCCAAACCTCCCGGGAGGGCTGAATGATGGGTGGCGGTGGTGGGGGTGGCGGTGGTGGTACCGGGGGGGCGGCGGCCTCGGGAGGGGCAGGTTCCAAAGCGCCCGGAGTGGGAGCCATGGCTGGTACCGGAACTGGTGCGGGGGCAGGAACTGGGGCGGGCACCGGCAGCGCAGGCCGCGCCAGGCTGAACCACAGGTGTCCGTCGGCTCCGACGCCGAGCAGATGAAGCAGGCTGGCGTCCAGGTTCGAGGTCTCAGGCAGCAGCGCCTTCAACTCTCGGGGTTCACCGGCTTTGCCATCGGAACTCAGGGGGATCAGGATGCCGGGCTCAGGCTGCCACCATCCTGCCTTGGCGGTGCCGACGACCATGCCCAGCCCGTGGGGGAACCCGAGAGGTGAGGCGGGCGGAGCTTGGACGTGGGTCCAGGCCCCATTCCGCCAGGTGGAGAGTTCCAAGTCATGGACCACCCGGAAGGAACGTGGTCCGAGGGGCAGCAGGCTGGTGATTCCTTTCACTTCCGGTGGGAGTTCGATCAGGGTAGACGCAGGTTTGTGGCTGCCGGCCCGGTTCGCCAGATCCAGGATGGTGATGGGAGTTCCCGCGCCGAAGAGGAACACACTGCGGTGGTCGGGGGATAGGGCGAGATGTTCTCCCGGCGCCTGCTGGGACCATCGGGTCTGCTGGGTCCCCAGATCCAAGGCAATGACCAGCCCGGGCGCGGCGGCATTCTCTGAGCTGCGATAGAGCAGCACCAGTGCATCTTCTGGCGCGAGGGCCGCATCCACCAGGTCCGCGAACTGGAAGAATGTGGCGGGGATGCCCGCCGGTTCAGACAGGGAGATCACCGAGCCGGGCACCCCCTGAAGAAAGAGAACGGCTTGCTGCCGGCCAGTCTGGCTCAGGACCTGGGCTACGGCCGCGCCGCCGGGCAAGGGGGACGTCCACCGGACTTGCCTCAGCGGTACGGTCGGGGGCTGGAGGTCGATGAGTTGGCCTGCACCCACAGCCGATGCCCGGAAGGGGTCCAGAGCCTCTGCCTGGGGTGGGGCCCCCGGTGTTCGGCGGGTCGCCCACCACACACCGCTTCCCAGGGTAATGGTCAGGACGGCGGCGCCCAGGGCAAGGGTGGTGCGGGTCATGGCATGCCTCCAGTGAGCCTCAGATGCTGCTCCAGCGACTGGAGCGCCCTTTCCCGGTGGGCGTGACCTTTGGCAGCCTTCACGGCGCGGGTTCCCCCGGCGCGTTTGAGGCCGCGCAGGTCCAGGAGATCCTCTGGCAGCGGGGGCATCAAACCCAGCATGGCGTTGGTCGGGCCGAAGTCGGAGCTGGAGGCGTGAGCAAGATAGCGCAGCAGGCTGCCAAGCATGGTGTCGGGCGGGAAAGGCAGCGGCTCGAGGTCACGCACAGCGCGATCCACGGCGAAGGCGGCGGCGAGGCCACCCGCGGCTGATTCGAGATAACCCTCTACGCCGGAGAGTTGCCCCGCGATCCAGAGACCCCGGACCGATTTGACAGCGAGTGTCGCATCGAGCACCTTCGGGGCCTGGATGTAGGTATTCCGGTGGATGCTGCCGAGCCGAGCGAATTCGGCCTTCTCCAGGCCGGGGATCAGCCGGAAGACCTCCTTCTGAGCCCCCCACTTCAAGCGAGTCTGGAACCCCACCAGGTTGAAGAGATCTCCCGCCAGAGTGTCTTGGCGCAGCTGGACAACCGCGTGGGGCCAGCGTCCAGTGCGTGGATCGTCCAGGCCCACAGGCTTCATGGGGCCGTGTCGGAGCGTTTCACGGCCCCGGTCCGCCATGACCTCGATGGGCAGGCAGGCCTCGAAATAGGGTGTATCCACCTCGTGGAGGGGGACACGCTCGGCCGCGATCAGCGCGTCCAGGAACCGCTCGTATTGCTGCTTGTCCATGGGGCAGTTGATGAAGTCGGCACCGCCCTTGTCATAGCGGGCGGCCATCCAGGCGATGTCCATGTCCACGCTGTCGCGCTCCACGATCGGGGCGATGGCGTCGTAGAAATGCAGCCGGTCGCTGCTGGTGACATTCGCAAGCCAATCTGCCAGGGGTTCCGCGGTGAGTGGCCCCGTGGCGAGAATGGTCGGAATGCAGGGTTCCGGGGCCTCGATGCGAGCCACCTCCCAGTGGATTCGCGGGTGGCTCTTCAGAGCGGAGGTGACGGCTTCGGAGAAGGCGTCACGATCCACGGCGAGGCTGTTTCCCGCGGGTATGCGGGTGGCCTCGGCACAGCGCAGGATCAGTGAATCCATCCGGCGCAGCTCGGCTTTGAGGATCCCCGTCGCCGAGTTCGGATCGTCGCTCTTGAAGGAGTTGGAGCAGACCATCTCGGCGGCCCTCTGCGTGGTGTGAGCCGGGGTCATCCAATTCGGCCGCATCTCGGAGAGCCGGACCTCGTGGCCACGTGAGGCTAGTTGCCATGCCGCTTCAGAGCCAGCCAGGCCCGCCCCGATGATGTGGATCACGCATCCTCCTCCAAGGGGTTGATTCTACGTCAGGGGCCGGATCCTTCGGGTTTCCGGACCCTGGTGCAGGCCTTAACCGGGCCGGATCCTCCGTTTCAGGGCCTCTCCTGAAATTTCCCCTTGCATGTACGCTGCGCGATGCTAGTCTGAATGTCCTGCGCAGTTGAGGCTGCGGGGTGCTGGAAGGGGCCGCGAGGCGACTTCAGACTGTGCGGAAGCACGGTGAGCGTCTTTGAAAACCGGATAGAAGATAGGAAGCCTTTGAGGGTTCTGTGGGGCGTCTAAGGATGCTGCGCAGAATTCAGAACAATTTTTCGACCAGAACATTGGCCTGAGGGGAGACCCGAGGGTGAGAGTTCAGAATGAAACTTGAGAGTTTGATCCTGGCTCAGAATGAACGCTGGCGGCGTGCCTAACACATGCAAGTCGGATGTGCCGCAAGGTGCATGGCAGACGGGTGAGTAACGCGTAGGGAATCTACCTTTTTGTGGGGAATAACGCTCCGAAAGGAGTGGTAATACCGCATGAGACCGTCGACTGGGATGTCGGTGGTGAAACCTGGGGACCGCAAGGCCTGGGGCAAAAAGAGGATCCTGCGTCTGATTAGCTAGTTGGCGGGGTAATGGCCCACCAAGGCGACGATCAGTAGCCGGCCTGAGAGGGTGATCGGCCACACTGGAACTGAGACACGGTCCAGACTCCTACGGGAGGCAGCAGTGGGGAATTTTGCGCAATGGACGAGAGTCTGACGCAGCAACGCCGCGTGGGTGATGAAGGTCTTCGGACTGTAAAACCCTGTCGTCAGGGACGAAGGCATGGGAGTTAATAGCTCTTATGCTTGACGGTACCTGGAGAGGAAGCCCCGGCTAACTCTGTGCCAGCAGCCGCGGTAATACAGAGGGGGCAAGCGTTATTCGGAATTATTGGGCGTAAAGGGCGCGTAGGCGGTTTTTTAAGTCAGATGTGTAATCCCCGAGCTCAACTTGGGAACTGCATCTGAGACTGGAAGGCTAGAGTACTGGAGAGGGTGGTGGAATTCCTCGTGTAGCGGTGAAATGCGTAGAGATGAGGAGGAACACCAGTGGCGAAGGCGGCCACCTGGACAGTAACTGACGCTGAGGCGCGAAAGTGTGGGTAGCAAACAGGATTAGATACCCTGGTAGTCCACGCTGTAAACGATGAACACTTGGTGTGGAGGGAGTTGACCCCTTCCGTGCCGGAGCTAACGCGTTAAGTGTTCCGCCTGGGGAGTACGGTCGCAAGGCTGAAACTCAAAGGAATTGACGGGGGCCCGCACAAGCGGTGGAGCATGTGGTTTAATTCGACGCAACGCGAAGAACCTTACCTGGGCTTGAACTGTGGTGGACCGGTGCAGAGATGTGCCTTTTCGCAAGAACTGCTACAGAGGTGCTGCATGGCTGTCGTCAGCTCGTGTCGTGAGATGTTGGGTTAAGTCCCGCAACGAGCGCAACCCTTACCCGTAGTTGCCAGCGCGTCATGGCGGGAACTCTACGGGGACTGCCCGGGTTAACCGGGAGGAAGGTGGGGATGATGTCAAGTCCTCATGGCCCTTATGTCCAGGGCTACACACGTGCTACAATGGGCGATACAAACCGTTGCAAAGTCGCGAGATGGAGCTAATCGGAGAAAGTCGTCCTCAGTTCGGATTGTAGTCTGCAACTCGACTACATGAAGGTGGAATCGCTAGTAATCGTGTATCAGAATGATACGGTGAATACGTTCCCGGGCCTTGTACACACCGCCCGTCACATCACGAAAGCCGGGAGCACTTGAAGAGGCTGTGGTAACCCGCAAGGGGGCTAGGTCTCAATGGTGAACTTGGTGATTGGGGTGAAGTCGTAACAAGGTAGCTGTAGGAGAACCTGTGGCTGGATCACCTCCTTTCTAAGGAGAGTCACCGCCTCGCGCGTCAGCGCGCTGAGGATTAACGAGTGACGAAAGGTCAACGCTTCCGATCGAATTTCTATCCGGTTTTTAAAGGCGCTCGGGCAATCTTTGACGAGCGTGTTTGGGCGTCCAGATTGGGCCCGTAGCTCAGCTGGGAGAGCGCCTGGTTTGCATCCAGGAGGTCGTCGGTTCGATCCCGGTCGGGTCCACCAGCGCCTGCTGGAGCACGAACAGGGGCCTATAGCTCAGTCTGGTTAGAGCGCACGCCTGATAAGCGTGAGGTCGGTGGTTCGAATCCACCTAGGCCCACCATCAAGTGCTGTGAGGCTAGCGTTTTCGAAGAAAACGCGTAGAGCGCAGCGGGCCAGGCCGGGCAGAGCCCGAGACTGGAACGCGGAGCGAGCCGAACAGCCGGCCGATGGATACGCACTTGAGTTGAGTTGAGATCCCGAGGGATTTGAATCCAGCTCAAGGGTTGGCGTCTGAACAAGACAGCAGTTGTTTGACAGTTGAATAGAAGGAATAGAGAAGGGTGATCCACAGCGTTGAAGTGACGATGTGGGCTTAAGGCGAGGCAAGTTTAGCGAATCAATACTTTTTGGGTTTGAAGTCAATGTAATTCATTGATGGAAGGCCAAGTTACAAAGGGTTGACGGTGGATGCCTTGGCAGATGACAGCGATGAAGGACGTGGTAAGCTGCGAAAAGTCTCGGGGAGTTGCACGCGAACGGTGATCCGGGAATGTCCGAATGGGGAAACCCGGCTGGGTGAAAGCTCAGTCATCTCTCAGCTGAATTCATAGGCTTTGAGAGGCGAACGTGGGGAAGTGAACCATCTCAGTACCCACAGGAACAGAAAACAACAGTGATTCCGGGAGTAGCGGCGAGCGAAACCGGAAGAGCCCAAACCTTTTACGTGTAAGCGGCAGGCGTTGCGTAGAGGGGGTCGTGGGACCTACAGGTTGAGGCTGCCCCTCAACACAGAGTTACAAAACCTATAGTTAGCGGAACGGCATGGAAAGGCCGGCGATACAGGGTGATAGCCCCTTATGCGAAAGCTACTAGGACTCTGAGTGGTGTTCCCAAGTATGTCGGGGCACGAGAAACCTTGACAGAATTTGCCGCGACCATGCGGTAAGGCTAAATATGTTCATCTGACCGATAGTGAACCAGTACCGTGAGGGAAAGGCGAAAAGAACCCCGATGAGGGGAGTGAAATAGAACCTGAAACCGTCAATCTACAAGCAGTGGAACCGCTATGGTTTACCAGCGGAACCGCGTGCCTTTTGCATAATGAGCCGGCTAGTTATTTTCAGTGGCGAGGCGAAGCCGAAGAGGCGGTGCCGTAGGGAAACCGAGTCTGAATAGGGCGACAGTCGCTGGAAATAGACGCGAAACGGGATGATCTATCCTTGACCAGGATGAAGTCCGGGTGACACCGGATGGAGGTCCGAACCAGTGTGGGTTGAAAACCGCTTGGATGAGTTGAGGATAGGGGTGAAAGGCCAATCAAATTCCGTGATAGCTCGTTCTCCCCGAAATAGCTTTAGGGCTAGCGTCGGATGTTTCGTCGTGCAGGTAGAGACCTGAATGGACTAGGGGGCTTACCAGCTTACTGAATCCAACCAATCTTCGAATGGCACGCCGTGAAGTCCGGCAGTCAGACTGCGGGTGATAAGATCCGTAGTCGAGAGGGAAAGAACCCAGATCGCCAGCTAAGGTCCCAAAATACATGCTAAGTGGAAAAGGATGTGGATGTGCTTAGACAGCCAGGAGGTTAGCTTAGAAGCAGCTATCCTTTAAAGAAAGCGTAATAGCTCACTGGTCAAGCGGGTCTGTGCCGACAATTCAACGGGGCTAAAGCATGTTACCGAAGCTGCGAACGTAAGTGGTAGGGGAGCATTCCCTACGTCTGTGAAGGTTGACCGTAAGGACAGCTGGAGACATGGGAAGAGACTCTGTCGGCATAAGTAGCGTAAAGACAGGCGAGAACCCTGTCCGCCGTAAGACTAAGGTTTCCAACGCAAGGTCAATCCGCGTTGGGTTAGTCGGGCCCTAAGCTGAGGCCGAAAGGCGTAAGCGATGGAAAGCTGGTTAATATTCCAGCACCATGAGCATCTCGTTTGTACGATGCAGGGACGCAGGAAGGTAGGGACGCAGAGCTATGGAATGTTCTGCGAAAGGATCCAAGGATGGTGCTTAGGGAAGTCCGGGTGCCACGAGTCCAAGGTTTCTGACGAAAAGTCCTAATCCTACACTGCCGAGAAAAGCTGCTAAGGAGAGGTGTTTGTGTCCGTACCGCAAACCGACACAGGTAGTCGAGGAGAGAATCCTCAGGCGTTTGAGAGAACTCTGCTGAAGGAACTCGGCAAATTAACCCCGTAACTTCGGGAGAAGGGGTACCACGGTAGGGTTCATAGCCCGAGGTGGTGGCACATAAATGTCCCAGGCGACTGTTTAACAAAAACACAGGTCTCTGCAAACTCCAAAGAGGAGGTATAGGGGCTGACACCTGCCCGGTGCCGGAAGGTCAAGAGGAGCGGTCAGCGCAAGCGAAGCTGCGAATTTAAGCCCCGGTGAACGGCGGCCGTAACTATAACGGTCCTAAGGTAGCGAAATTCCTTGTCGGGTAAGTTCCGACCTGCACGAATGGTGTAACGATCTGGGAACTGTCTCCAGCAGAGACTCAGCGAACTTGTAGCACCGGTGAAGATGCCGGTTACCCGCACTTAGACGGAAAGACCCCGTGCACCTTTACTACACCTTGACATTGAGGTTGGCGTTGGACTGTGCAGGATAGGTGGGAGGCTATGAAACTGGCTCGTTAGGGTCGGTGGAGCCAATGTTGAGATACCACCCTGTTTAACGCTGATCTCTAACTCGCACCCGTGATCCGGGTGGAAGACAATGTCAGGCGGGTAGTTTGACTGGGGCGGTCGCCTCCTAAAGCGTAACGGAGGCGTACGAAGGTTCCCTCAGGCTGTTTGGAAATCAGCCGCAGAGCGCAATAGTATAAGGGAGCTTGACTGCGAGTCAGACACGACGAGCAGGTGCGAAAGCAGGTTATAGTGATCCGGTGGTCCCGAATGGAAGGGCCATCGCTCAACGGATAAAAGGTACGCCGGGGATAACAGGCTGATCTTGCCCAAGAGTTCATATCGACGGCAAGGTTTGGCACCTCGATGTCGACTCATCACATCCTGGGGCTGAAGCAGGTCCCAAGGGTTCGGCTGTTCGCCGATCAATAGTGGTACGTGAGTTGGGTTCAGAACGTCGCGAGACAGTTCGGTCCCTATCTAGTGTGGGCGCAGGAGATTTGAGAGGACCTGTCCTTAGTACGAGAGGACCGGGATGGACTGACCTCTGGTGTTCCAGTTGTGCCTCCAGGTGCAATGCTGGGTAGCTAAGTCGGGAAGTGAGAAGCGCTGAAAGCATCTAAGCGCGAAACACCCCTCGAGATGAGATCTCCCTATGAGACCCGTGGTAGACCACCACGTTGATAGGTCGCATGTGTAAGGCCGGTAACGGCTTCAGCTGAGCGATACTAATCGGTCCATAGACTTGACCTTTCATCAATCAATTGCATGACTAAGTGCAGGTTTGGGCCAGCTCTGAGCGATCGCGAAGAGCGTGGAGCGAACCCAGGCCAGATCGGCCAGAGGCCGGATCTGGAATGGGGCGCGAGCCCAAACTGCCGACCAATACCCACGAACGCTCCGCGGAGCTTCGCCTTAACCCTTCTCAACCCTTCTACCCCTTCGTCGTGGCTTTTCCCCAAGTGTCACACCCGTTCCCATCCCGAACACGGCAGTTAAGACTTGGAGGGCCGATGATACTGCTCCTCACAGGAGTGGAAAAGTAGGTCGCTGCGACGTTATATCGAACGGGTCACCCCCAAAGGGTGGCCCGTTTTTGCGTACCTCCACTCTGGATCCATGCGGGTTTTTGTGGGCTTCGCCGGATACACTGAGGGTTCCGTGTGGAGGATCTGATGAGCAAAGGTGTATACACCTTCGGGGGAAACCGTAACGAAGGCGGCGCCGCCATGCGCAACCTTCTTGGAGGCAAAGGATGCAACCTGGCTGAGATGGCCGGGTTGGGCATTCCAGTACCCCCTGGTTTCACGCTCACCACCGAACAGTGCGTCGCTTACTACGGCAATGGCCGTCAGCTTGCCGAAGGACTCAAGACCGAGGTGCTTGAGGCCCTGAAATGGCTGGAGGGCGTGCGCGGCTGCAGCTTTGGCTCCACCGAGAATCCCCTGCTGCTCTCCGTGCGCTCCGGTGCCCGGGTCTCCATGCCCGGCATGATGGATACGGTACTCAATCTCGGCCTCAATGACCGCACGGTCGTGGCCCTGGAGAAGGCCAGCGGCAACCCGCGCTTCGCCTGGGATTCCTACCGCCGCTTCATCACCATGTATAGCAACGTGGTGCTCGGTGTGGAGCACGCCCTCTTCGAGGCGGAGTTGGAGCGCGCGAAGGAGCGGCTCGGCAGACACCAGGACACCGAACTCGCCGCCGAGGACTGGAAAACACTCGTCGTGGCATTCAAGGAGATCGTGCAGGAGGAGACCGGCCAGGCCTTCCCGCAGGAGCCCATGGAGCAGCTCTGGGGCGCCATCCGGGCCGTCTTTGAAAGCTGGAACACAACCCGGGCCATCACGTATCGCCGCCTGCACCGCATCCCCGACGACTGGGGCACCGGTGTCAACGTCCAGAGCATGGTCTTCGGCAACATGGGCGATGACTGCGGTACCGGCGTGGCCTTCACGCGTGATCCCGCCACGGGTGAGAAGTTGTTCTACGGGGAGTACCTCATCAACGCTCAGGGCGAGGATGTGGTGGCGGGCACCCGCACGCCGCAGCCCATCACCCGCGCACAGGCGGACGGCACCGGCTTGAAGAGCCTGGAGGAGGCCATGCCTGCGGCCTTCACAGAGCTGGACGCCACCTGCAAGCGCCTCGAAACCCACTTCAAGGACATGCAGGATATCGAGTTCACCATCGAGCGCGGGAAGCTCTTCCTGCTGCAGACCCGCAACGGCAAGCGCACGGCCATGGCCGGCATCCGCATCGCCATCGACATGGTGGATGAGGGCCTCATCGACAGCCGCACCGCCCTGAAGCGTATCGACGCGGACAGCCTCTCCCAGCTGCTGGCACCCGTCTTCGACCCCAAGGAGAAGGACCGGCTGCGGAAGGAGGGCCACCTGCTCACGAAGGGCCTGAACGCTGGTCCGGGTGCTGCCACGGGCCGTATCGCCCTCACCGCCGAGCAGGCGGAGCAGATGGCCCAGGAAGGCCCGGTGGTGCTGGTGCGCGTGGAGACGAGCCCAGAGGACATCTCGGGCATGGTTGCCTCCCAGGGCATTCTCACGGCCCGCGGCGGGATGACCAGCCATGCGGCCGTGGTCGCCCGCGGCATGGGCAAGCCTTGTGTTTGCGGTGCCTCGGCGGTGCAGATCGACGTGGCGCGGGGCGTGGTCAAGGTGGGCGTGCATGAATTGAAAGCAGGCCAGGACTGGATCTCCATGGATGGCTCCACGGGTGAGGTGTTCGCCGGGAAGCTCAGCGCCCATCCTTCCGAGGTGAACCAGGTGCTGGTGGACGGCCGCCTGAAGGCCGAGGACAGCGAGCTCTACCAGCGTTTCGCCAAGATCATGACCTGGAGCCACGAAGCCAAGCGGATGAAGGTCCGCACCAATGCCGACACCCCCCACGACGCTGCGGTGGCCCGGGCCTTCGGCGCCCAGGGCATCGGCCTCTGTCGCACCGAGCACATGTTCTTCGAGGGCGATCGCATCCTCGCCGTGCGCGAGATGATCCTCGCCACGGACACCGAAGGGCGCAAGAAGGCCCTGGCCAAGCTCCTGCCCATGCAGCGCGAGGACTTCGAGGGCCTGTTCACGGCCATGGATGGTCTGCCCGTGAACATCCGTCTGCTGGATCCTCCGCTGCACGAGTTCCTGCCCCAGGATGAGCCTGGTCAGCGGGAGATGGCCGAGGTGCTGGGCGTCGATCTCGGTACCGTCGAACGCCGCGTGACGCAGCTCCACGAGTTCAACCCCATGATGGGCCACCGTGGTTGCCGCCTGGGGATCACCTTCCCTGAGATCATCCGCATGCAGGTGCGCGCCATCGTCGAGGCCGCGCTGAACGTGGCCGATAAGGGCATCAAGGCCTTCCCCGAGATCATGGTCCCGCTCATCGGCACCGTGCGCGAGCTGACCTACACCAAGACCGAAATGCTCGACGAGATCGCCCAGGTGAACCAGGAGCGCGGCACCCAGTTCGCCTGCCCCATCGGTACCATGATCGAGATCCCAAGGGCGGCCCTCACCGCCGACAAGATCGCGGCAGAGGCCGAGTTCTTCAGCTTCGGCACCAACGACCTCACCCAGATGGGTTTCGGCTTCAGCCGTGACGATGCCGGCACCTTCCTCCCCGAATATGTCGGGAAGAAGATCCTGGATGACGATCCCTTCCAGAGCCTCGATCAGGAAGGCATCGGCGAGTTGGTGCGCATCTCCTGCGAAAAGGGCCGTGCGGCGCGCCCGGGGATCAAGCTCGGTGTTTGCGGCGAGCACGGCGGCGACCCCCGCAGCGTGAACTTTTTCCACCACGTGGGGCTCGACTACGTGAGCTGCAGCCCCTATCGCGTGCCCATCGCCACCCTGGCGGCGGCTCAGGCGGCCCTGGACTGAGGTCCTACACGAACGTCACGGTCTGCGTGGCGGACGTCACGATGTAGCACCGTTCATTGTTGGAGCGCGGGTCGGCCGGGAGCAGGAAGAAACCCGGCCGGCCTGGCTGATAGCCTTGCGTGGTGCCCACCAGCACCTCGCCATCCTTGAAGGTCACCCGCACCTTCCGCCCTGGCGCCGGGGCTTGGGCGGGGAACTCGTTGGTCTTCCGGTGCTCAGGATCGCCGCTCAGGCTCCGGACGAAATACACGGCCTTGAGGTCAGGCACCTTCACCTCGAGCGGCTTCGCATCGAGGCTTCCATTGGTTGAGATGTGGAAGAGGTTCTTTGCCGGAAGGAAGTCGTTGGTCTGACCCTTCAGGGTTGTTCCGTCCAGGAATCGCGCCACCACTTGGTTCATGGGAGTCTCCAGGTCGTGCAGATAGACGGGCTTAAATTTGCCAGATTATTGAATTAGGTGCCTTTAAATTACAAGCGCTCAGTCCTTCGTGCAAGACCCATTCCCCCGAAGAAAGCTGGGGTCATCCGGGCCGGGAGGCTCGCCCAAGGGGAAAGCCGTGTCCGGGTTCAGGCGCTAAGCGCGGTAGAATCGACCTTTTCGAGCGCATCATGGCCAAGACCGCGACCAAGGCTTCCTCCGATCAGCCCGAGATCATCTACTCCATGATGCGGGTCAGCAAGATTTATAATAACAAGCCTGTTATCAAGGATATATCTCTCAGCTATTTTTATGGTGCCAAGATCGGCGTGCTGGGCCTCAATGGCTCCGGTAAGAGTACCGTGCTGCGCATCATGGCGGGCGTGGATCACGACTTCAACGGCGAGGCCGTACTGAGCAAGGGCTACACCACGGGCATCCTGGACCAGGAACCCAAGCTCGACGAAACCAAGACCGTCCGGGAGATCGTCGAGGAGGGCGCCGCCGAGAAGGTGGGCTGGCTGAAGGACTACAACGCCATCAGCGACCAGTTTGCCGATCCCGACGCGGACATGGATGGGCTGCTGGCCATGCAGGGTGCCTTGCAGGAGAAGATCGACGCCCACGATTGCTGGGATCTGGATTCGCGGCTGGAACAGGCCATGGACGCCCTGCGCTGCCCAGATCCCGACACGAAGATCGGCGTGCTCTCCGGTGGCGAGCGCCGCCGCGTGGCCCTCTGCCGTCTGCTGCTCCAGGAACCGGACATCCTGCTGCTGGACGAGCCCACCAACCACCTGGACGCCGAGTCCGTGGCCTGGCTGGAGAAGCATCTGCAGGACTACAAGGGCACGGTCATCGCCGTCACCCACGACCGCTACTTCCTGGACCATGTGGCCGAATGGATCCTCGAACTGGATCGCGGCGAAGGCATCCCCTGGAAGGGCAACTACTCCAGCTGGCTGGAGCAGAAGCAGGGCCGCCTGGCGCGCGAGGAGAAGTCCGACCAGAAGCGCCAGAAGACCCTGGAGCGTGAGCTGGAGTGGATCCGCATGTCGCCCAAGGGCCAGCATGCCAAGAGCAAGGATCGCATCGCCAACTACGAGCGGCTGGCGGGCGAGGAAGGGCGGCAGAAAGAGCAGGAGCTGGAGATCTACATCCCCAGCGGTCCGCGCCTGGGCGACCTGGTGGCCGAGCTGGATGGCGTCTCCAAGGCCTATGGCGACCGCGTGCTCTTCGAGAACCTGACCTTCGCCATTCCCCGCGCTGGCATCCTGGGCATCATCGGCCCCAACGGTGCCGGCAAGTCCACGCTGCTCCGGCTGCTCACGGGCCAGGAGCAGCCGGATGCAGGCACCATCCGGATCGGCGAGACCGTCCGCATGGCCTATGTGGATCAGCTCCGCTCGGGGCTCAACCTCGACAAGAGCGTGTTCGAGGCGGTGTCCGGCGGCTACGAGCAGATCGAGCTGGGCGGCAAGCTCATCAATGCCCGCGCCTGGCTGAGCCGGTTCGGGTTCTCCGGCGACTCACAGCAGAAAAAGATCTCCGAGCTCAGCGGCGGGCAGCAGAACCGCCTCAACCTGGCGCTCACCCTGAAGAGTGAATCCAACCTGCTGTTCTTCGACGAACCCACCAATGACCTGGACGTGAACACCATGCGCGCGCTGGAGGAGGCCATCGAATCCTTCGCCGGCAGCGCCGTCCTGGTGAGCCACGACCGCTGGTTCCTGGACCGCCTGGCCACGCACATCCTGGCCTTCGAGGGGGATTCCCAGGTGCAGTTCTTCGACGGGAACTACAGCCAGTACGAGGAGTACCGCAAGGACGTGCTGGGTCTGAAGCCCTTCGATCCCCACCGCATCAAGTACCGGAAGCTGACGCGATGATGGTGGATGGCTCCCAGGCCTCGCGCCTGACCCTTGTGATGGCTGGAGCGGGCCTCCTCCTGGGTGGGGCCGCGCTGTGGCTGGGGCTCGCGGAAAGCGCCATCGCCCTCTGGGGCTTCGGCGCCGCCTGTCTGCTGCTGGGGCTCCCTTCGCTGGGTGTCTGGCAGCACATCCAGGAGGGTTTTGGGAATCGGGGCCTGGACCGTGGGCGTCTGACCCTGCGGGCCGTCAGCTACCTCCTGCGCCTTCTGGCCCTGGGTGTGGCCCTCGTCTCTGGCGCGGCACTCCTGGGGGACCGTGCGCCGCAGGTCAGTTTCTCCGCCCTGGCTGTTGCGGCCCTGGCCATCGTGCTCCTCGGGCCGCTCTGGTACGCGAAGCAGCGCCTTGGCGGAATCCACCCCACCTTGGAACTCGACGCTGCCCGATCCCGTACCCTGCTGGAACTCGCGGCCCTGCTTTTGGCGGGTGCCCTCCTCGGCCGTTGGTTCCCCTGGGCGGATGCCGCCGCAGGGATGGGCATGGCCCTGCGCCTATTTTTCGAAGGCCGCGCCTTGGCGAAGGTCACCACCCTCCAGGCCGCTTCCTGTGGTAGTTGCGGAAGCTGCGGCTGCGGCTAGGGGCCTCCCGTGCGCGTCCTTGAACTATTCTCGGGCCTCGGGGGCTGGCGTTGCGCCCTGGGAGATCGGGGCAAGGTCGTCGCCGCCTATGACGTGAGCGAAGTCGCCAATGACACCTACGCGCTGAATCACCGGGAGCAGCCGAAGGCCCGGGAACTGGCCACGGTGCCCCTGGCAGACCTGGCGGCGCAGGGCGCCGACACCTGGGTCATGAGCCCGCCCTGCCAGCCGTTCTGCCGCATGGGGAACCACCAGGGCTTGGAGGATCGCCGTTCCCTGGCCTTCCGCCATCTCATGGACCTTTTCCGGGAGGCACCGCCGGAGCATCTGGTGCTGGAGAACGTCCCTGGCTTTCTGGGCTCGGACGCCCATGCCCTGCTGTCGGAACGGATCCGCGCCCACGGGATGCATCAGCTGGACCTCCAGGCCTGCCCCAGCCGCTTCGGCCTGCCCAACCAGCGGAACAGAGTGTTCGTCGTGGCCTCGCGGAAACCTCTGGAAGCCCCACCCCTGCCGGACCTCCCGCCCCGTCCCCTGGCAGATTTTCTGGACGCGAAAGAGGACCCGGAATTGTACCTGTGGCCCGAGACCCTCGCCCGCCACCACTACGGCATGGACTTCGTCACACCCGAAGATCGCCGCAGCACCTGCTTTATCGGCGGCTATGGCCAGCGCTACGTGGGCAGCGGTTCCTTTCTGAGAACCGAGCGGGGCGTGCGCCGCTTCTCGCCTTCGGAAGTCGGACGCCTGCTCGGGCTTCCGGAAGGCTTCCGCTTTCCGGAAAGCGTGCCCCTCGAAGCCCGCTACCGGTTGCTCGGCAACGGCCTGTCCATCCCCGTGGCCGCCTGGGCACTGGATCACCTGTAGAATCGGCCCATGCGCCTGCTGCTGTCCGCCTTCACCCCGGAACTGGGTCCCCTCGCGGAAGACCCGCCCGCGGGCTGGGAGACGGCCACCGTGGGCATCGGCGCCGTGACCGCGGCGGTGGCCACGGCCCGGTTGCTGGCGGAGCGGCAGCCCGAGGCGGTGCTCTTCCTGGGCACTTGCGGGCGCTACGATGAGCGGCTGGCGCTGTTCGAGTGTCTGTGGGCTTCCGAAGCCATCGCCACTTCCCTGGAAGAGCGGCGGGGCGGCGCCTACCGGCCCGGGATCGAGCGCATCCGGTGGGTTTCAACGCTCACTGGGCCGTTGCCGGTCCAGTCCGTGGCCGTGCCGCCCGCCATCACGAAGACCGTCGAAGGCGCGGCCCTGCTGGCCTCCGTGGCGCCGGCCGAACACCTGGAGCTCACGGGCGTCTTCGCGGCCTGCCGTGCGGCTGGCGTGCCCTGTGGTGGGGCGTTGGTGGTGGTGAACGACGTGGGCCCCGAAGCTCCGGCCCAGTGGAAGGCCAACCATGCCGAGGGAAGTCGGCGGCTGGTGGAGGCGCTCAGGGCAGCGGGCTATTTCGAAGGGGAGTGAACACCTCGACCGCGTCCCCGGTTTCCACGCGCCAACCGACGGGAACGGCGGACACGCGGACCCCCGCGGCGGGGCCCGTGATCCACCAGGCGGTTCCGGCTTGGCGCAACGTTTCCAGGGTCTCTGGATGGGGATGTTCGAAGCGGTTGCGCAGGCCCGCGGGGATGACCGCCACTTCCGGCTTCAGCGCTGCCACCCAGGCTGGATCAGTGGCATTGCGACTGCCGTGGTGTCCCACCTTCAGCAGGCGATGAGGCGAAGCTGCCGGGTCGCCGAGATCCAGGAGGTCCCGCTCCTGGATGGCCAGGGCATCGCCCATCGACCACAGTTCGCGGTCCCGCCATGTGACGCGCAGCACCGCGGACACCATGTTGGCGTCCGGCAAGGCGAAAGCCCGGGCGGGCCAGCGCACGCTGAAGGCTGCCTCGCCACGGGTCCAGGCATCGCCACGCAGCAGGCCGACGGGATTGGTGCCGCCTACGGGCCGGAAGGGCCCCCAGGGATCCTCATCGTCGGCGGTGACCGGGACTGAAGTGGAAGCCAAGGGCCAGATCCGTGCGAGGGTGGCCCAGCCACCCGCGTGATCGCCGTGCGCATGGGTGAGCACGAGGTGCACGGGCTCCCGGACCCCGCGCCGGCTCAAGACGCGGGCGAGGCGGCGGCCCGTCCAGGGGCCGGGGCCGGTATCGATGAGGGTGGCGTCCCCGCCGGGTACCCGCAGAAGCAGGGCGTCCCCCTGGCCCACATCCACGGCTTCCAGCGACAGGGTGTCCGGCGCATGGCCCACGCCGCGGAAGGCGAGCAGTCCCAGGGAGGTGATGACGAGTCCCACGGCGAGGGCGCGGGTGCGGCGCAGCCGCGCCTGGAGGTGGGCCAGGACCAGCCAACCCAGGGCCAGCAGGAGCCATGGCCAGAGCAGGCCCGTGGCCAGGGGCGCGATGCCGGTGAGGGCGGGGACAAGCCGATCGCCCATCCAGGTGAGAATGGCGGCGGCGCCTTGGGTGATCCCCGGAAGAGGCACGAGGATCAACACGAGACAGAGGGGCGTCAGGAAAGCCACCAGCGGCAGCACCAGCAGGTTGGCCAGGATCCCCCACCAGGGGGCGCCGCCGTGCAGCAGGGCCAGTAGCGGCAGGGTGGACAGCCAGGGCGCGGCCAGCCGTGCGAAGGGTAGGGCGAAGCGGCCCAGGAGCGGCGACAGCAAGCCGGCCAGGGGTTCCGCCCCCCAGAGCAGGCCCAGCAGGGCCCACCAGGCCAGCAGGAAGCCGGGCTCGACGCCTGCGGCCGGATGACCCAGCAGCCAGAGGAGCAACGCCACGTGCAGGCCCGCCACCGGAGGCAGTTTCCACCCGCTGGACCGCCCCACGGCCCAGGCGACACCCATGAAGAGGCCGCGCCATACGGGTGCTGAGAAGCCCACCAGAGCGGCATAGAGCAGGCCCGCGGCGATGGCGCCGACGGCGGTTCCGCGCGCCCGCAGACGGCGCAGGAGAGCCTCTATCACGACCATCACCAGGGTCACCTGGAGGCCGGAGACCACCAGGATGTGGATGGTGCCGCTTTCCGCGAAGACGCTGAAGTGGGCTTCGTCCGCGGGCGGAATGCCCAGGGCGAGCGCACCCCAGAGATCCCTCGCCGTGGGCTCCAGGGGAAGGGCCTCGAACCGTCGAAGGGCGAAGGTCTGGAGGCGCAGCAGCCAACCTGGGCGCGGCGCACCCAGAGGTTCCAACAATTGCGCCGAGGCCAGGTGGATGCGACGGGGCGCCTCATC
Organism: uncultured Holophagaceae bacterium; assembly: GCA_963705865.1. Taxonomy (GTDB): domain Bacteria; phylum Acidobacteriota; class Holophagae; order Holophagales; family Holophagaceae; genus Geothrix. The sequence continues at coordinate 14,867 of CAVPLE010000115.1, read as the reverse complement.
GCTGCGGGCCCGCCACAACGGGCGCTCCGCGAGAAAGACCGGGGCGGGCGGGACGGGTCGCAGCTCGGCGCGCAGGCGCACGGGCGTGCCGGGCGGGGGCGGCGCCTGCTCACCATCGGCGGGCACCGTGAGGGGCAAGGCAAGCCCCCGCATGGCTTCGGGGGCAGATAGTTCGATTCGGCTGCGTAAGCGTTCGCCCTGAAGGGTCCAGGGGGCGTCGATCCGCCCTTCCAGCATCTGGAAGCCAGAGGGCAGGGCGGTCTCCCACCGGGCCTTGCGGGCGAGCCCCAGGCAGGTGAGGCCTGCCAGCCCTAGGGCGAGCGGGACCACGGCCCAGCGGCGGTTCCGGAACAGGGGCAGGGTCAGGAGCCAGGCCAGGGCGCCGAGCGCCGCCCACCTGCCTGCCAAGTGGCCGTTCCAGCGCTCTGGCACCAGCCAGGGCACGGCGCAGGCGGCGGCCATGGCCCAGGCCAAAGGCCAGAGCGAGGCCCCGGACAGGCGCTGCCACAGGCTGGATCTGGAAAGCATGGGGGGAAGTCTACCCGGACTGTCCAAACCTTGACAGGGGGGCCCAAGGCCGGGACTCTGACAGACATGAACCCGGCCCGGGCCCTTTTGGTGGACGACGACCCCACCATCCTCGAGGTGGTGGGCACCCTGCTGTCCCGGCACGGGCACGAAGTGGTGGGCACGGGCTCTGGGCGCCGGGGCGCGCAATTCCTGAGAAACGAATTCTTCGATCTGGCCGTGGTGGACCTCATGCTGCCGGATTTGAATGGCCTGGATCTGGCCCGGGAGGCGGTGGCCAAGCCCGACACGGTGGTGGTGGTCCTGTCGGGCTCCACCTCGGTGGAAACGGCGCTCCAGGCCATGCGCATGGGCATTTACGACTATGTGCCCAAGCCCTTCCGCACAGAGGAACTGGAACATACGCTGCTGCGGGCCATCGAGAAATCGCAGCTGAATCAGGAGAACAAGCGGCTCCGCGAGCAGATCCAGGGCCAGGAAACAGGGCCCCAGATGGTGGGTTGTTCCGATACCTGGCAGAAACTCCAGGCTCTGCTCCGGCGGGTGGCGCCTTCGCCCTCCACGGTGCTGATCACGGGGCCTTCGGGCACCGGCAAGGAACTGGCGGCACGCGCCATCCACCAGTGGAGCCCGCGGTCCCAGGGCCCATTCATTCCCATCCACTGCGGCGCCATCCCGGAAACGCTGCTGGAGGACGAACTCTTCGGCCACGTGCGCGGCGCCTACACGGATGCCCGCACGGATCGTCCGGGCCGCTTGCAGCAGGTGGAGGGCGGCACCCTGTTCCTGGATGAGATCGGCACCATGCCCATGAGCCTGCAGGTGAAGCTGCTGCGGGTGATCCAGGAACGGGAGTTCACGCCCCTGGGCTCCGCCCGGACCTTGAAGGCCGACTTCCGCCTGGTGGCCGCCACCAACGAGGATCTCGGCAGTCTCGTGGAGCAGAAGCGGTTCCGGGAGGACCTGTTCTACCGGTTGAATGTGATTCCCGTGCAGATCCATCCCCTGCGGGAGCACCTCCAGGACATCCCCGTGCTGGTGGCCCACTTCCTGCGCAAGTTCGCCCGGGAGTTGAACCTTCCCCTCAAGCACGTGGAACCCGCCGCCCTGCAGGCCATGGAGGCTTATGCCTGGCCAGGCAATGTGCGTGAGCTGGAGAACGCCGTGGAGCGGGCCATGGCCCTGGGCTCCGATCCCGACCGGTTGCTGCACCAGGATCTTCCGGCCTCGGTGGCCGGGCTCCTGCCTTCCCCCGCCTACCCGCGATTGCCCCAGAACCAGGATCTGGGCCATTTCCTGGAAGATCTGGAACGGCACCTGGTCCTTGAAGCCCTCACCGCGACGGGTTGGAACAAGAGTGAATCGGCCCGGCGCCTCGGCATGCGCCGGACCACCCTGCTGCACCGCATCCGGGCCTTGGGCATCCCTCTGGATCCCCTGGCCGGAACGCCCGTACCCGCCCCCGCTGTGGAGATCCCCGATGCGTGATCCGAGAGGCATCGTCCTGGGGCTCCTGCTGGCCTGCCTTCCCTTGGGGGCCTGGTCGCCCAAGGTCCACGAGGCCCAGACGGCCAAGGCCGTCCGCCTACTGCCCCGGAACCTGGCCGCCGTCTTGCGGGCCCACCCCCAGGAGCTGCTGGAGGGCGCCCGGGGCGTGGCGAACGACCAGCCACCCACGGTGGCGCAGGTGGAGGCGCAGTACCGCACGGTCCTCCGCCTCAGCGAGGAGTACCGCCGTCCCGGGGACATCGTCCGCGATCTGGGCGTGCTGGCCCACATGGTCCAGCTGCTGACGGATCCCTCCGCCACGGAGGGCCTGAGCCCGCTCCGGGAGAGCTTCGAGGCTTACGCGGATGAGAACCTGACCCACCTGCTGGTCACCCAGGAAGCCTATTGGGCCGCCACGGGCAGCCTTGATCCGGGACCGGCCCTCTGTCGCCTCCTGGCCACCAAGCAGGAACGGAACCGCCGGCTTCGCGAGCACTTCGATGAAGAGACGGGCCGCCGGATCGGCCCCTGGGACGACCTGTCCGTTCCCTTCGCTCAACTCCAGCTGGCTTTTTCTAATGGCGTCTACGCCACGGCCAATCTCTGGATCCTCACCTGGCGCGTGGCCGGTGATCAGTGGGAAATACCTTCCCAGCCCGAGGGGCGCTGATGGATCGCACAAGATTCCGGTCCCCCGCATGGGCTAGGCGAATCGCGACTTTCGGGCTATCGTTCCAACCATCCCTCTGGAGAAGTCATGGGCACCTATACCCGCCTCGGGTCCTACCTCCTGGCCTCCGAACTGGCCACTGATCCTTTTGGTTCGGTGTACCGGGCCGTGGTCATCGCCGGGAGCAACTTCGATCGCCACGCGCTGGTGCGGACCTTTTCGGAGGAGATGTTCCAGGCGGGCATGAACACGCGCCTGACTGAGGCTGGCCGCGTGGTGCCCCTGCTCGGTGGCGCCCGCATCTTCGGCATGGGCTATCGCCTGGAGACCACCAAGGCACCGCATGTGGCCTGGGACTACGTGCCCGGTCGCAGCCTCGCCCAGCTCATCGAGAAGGCCAAACAGGAGCAGATCCCCTTCGGTGTGGACCACGCCCTGACGGTCATCCAGGGCGTCGCCCAGGGCATCGTGCAGATGCAGGCCAAGGGCGTCAGCCATGGCGTGCTCAGCCCCTACAGCGTGTGGGTGAGCTTCGAGGGAGCCACGCAGATCGTGGACGCGCCCTTCGCCGCCATCGCCAAGAGCATGCTGGCCAAGGCCCCCATGGCGAAGCGGAAGCTCGCCCCCTACCTCCAGGGGCCCGAGAATGACGCCCTCCAGCAGGATCTTTTCGCCCTGGGCGCCGTGCTCTACGAGTTGCTCACCTTCGAACAGTTGCCCACCAGCGGCGGCCTCGAGGGCGTCCTGGATCAGGCCACGCTCAAGGCCGCCCAGGAAGAAGCCCCCCTGCCCGCGGAGATCCGCGCCTTCCTTGGCCGCCTGCTGCTGGGCCGGCAGCCCTTCCCCACGGTGGAGGCCTTCAGCACCGAGCTCGAGCGCGTCCTCTACGACGGCGAGTACAGCCCCACCACCTTCAACATGGCCTTCTTCATGCACACGCTCTTCCGGGAGGAGAACGACCGGGACGCCACGGCCATGAAGGCTGAGCAGGGCGACAACTTCCTCGCCTACACCGCCGCCGGCGAAAGCCTGCGCAGTGGCGCCACCCGCGCCGAGCACATCGATGGCCACGCGGAGGAGCAGGCTAGCCAGAAGAACACCACCCTCCTCATCGGCGGCGGCCTCGCCGCGGTGGTGATCCTGGGGCTGGGCTACATGTTCTTCGGCCGGCCCAAGGTGGATCCGGCGATCCAGGCGCAGCTGGTGGAGTTCCAGCGGATCAAGGCGGAGATGGAACAGCAGAAGGCCGACCTCGACGCCAAGGCCCGGGCCGAGGCCGAGAAGACGGCCCAGCTCCAGAAGCAGCTCAGCGAAACCAAGTCCGTCGAGGAGAAGGTGAAGATCCAGAAGCAGCTCGAGGAGAACCAGCAGCGCAAGCTGGATCTCGAGCGGCAGCAGAAGGTCGCGGAGCAGCGGCTGGCCGAGCAGAAACTGGCCGAGCAGAAACTGGCTGAGCAGAAGAAGGCCAGCCAGACCAAAGTCGCCGCGGCCCCGCCGGTGCAGGAGGCGCCCAAGCCCCAGCCCATGCAGGATGCTATGCGCCAGGCTGCCGTGCCTACGCCCACGGCCGTGCCCACCCCGCAGACCGTCGCGCCCCAGCAGGCGGCCTCAACGGCCAATGATCAGCCCGCCCGGGTCGCGAACCAGGTCGTGCCGATCTTCCCCCTCCGGGCCGTCCAGATGCGGTGGGAGACGAACCTGGATCATTACGTGCGCTTGAAGGTGTTCGTGAGCGAGCAGGGCCAGCCCCTGAAGGTGTCCGTGGTCGAAGGCGTGTCCGGGGCCTTCGGCTTCGACGAAGCGGCCATCGAGGCGGCCAACAAGTCCTCCTTCAGCCCCGCCATCCGCGATGGCAGGCCCGTGCGCGGCTGGACGCCCGAGATCATCTACAAGTTCCCCAAGCGAAGGTAATACGCTCCGGGGGGACCGCCTGCTCGCTTTGCTCGCGATGTCCCCCCGGACCCCCGCTTCCCGGGTCGGGAAACCCGCCCCGGGAAGCCCGTCACCCCATCTCCAAAGGGCCGCCGATAAGCGGCCCGTTTCACGTCAAGGATTGCGCCGCCGCGTTGGCCAGGCGGTCCACCCGCTCATTCTCGGCATGTCCCGCGTGGCCCTTCACCCAGCGGGCCTCCACATGGTGCCGCGCCAGCTGGGCGTCCAGCGCCTGCCACAGGTCCGCGTTGAGCACGGGCTTGCCGTCGGCCTTCTTCCAGCCGCGCCGCTTCCAGTCCTTCAGCCAGGTGGTGATGCCCTTCACCACGTATTGGCTATCGCTCTGGAGCAGCACCTGGCAGGGCTTGGTGAGCGCCTCCAGGCCGCGGATGGCGGCCGTCAGCTCCATGCGGTTGTTGGTGGTGTCCGCCTCGGGGCCCGCCCCTTCCTTCTCCTGGATGCCGCCGGCCAGGTGGACACGGAGCAGATACCCCCAGCCACCCGGGCCGGGGTTACCTAGACAGGCGCCATCGCAAAAGAGCTCGATCTTCATCCCACCAGGGTAGGGGATATGGCGGCCACCTGTGCCACAGCCTTGCGGAGCAGCTCCACGCCCAGATCGAGATCCGGCGTCGTGAGGTTCATGGCGGGGCGGAAGCGCAGGCCCTTCTCGCCGGTGGAGAGGACCATCATGCCCAGCTCGTGGCCCTTGGCCACCACGGCGTTGCGCAGCTCCGGCGTGGCGATGTCCAGGGCGCAGAAGAGGCCCCGGCCCCGGGGGTTCGCGGTGAGCTCGGGGAAGTCGCGGTGGATCTCCTGGATGCCCTTGAGCAGGCGCTCGCCCTGCTTCACGCCGTGGTCCAGCAGGTTCTCCTCGCGGATGACGTCGATGATGCGCGTGCCGCGCACCATGTCCACCAGGTTGCCGCCCCAGGTGCTGTTGATGCGGCTGGGTACCTTGAAGACGCCTTCCACTTCATCGAGCCGCCGACCCGCGGCGATGCCGCAGGTCTGGGTCTTCTTGCCGAAGGCGATGATGTCGGGCTGCACGTCGAACCACTGGTGGGCCCACCACTTGCCTGTGGCACCGAAACCCGTTTGCACTTCGTCGAAAATCAGCAGGAAATCATGACGATCCGCCAGGATGCGAAGCTTCTTCAGGAATTCACCCCGGAAGTGGTTGTCGCCACCCTCGCCCTGGATGGGCTCGATGATGAGGCAGGCGATGTCATCCGGATCCTTGGCCACGACGGCCTCGATGGCGGCGATGGATTCGGCCTCCGCCGCCTCGATCTTGGCCAGGTCCATGGGGAACGTCAGCTTGGGGTTCGGCACCCGGGGCCAGGGGAACTTGGGGAAGTACTGGTGCTTGCGGGGATCAGCCGTGTTGGTGAGGCTCAGGGTGTAGCCGCTGCGGCCGTGGAAGGCCTCGCGGAAGTGGATGACCTGCGAGCCTTTCTCGCCCTTGCCCGCCGCCAGATTCTTGCGCACCTTCCAGTCGAAGGCCGCCTTCAGGGCGTTCTCCACCGCCAGGGCGCCGCCGTCGATCCAGAACAGGTGGGGCAGGTAGTCCGGCGCCGCGTGGGTGCCGAAGGCCTCCACCCACTCCGCGAAGGCCGTGGTGTAGATGTCCGAGTTGGCCGGCTTGTTGACGGCGATCTCGCCCAAGTGCTGCACGAATTCCGGTTCCCGCAGGCGCGGGTGGTTGTGGCCCAGGGGCGTCGTGGCGAAGAAGGTGTAGAAATCGAGGTACTTGCGGCCGTCCCTGGCATCCACGATCCAGGAGCCGTGGGATTTCTCCAAGTCCATCACCAGATGGAACCCATCCACCAGCATGTGGCGGCCGAGGGTGTCGAAAACGGCATTTGGATCAACGTGCGGACTGGACATGGTGAACCCCTGGAAACGCTTCAGTGTATGGTTGGGAGCGAAGCGGAGACATGCATGATTCCCTGGATATCGGTTCAGGAAGCGCCTCTGGAGGCGATGGCTTTACGAAGTGTCATGGAGGACCCCCATGCCGGAGCCCTCGTCCTCTTCGAAGGCCGGGCCCGGGATCACCACGAAGGCCGCCCCGTTCTGGAACTGGCCTATGAAGCCTACGTCCCCATGGCGGAGAAGGAACTGGGCCTCCTGCGTGAGAAGGCCATCGAGCGCTACGGCCTCACCCGCTGCGCCGTCCACCACCGCATCGGCGTCGTGCCCCTCACCGAGGCCGCCGTCATCGTGGCCACCAGCAGCGCCCACCGCGCCGAGAGCTTCCAGGCCGCCGCCTGGATCATGGACGAGATCAAGCAGCGCGTGCCCATCTGGAAGCGCGAGCGCTACAAGGATGGCTCCGAGAGCTGGGTGGAGTGCACGCACCGTTTCCAGATGTAAGGACAGGGCGCAAACCACGTAGCGGTTTGCGTATACGCGCGGGCGTAGCCCGCGCGCCTCGGAGATTCATTGACCCTGTCATCAAGCAGCCTTGCTCCATCGTCGCCATCCTCGACTGCCACAACCGGAAGAAACAGCCGTCCTGAGGTAGCATAAATTCCACGAAATTGGAGATCAGCAGCCCAGAATCATGCTTGACCCTGCCACCGTCTTGGCACATTGTGGGTCCACCTTCTGTCCAAAGAGTTATCAGGTTCTTCATTACTCAACAGGGATGGATACGATGAATCTGACTAGAAAAACCCTCACACGAGAAGAAGCGGCCGAGTATACCCGTTCACTCGAGTGTCAGGCCGAAGCCATTGGAATCGAACTAGATCGCTGGATTCTCGCGGTTGGCAAGCCCAACGACATTCGTATCGGTAAGGGCCCTCGCTTTTCGATTGTGGCTTGCGCCCAGGAAAATGCTGCCATGGGAGCGACTTATGGGAGTGTTCTTGGTCTGACGGTTATTCAGGGAGACGGAAGGAAATACAAGATTCGAACCCATGACTTGGCTGGATTCGTTTGTGCAAATGGATACTGCACGATCACGCCACCAATTACATAGGTCTCGAAAACTGATTACCCATGTCAAGTAGAATGAACTGAACAATGATCCATTAGACGCCATGCACTTCATAAATTAAGGTTTAAATCTCTTCTAATAGGTGAAAAATGTCTCACAATATTCAGGCCGTAATTATTTCTTGCACAATTGTGATGCCCGCCCAGCCCCAAGGAGCGACAGATACAAACCAAGCGAGACCATACATACAGGCAAAAATTGCATTGGATAAGCTTAAGGGGATGGACTCATGGGATACCCCTACAGTTATTGACGTTGAAACTAATCTTAATGGTCTAAAAGACTTATATTCCAGCATGCAAGATGCCGCTAACAGTCTTGGTATGCGAGAATTCAGGGTTAGCGCCAATGAATTTCAAAAAAAATATACATATTTATCTTTTGAATTTGCAGAGCTTGCAGTTAAACGCAAAGAGTTTGATACCGCCGAATCAGTCTACCGTGGGCTTATTTCGTTCTTCGATGGGGACACATTTGGAGGTATTCGTGATCGAGCGAAAATTGGTTTGGATGATGTTAAAGAGGCTAGAAAAACACAGGTAGTTCAACCTCCTTTGCAAGCAACAACGGCTACAATTTCACCTCTGCAGGTTCCCGTTATTCCGCCTCCTTATGACTTAAAGGCTGAGCTTGAAAAATTGAATAAAATGAAAAAGGAAAAACTTATTACTGATTCAGAGTATAAAGCGCTTCGAAAGGCTGCCATTGAAAAATCGAGGACACAATAGCTGGCGTAAAACTGCTATAGATGTTTTAGTTGTGGGGCCGTATTCTGAGGCAGCACTGTGGGCTCATTGCTACGCCGGACCAGCTCGATCAGGTGCCTGATCTCCTATTCCTCCAGCAGCAGGCCCACGCCCTCGTGATGTTCACTCACTCCACGACGCCATGAAGAATCCAAAACTCCCAGGGAGCCGATGGGATGGATTAAGCCCCCTTCTGCATAGCCAGGCGGGCGGATTGGATGAGGAAGGCGCTGCGGCTCATGCCGTGGGCTTGGGCGTAGCGGTCGATCCTCGCCAGGGCTGCCTTGGGTGCGGTGATGTTGATCCGGATCATGGGTTCTTCGACCGGGACCTCGACCAGGAAAGCCACCGCGCGTCGGTTGGCCGGATCCGCCTCCAGGGCCTCTTCCAGGAGCATGGGGTTGGCGAGGGCCTCCCCATCATCAAGCAGCCCTTCAAGGTGGAACGGGAGGGCTTCCTGCGCCATGGCGCGGGCTTCATCAAGGGTGCTGCCCGCAGTGATGCATCCGGGGAAATCGGGGAAGGTCACGGTGTAATCGCTGTCGGCGTCTTTATGGATGAAAGCGAGGTAATTTCTCATGGCTGCTACTCCTGCGGGCCCTTCAGGCCTGCTTGTTTGAGAATGCTATTTTCGGTGCCTTTGGCCAGATCCTTCTTGGGGTGAGGCACGGTGACTCGGCCTGGTTTCAAGGGATGCCTGTACTGGTGGTGAGAACCGCGAACGGCCACCAATGTCCAGCCGTCGGCCTCCAGAAGTTTGATCAGGGAGCGGCTGTCCATACCAATAAAATACACACTTGATACACACCGTCAACCTGCGGTGCATTCGTTTCCATGAGGTCTGGCATCTATGTCAGTGTGCAAATCGCTGCGCGATTTGCGTTAACGCGCGGGCGCAGCCCGCGCGCAATGGAAGGATGATGAGTTGATTTTCGCTAAAATTTCGTCATACTTGGATCCCCCAGGAGGATCCGGTGCTGGCGATGTGGGTCCCTGAACTGCCGTTTCAGCTGGCCTGCGGGCGGGACGGCGCCCTGCGGGACCGGCCCCTGGCCTTCCTGAGCCCCGACAGTCCGCGCACGCCCACCCTCTGGTTCGTGAACCGCCTGGGCCGGGCCGAGGGGCTGGCCCCGGGCCTGCCCATGGATCAGGCCCTGCGGCGGGTGCCGGGCCTGCGGGTGCTGGATCCCTCGCCCCAGGTCTGGTGGGAGGCCCAGGCCGACCTGGGGGAGTTCCTCCAGCACTGGACGCCCCAGGGCCAGCTGGGACGCCTGGGCGAGGCCCTGGTGGAGCTCCAGGGCACCCAGCGGATCTTCGGGCCCCTGGCGGACACCGCCGAGCGCATTCGTCGCGAGCTGGCCGAGCGGCACGGCTGGGACAGTCACGGGGGCCTGTCCCTGAGCGCCACCGCCGCCCAGCTCGGCGCCCGGGCCGAGCACCACCTGGAACGCGTGGCGGACGGCGGCGAGGCCGCCTTCCTGGGCCCCCAGCCCTTGCGCCGCCTGCCGGACCTGGCCCCGCGCCTGCAGGATCGCTTCCATCGCCTGGGCCTGCGCCGCTTCGAGGACCTACAGCCCGTGCCCCTGCCCGTGCTGGCGGAACTCACGAACGCCAAGCTGGCGTCGGATCTGCGGGCCCGGGTGCGCGGCGAGGACCGGCCGCGTCTGCCCCTGCTCACGGAGCGCCCCGGCCACGCCCGCCACGGCTGGCGCCTGCAGCCCCCCCGCCTGCCCGAGGAGGTGGCCCTGGCCACCCGTTGCCTGGAGTGGCTCTGGTCCGATCCCCGGCACCCCCGCACGCTGGTGCTGCGCTGGTGGGACGTGGATGGCGAGCCCCACACCTGGCGGGCCTTGCCCGAGGACCTCACGGTGCCGCCGCTCGTCCTGGCCCGCCGCCTCCAGCAGGCCTTCCTGGCGAGCGCCACCCGCCGCCTCCTGGTGCGCGAGGTGGAGCTGCGACTGGCCTGGGGCCTGGGCCGCGAGCGGGCCCTCTTCGAGGATCCCCGGAACGAAAAACTTGAGCGCCTCGAGCCCGCCCTCGCCCGCCTCCGCCGCCGCTTCCCCGATCGCGCCGTCCTGCCGGGGTGGATGGGGCAGGAGGTCCCGTGTTGACAGGAAAGCTAATTGTTCTACATTTATTGGAGCCGGGATGACCTTTCATGCGACGCATTGGATGAGCCCCAAACGCAGGAGAACACCATGACTTCCAAGAAAGCCAAGCGCATGTCCATGGCCGAATTCGAGAAGGTCTCTGGACCAGGCGAGCCCCTGGAAGCTCTGCGGGCCCACCAGGAGGCCGATGCCGCTTGGGCGGAACGGGCATTCCAGGGCAGGGAGGTGTTGGGAACGCCCATTCGCCTGCGTCGGGGGCGGCCGAAGGCCGGGGAAGCCGCCGCTCCGACGGTGGTGAAGGCCATCCGGTTGCCCGAAGCCCTCCTGGAACAGCTCCAGACCAGGGCCAAGGCCGAAGGCCTCTCCCTGAACGCCCTCCTCCAGGTGGCCGCCGTGGAGTACCTCATCCACCATCGGGGGGCCTGAGGTCCCTCCCCCCATGTTCGCCCTCGGCATCTCCGATTTCTCTGTAGGTGAAGGCGTCTACCCGGCGAAGCAGCTGCTGTCGCTGGCGCGCCAGCTGGGCTACCGCGACCTGGTCTGCTGGGATCGGGGGGTGGCGGGCTACCCGAAGCTGCGGGCGGAACTGGAGTGGATCCACGAGGCCCGGCGCCTGGAGGGCCTGCCGCCGGATCCCCGCTGGACGGGCTTCCGCCTGCACCTGGGCAGCCGCTTCACCTGGCGGGGCCACGGCTATGGGGCGCTGCCCTTCACGGACGCGGGCTATGCCGCCCTGAACGGCCTGCTCTCGGCCCAGGCCCACCTGGACCACGATCCGCCCATCCCCGGCCTGGGCGCTCCCGAGCCGCCGCAGGACTGCGTGCTGCTGGCGGAGGATCTCGCGGGTCTGGATGCCCTGCTGCGGGAAGGCCTCTACGGGGCCCTGCTGGCCCATCCCCGCCGGGCGCAGGAGGCCCGAAAGGCCCTGGCGGCGGGCCTGGAGGTGGTGGCGCCCCAGGCGCTGCGCTTCCGCACGGCCGAGGGATTGGAGATGCACCGCCTGAAGCTGGCCATCGACCAGCAGACCACGCTCATCCGCACCGAGGCCCTGTGGGATCCCGCCGAGGCCGCCGTGTCCCGCGCCGACTGGGAGGCCCGCTTCCCCTTCTGCGAGCCCGCCGTGGAACGGGCCACCGCCGCGGTGCTGGAGCGCATCTCCGGCTGGCAACATCCACTGGGGCGCCTGGGTGCTGGCCGATCCCCTGGGGCGGGAAGGCCCGACCTCGATGCCTTCCTGCGCGAGAAGCGTGCGGGCGGGTGTGGAACGGCGCTTTCCGGTGCGTCCGCGGCGACATCCTGGGCCGCATGGAGCGGGAGCTGGACCTCATCTCCGAGCTGAAATTCGCCCGCTACTTCCTGCTGGTGGAGGACATCGTGCGGGCCGCCCAGGGCGCCATGCCGCGCATCTGCGGCCGGGGCAGCGGCGCGGCTTCCCTGGTGAGCTACGCCCTGGGCCTCAGCAACGTGGATCCCGTGGCCACGAACCTGATGTTCGAGCGCTTCCTCACGAAGGAGCGCAAGGATCCACCGGATATGGACATCGACTTCGCCTGGGACGAGCGGGAAGACGTCATCCAGAAGGTGTTCGAGCGTTACGGCCGCGATCGTGTGGCCATGGTGGCCAACCACGCCTTCTTCAAGGCCAAGGGCGCTCTGCGGGCCGTGGCCCAGGCCCATGGGCGCCCCGACAGCGAGCTGAAGCAGCTGGCCCGCTACGTCCGCGGCTGGGAAGGGGGCCTCGTCCGCGCGGCCGAGAACCCCGCCTGGGACACGATCCTGCGCCAGGCCCAGGCGCTGAAGGGCCACTTCCACCAGTTCTCCGTACATCCCGGCGGCACCGTCGTCACGCCCGGGCCCTTCTGGGAGCATGCGGCCTTCCAGCCCGCGCCGGCCAAGGACAAGGTATCGACGACCACCTGGGACAAGGACGGCGTGGAGAACTACGGCCTGGTGAAGATCGACCTGCTGGGCAACCGCAGCCTTGCCGTCATCCGCGACGCCTACGAGGTGCTGGGCGATCGCAAACCCGCCGATCCCGGCGACCACTCCCGCAACGACCCCGACACCCAGGCCCTGCTGGCCCGGGGCGACAGCATCGGCGTCTTCTACGTGGAGAGCCCCGCCACGCGCCAACTTCAGCAACGGGTGAAGAAGGGCGACTTCGAGACGCTGGTGATCCACAGCAGCCTCATCCGGCCCGCCGCCTACCGCTGGGTGGATCGCTACGTGAAGCGCAGCCGGGGCGAGGAGGTCTGGGAGCCCAGCGATCCCGTGTTCAACCAGCTGCTGTCCGAGAGCTACGGCGTGCTGGTCTACCAGGAGGATGTCATCAAGGTCTGCGTGGAACTGGCGGGCTGGAGCCACTTCGAGGCCGACCAGTTGCGCAAGCTCCTGGGCAAGCCCGACTGCGAGGACAAGCTGCCCTACTTCGAGGCGCGATTCCGCAGCGGCTGCGCGGCCCGCGCCGTGCGCCCGGCCACGGTGGACGAGGCCTGGGACATGATCCGCACCTTCCAGGGCTACTCCTTTTGCAAGCCGCACTCGGCCAGCTACGCCCAGGTGAGCTTCGAGAGCGCCTGGATCAAGGCCCACCATCCGGCCGTGTTCTTCGCGTCGGTGGTCACCAACCAGGGCGGCTACTACCCCGCCATCGCCTACCTGGGCGACGCCCGCCGCCACCGCCTGGTGGTGCGGGGGCCCGACGCCAACGCCTCCGCCTGGCCCTTCACCGCCGAGGGCGAGCAGGGCCTGCGCGTGGGCCTCATGCAGGTGCAGGGCGCCCTGGCGAAGGAGGTGGAGGCCCTGCTGGAGAACCGGGGGCAGCACGGCCCCTTCGCGGACCTGGACGACCTGCTGGGCCGCGTGAAGCTGTCGGTCACCAGCGCCGAAGCCCTCTGTGCCGCCGGGGCCTTCGACCGCTGGGCGCCCGATGGTGACCGCACCCGCCTCATGTGGGCGCGGCTGGGCGGCGTGCCCCTGGGCGTGCGCCCGCGCCCCACGGACGCCTTCGATCGCGCGGACCTGGAGATGCAGACCATGGGCCTCACCCTGGAGATCCACCCGGCGGCCCTCGCCCGCGTGCGGAAGGGTGGGGGCCCCGACCGTGCCGCCGACGTGGCCAAGGCTTCACCACAGAGGCACGGAGAGCACGGAGGAATCACGGAGAAGAACACAGAGGCATCCTCCGTGATCTCTTCTCAGTGCCCTCCGTGTCTCCGTGGTGGATCTTTCTCCCAAACCCGCCTGCGCTTCTGGGCGCTCGTGGTGGCGGACAAGGAAGTGGCCACCGAAAAGGGCGAACGCATGCAGTTCGTCACCTTCGAGGACGACACCGGCCTCTGCGAAGCCGTGGCCTTCCCCGACACCATCCGCCGCCGCCAGCGCCCCTTCCGCGTGGGCGACGTCGTGCCCATCAGCGGGAAGACGACCCTGCAGGACGGGCTGGCGGTGTTCGAGGTTCAGTTAAGTACGGGAGCGATGTAATACTTCAAAGAGATAGCGAAATAAGTCGGAATAGTTCCAATATACTTCCACCATGACCTCTCCTCAGAAACTGACGCCTTTCACCGACAAGTACAGAGAGTCGAGAGACCCAGGTGATGATTGGAAAAGATTCATTGCAGAACTTTTTGAAGAGGACTATCCCTACTTGCAGTCCTATGAAACCAGGGGCAAGGATGGGGCAATTGACCTTTTCTGGGAAAAAGACGGAAAGGCTGTCGTATGGGAGTGCAAATACATAGGAGAAAATGGCATTTCTGAAGCACGGAATCGTTGGGCAAAAACATCGAAGTGCCTCGATGATAATCTGTTACAAGAGAGTCCAAAGTCGGGACAAAGGCAGTACACTCCCTGGTACAATTCGAACCCCTTAATCGAAGAATACAAATTTTGTATAAGCTCCAGATTAAATAATGTTAATGATCGTCAAAGGCTTGCTCTTGAGATCACAAAGGTATTTTGCCGTTTGGCAAGACGTGGCCCCCAGTTGGCTCACCTAGCCAAAATAAAGGTCGAGATTGTTACGTGGGACCAAATCGAACCAAGGCTGGCTTCTCGAGCCTCGCTTCGCCACAAGTGGTTTTCGCCAGACTTGGATGGACTCCAGCCATTCAATGAGTGGGTGAAGAGCCACAGCGAGGGTTTTCGCAGCCTATTGCTGGAAGAAAAACTCCCTTTTTACAACCACTCTGGGGCCCTCACACCGGAAAACCTTCTTGATGAGTTGGATCAACCTGGTGCAAGTGCATTGCTCATCCACGGGAAGGGTGGTTGCGGGAAAACACGTCTTTTAATAGAGACTGGGCTGCTCGCCAGCAAGAAGGGCTGGATTGTAAAACGAGGGATGCCTCACAGTTTCGGGATACGAGGGCTTGAACGACTCC